>JAKSPU010000173.1 GCA_024404505.1 Clostridia bacterium
AGAACCTCGTCAAGATGATGATCGAGGGTCAGGGCATCGAGTGCATCGACCTCGGTGTCGACGTCGAGCCCCAGAAGATCGTTGACGCGGTCAAGGAATCCGGCGCGCAGCTCGTCTGCCTGTCCGCCCTGCTGACCACCACCATGTATGGTCAGAAGGACGTCATCGACGCCCTCAAGGCTGCCGGCATCCGCGATCAGGTCAAGGTCATGGTCGGCGGTGCGCCCGTCACCCAGACCTACGCCGATGAGATCGGCGCCGACTGCTACACCCTCGACGCGGCTTCCGCTGCCGAGGCGGCAAGAGCTTACCTGACCAAGTAAATCACATCATGCCAACAGAGGGGCTGTCTCATGGAAATGGGGCAGCCCCGCAGTAAAAGGAGTCTTTTCATGAACACCATGACTTCTTCCGAACGCTTTGCCGCGTTCATGGCCGGCCGGCCCGTTGACAGGCTGCCCGCGATGGAGTGGGCGCCGTGGTGGGATCTGACCGTCAAGCGCTGGCTCGCCGACGGTCTGCCTGCTGAGGCAGCCGGCTACGAGCAGCTGCAGGCGTACTTCGGCCTCGATAAATGCCTGCAAACCAACATCGGCGGTCCCCGCTCCGCCCTGACGCCCCCGCCGCCCGGCTGGGGCCTCGGCATCATGGAGAACGAGGACGACTACGAAAAGCTCAGGCCGACCCTGTTCCCCGCGCCCGAGACGCTGCTGCCCGAGGCACACTTCGACTACCTCAAGGCCACGCACGACCGCGGCGACACCCTGCACTTCTTCACGGTGGAGGGCTTCTTCTGGTACCCGCGCGTCATGTTCGGCATCGAGAACCACCTGTACAGCTTCTACGACTACCCCGACCTCTATAAGAGGATCTGTCAGGACTACGCCGACTGGCTGGTCAAGGTCTTCCGCTACATATTCAACCGCTTCCGCTTCGACTTCATGAGCTTTGCCGAGGACATGAGCTACAACAACGGCCCGATGATCTCCAAGGACCTGTTCGACGAGTTCCTCGCGCCGTTCTACCGGCAGGTCATCCCCGTCATCCACGAGTACGGCATCCCCGTGTTCATCGACTCCGACGGCGACATCACGCTCGCCGTGGATTGGTACGCGTCGGTCGGCGCGGACGGGATGTTCCCGCTTGAACGGCAGGCGGGTGTGGACGTGTCCACCTACATCGTGAAGCAGCCGCAGATGTGCTTCCTCGGCCATTTCGACAAGATGTGCATGAAATTCGGCAAAGAAGCCATGCAGCGCGAATTCGAGCGTCTTCTGCCGTCGACGCTGGCCGGCAAGGTCATCCCGAGCGTGGATCATCAGACGCCGCCCGACGTGCCGATCGACTACTACCGCGACTACGTATCCCTTCTGAAGGAGTACACGGCCAGGGTGACTCATGAGGGCGGCGGTTATCTGCCGTGTCCCGCATTTGTAAAGGAGTAACGTATGACAAACAGAGAAAGAGCAATGAATATCCTGCACTACAAGCCCGTTGACCGTATGCCCGCGGTCCATTTCGGCTACTGGCCGGAACTTCTGCAGGAGTGGGTGGATCAGGGCAAGCTGCCGCCCGAGGCGATCCGGGGCTGGTACGACGGCGGTCCGGCGGATCAGGCGCTGGACAAGATCCTCGGCTGGGACTTCAACTGGAACCATTGCTGCGGGTCGGCCAACGGTCTGATGCCCGGCTTTGAGCATAAGGTGCTGGAGGTCTTCCCGGACGGCACCCGCCGCGAGATGGACGGAAACGGTCTGATCCAGCGCATCCATCCCGGCGTCGTGTCCATCCCCGAGGAGGACGACTACCTTCTGAAGGACCGGGAGGCGTTTGAAACGCTGTACAGACCCAAGATGCAGTACCGCCCCGAGCGCGTCAACCTTGAATTCTACAGACAGTTCAACGAAAATGTGTATGAAAAGACCGACACGCCGATCGGCATCCATCTCGGCTCCGTGATGGGTGAGATCCGCAGCATCACCTCGCTGGTCGGTCTCTCCTACCTCATGTACGACGAGGACGAGGACCTTCTGGCCGACATCGTGGACACCTACGCCGAGATGCAGTATCAGTGCGCCGACGCGATCCTGTCCACAGGGGCCAAGTTCGACTTCGGCCACTACTGGGAGGATATCTGCTATAACAGCGGCTCCCTCATGTCCCCCGAGATCTTTGACGAGCTGTGCGCCAAGCACTACAAGCGCCGCAACGACCTCTGCCACAAGCACGGCATCGACATCATCTCCCTCGACTGCGACGGCGTGACCCGCCAGCTGCTGCCGACGTGGTTCGAGAACGGTGTCAACACCATGTTCCCGATCGAGATCGGCACGTGGGGCGATCAGTTCGGTCCGGCGCGCGAAAAGTACGGCACGGAGATGCGCGGCGTCGGCGGCATGGACAAGACCGCGCTCCGCAAGGACAAGGCGGCTGTCGACCGCGAAATCGAGCGTCTGACCCGGCTGTCCGCGCTGGGCGGATTCATTCCCTGCCCCGACCACCGGCTGATGCCCGGCACCAAGTTCGAGCTGGTGCAGTATTACGCCGAAGAAGTCAAGAAGATCAAGCTGTAAATCATGATAGAACGAAACGAGAAAAAAACGCTGACCGTCCGGATCCCTCCTTCCGCCGTCGGTGAACGTCTCTCCGACGTGCTGGCGCGGATGGGTCATCCCGTGTCCTCGCCCTGCGGCGGGCGGGGCGTTTGCGGCAAATGCCGCGTGACCGTTCTGAACGGCCAGCTCGTTACCAAAGACGGAAAGATCATGACCCCCGACGGAGACGGCACCGTGCTTGCCTGTCAGGCGGTCTGTCCGCCGGACGGCGCCGAGGTGCTGGTGCGTGCCATGGACGGCACCGGGTTGTCTCTCGGCACGTCGGCAGCCGCCGCTTCCGGTAAATACGGCTTTGCCCTCGATATCGGCACGACGACCATCGCCGCCGTGCGCGTCAGCCTGCCGGATGGCGCCGTCGCCGCGTCGGCGTCCTGCCTCAACCCGCAGCAGGCGTTCGGTGCGGACGTCATCAGCCGCATCGGCGCGGCATCACGCGGTCAGCTTGCCGACCTGCAGGCCTGCGTACTGAACGCCGTCCGCGATCTTCTCGCAAAGCTCAGCCCGGACGTGCCGGGCAAAGATCAGCCTCCGCTGACGGTCGCGGGCAACGCGACCATGCTGCACCTGTTCGCCGGGGTCTCCCCGGCGGGCATGGGGCATTACCCCTTCACGCCCGCGTTCACGGACGCCAAGGTGATGACCGGACAAGAGCTGGGCCTGCCCGTCGGGCAGGTGACGCTGCTCCCGTCCGTGTCCGCGTTTGTCGGCGGCGACATCACCGCCGGTATGCACGTCTGCGGGATCGGTCGATCCGCGTCCCCCGCGCTGCTGCTCGACATCGGCACGAACGGCGAAATGGTGCTGGACACCGGGGACGGTGACCTGATCGGTACGTCCACGGCGGCCGGGCCCGCGCTCGAGGGTGCGAACATCTCCTGCGGCATGGGCGGCGTGGCGGGAGCGGTCTGCTCCGTCCGGCCGGACGGTGACGATCTGATCTTCCGCACCATCGGCGACGCTCCCGCGCAGGGTCTGTGCGGCAGCGGTCTGTTGGATTTCACGGCGCGTCTTCTGGAGAACGGCGACGTGGATGAGACCGGATACCTCGACGCAGACGACGATGAGGACTATCGATATATCAACCTGTGCGGCCGGTGGGAGACCGCCGCCGGATATGAAGCCATCACGCTGCCCGACGTCAAGCTGACGCAGAAGGATATCCGCGAGGTCCAGCTCGCCAAGAGCGCGATCAGGGCGGGGCTGGAAGCCCTGCTCGCCGAGGCCGGCATGACGCCGGAGTCCTTCACGGCGTCGGGCGGCACGGTGTACCTTGCGGGCGGTCTCGGGTACTACATGGATCCGCGCAGCGCCGTCACCATCGGGATGCTGCCGGACTGCTTCCCTGTGCGTCTGGTCCCTGCGGGCAACACTGCTCTCAAGGGTGCGGTCGCAGCGCTGTGCGATCCCGCCGCCCTTGATCACATGACCGCGCTTTCAAAGGGCTGCCGGATCATTGATCTGGAGAAGTCCGAGGTATTCAACGACGGGTTCATCGAATACATGATGTTCCCGGAAATGGAGGATTGAGTATGGCAGAAACCGACGTTCGGACGCTTCTGGAAGCGTTCATTGTGGAAAGCAAGAACGGGGAATGCTCCGTTCACGAGTCCGCGTTCATCGACCCCAAGGTGATCCCGTTCCTCCCCGAGGTGCGGAAGGCGTGCGAGCAGAATCTGTGCGGGATGTACGGCAAGTGCTGGACCTGCCCGCCCGGTGTGGGTGCGTGGGAGGATCTGCGCGACAAGTACCGGAGCTATGCCCACGCGCTGGTATACTCCACGCGGCACGAGCTGGAGGACAGCTTTGACTTTGAGGGCATGACCGATGCCCGCGAAGCGCATTACAAGATAGACAACAAGCTGCGGAAGTCGCTGCGTGCTGCCGGGGCAGATTTTGCCATGCTCGGCGCGGGCGGCTGCTCGATCTGCCCCAAGTGTGCCTACCCCGACGAGCCCTGCCGCCACCCCGAGCTGGCGACCCCCTCGATGGAGTCCACAGGCATCAGCGTCGTCGAGCTGACGAAAAAGATCGGGATCCACTACATCAACGGCGTCAACACGGTGACGTATTTCTCCGTTATCTTCTGGAACTGAAGATAATGTAGTAGGATACGCCGGGGCTCTGCCCCGGACCCCGCTTAAGCCCTTCTTGAAAGAAGGGCTTAA
>JAKSPU010000174.1 GCA_024404505.1 Clostridia bacterium
GTGCAGGGAGAAGGGAGCGGCATCGCCGCTCCCTTCTCCCTGCTATCAAATAAAATATTCCCCCCGCCCGCCGGGCGGGGGGTCAGGGGGGTGGGGGAAAAAGGTTTAGCCGAACCTCCGGCGATGCGGAAACGCCCGGCTCCCGGCGGCAGAGCGCCGGCATTCCTCTATTCCCGCGCCCGCAGGCACGTTTCCTCGGTAAAAGTTTTTTGATTCTCCCCCTCCCGCGCACGGAAGGGGGCCGGGGGGTAGGTCCCCGAGCGCCTGAGGCGCGAGGCGCTGCCTCCGCCTCAGGGTGCCGGCTCGCAGCCTCAGGGTGTCGGGGCGCAGCCCCGGCATATCATCCCCGCCAGATCGACCTCTGTCAGCGTCGGCGGATCGCTTCCGCCATCCCCCCGCAGGACACAGGCACACCGGTAATTGTCCGGGAGGCCGTATTCATAGCAGCCGTATTCCGCATCGTCAACGGTCTGACGCAGCCGGACCCGCGTCTGCCCGGGGCAGGGCAGGGAGAAGGAGAAGCTGTTCATCGGGCGCGACAGTCCGTCCCCCGTGACCTTGAGGAAGCTCTCCTTCAGCACCCACAGCCGCGTGAACAGCACATACCGTGCCTCCGGCGTGTCCGCCGCCGCGAGCAGCTCGTTTTCCTCCGGGGTGAAGAATCGCTTCGCCACGCGCAGATGCCGTCCGTCAACGCGCTCCGCGTCGCATCCGACGTGCCTGTCCGCGACCGCACACAGCACCTTCGTCCCGGAATGGGACAGGCTGATATGCACGTCGGGGCGGTCCGGGAGATAGGGCTTCCCCTGCGGCGTGCGGGCGATGCGCCGGTCGGCGGGCGGGATCCCCGCGTCGTCCAGCGCGAACACGAGCAGCGCACCGGCGCCGAGGGACAGCCGCTTGTCCGCGTCAAAGCGGTACCGGTCCGTCCGGATCTGCCGCTCCCCGGGGACGAGCCCGTACAGCGCGCGGAAAACGCCGGCGTCGCCAAGCGGCGTCACGTCGGCATGATACAGCCTGCACGGATACGTCATGTACGCTCCCTCCCTCTGGGCGGTCTGCCGCCCGTTATGCTGCCTTCAGTATACCACAAACTACCCGCGGAATCAAGAGGGGCGGCGCAAAAAAGCCCGGAGCCGAAAACGGCTCCGGGCCTGCTTATGAATTTACTGTGCGGGCGGCACGTCCTGAGGCGGCATGGGGGGCATGGGAGGCACGGGCGCAGCGGGAGGCGGAGCGACCGTATCCTTGCCGTACTTGCCGTCGCGGCAGATCAGCGTGAACCAGCCGAGGAACAGCGGGACCAGCGTGAACAGAAGGAGGATGGCGTCCATGCGCTCGTTCTTCTTCAGCTCGTCCTTGGAGGAGATCCACTGATCGTAGGCGGCCTTCTTGTCCTCCGCGGAGGGGCCGGGCTCGCTCGTATCGGACATCATTTCCACGTAGGAGTCCACGGCCTTGTTCATGCTGTCCTCGCTGCGGATCTCGGCGGGCATGATGAAGGCGATGCGCCAGACGACGAGCGTGAGGAAGGCCACGAGGATGATGCCCTCAATGGCGGAGAAGCCGGCACGCTTGCGGCGGATATCCTGGATCAGGATCTTGACGAGGTAGATCACGACGGGCAGGAAGAACAGGCTCCATGCGGCGACCGTGATGATGACACGCAGGTCGGGATTGATGGCTTTCAGCACGTTGTGGTACAGGATGTACACGAGCAGCAGCGCGAAATACGCGAGCACGGTTATGGTCCGGAAGCCGGAGCGGGGCTGACGGTCTTTTTTCATGGCGCAGATTCCTTTCGTACGTATTTATGCTGTGGGGAATGATCGGATCCTGATTTCATTATACAGCAAAGAAAGCGGCTTGTCAAGAGACTTTTTTGTGAAAACGGCACAAGACCGGTATTTTTTGGGTTCTTCATTTTTTTTGGTGTGCACCCGAGGTTTCATTCGGAGGAGGGGCGGGAAAAACCATCTCAAACGCCGAAGTTTTTCCCCGCCCTCCCCGGCTTAAGCGATCGCGGCGTTTTTTACATCGAAAAAGCCCTTCCCACCCCAATCCTTGGCTGCGCCGTCGCCTTGAAATGCAGAAAAAGTATTTATAATCAATGCTTTATTGATGTTTGGTCAAAGGATGCCGCAGCCAAGGAAGAGTGGGAATGGGGTATAGAAATGTTAGAAGTTTCTACAATGGTACTCTGGGGAAGGGGCAGGGAGAACTTCGGCGTTTGAGATGGTCTCCCTGCCCCTTTCCCGCCGAAAAGCGCGGCAAACACCAATTTTTATGAAGAACCATTTTTTGACCATCTGTCACGCGGTGAGCCCGGGCTTGACGATGTGTCTGCCCTTTCCTGTGCCGTGTCGTTTGCCGTGATGTCCGTGCCCCATGTGCCCATGATATGCGTCGATAGTGGTTTCATTATACCCGAAAGGAACAGAATAGTCAACATCGGCCGACGGAAAACGCCCCGCCGCTTTCGCGGCGGGGCGTTCGTGATCCGGAAGGATCAATAATTCTCGGCGTTGACCTCGAAGTAAGCCTGCGGATGAGCGCAGACGGGGCAGATCTCGGGGGCCTTGGTGCCGACCATGATGTGTCCGCAGTTGCGGCACTCCCAGACCTTGACCTCGCTCTTCTCGAAGACGGCGGCGGTCTCGACGTTCTTCAGCAGAGCGCGGTAACGCTCCTCGTGGTGCTTCTCGATGGCAGCGACGCCGCGGAACTTGGCAGCCAGCTCGTGGAAGCCCTCCTCGTCGGCAGTCTTGGCGAAGTCCTCGTACATATCGGTCCACTCGTAGTTCTCGCCGTCGGCAGCGGCGGCCAGATTGGCAGCGGTGTCACCGAGGCCGCCCAGCTCCTTGAACCACAGCTTGGCGTGCTCCTTCTCGTTGTCGGCGGTCTTCAGGAACAGAGCGGAGATCTGTTCGTAGCCTTCCTTCTTGGCAACGGATGCGAAGTAGGTGTACTTGTTGCGCGCCTGGGACTCACCGGCGAACGCGGCGGCCAGATTCTGCTCGGTCTTGGTGCCGGCATACTTGTTGGCGAGCAGCTCGAGCTTGTCGCCCTTCTGCTTGCAGCGGGGGCACACGGCCTCCTCGCCGTCCTTCACGGTAAAGACCTCGCCGCAAACCTTGCACTTGTACGTTTTCATGATGTTGTTCTCCTTTATATCTTTATTATTTGTTTGATCGCTTGAGGTGACCTTTTCAAAATCCGACGCGGGATGCTTGCATACCGGACACACGAGATCGTCGGGCAGCGCGTCACCCTCGTACTCCCAGCCGCAGACGCGGCAGCGCCATACGGTCTTGCCGTCGGCCGTCTTTCCGGCCTCCGGCTTCGGCTTGATGTGCGCGTGATAGAAGCCGTAGGTCGCGGAGGGCGCCGCCGACAGCGTCTCGCCGTCCGTGATGACCGCGACGAACAGCGTGTGGCTGCCGAGGTCGATCCGCTCGGTCACGTGGGCCGAGATGTAGGCGTTCGTGCCCTTCGTCACGGCCAGCGTGCCGTTATGCACGCGTCTGACGTCGGGGAAGCCCGCAAATTTGTCCGTATCCCGGCCGCTGGCAAAGCCGAACCGCCGGAACAGGTCGAAATCCGCTTCCTCGCTGATCACGGACACCGTGAAATCCGATGCCGACTGCAGCAGCTCGTTGGTGTAGTTGGCCTTGCTGACCGCGATGCTGAGGCGGTCGGGCGTGTTTGCCGTCTGTACGGCGGTGTTGATGATGCAGGCGTTGTCCTTTCCCGCCGCGTTCGTGCTCAGCACGAACAGGCCGTAGGTCAGCCTGAACATAACGCTCTGATCCATGTTTACGACTCCTTTTTCTGACATTCTTCGCAGAGTCCGGTGAATTGCAGGCCCGCGCCGGAGAGCTTGTAGCCCGTTGCCTCCCGCACCGAATCCAGCATATCCGGCGGAATGATAAAGCCCGGTACGTCGACCATGCGTCCGCACTGCACGCAGACCGCATGGGCGTGGGAGGTGCAGTTGCCGTCGAAGCGCTCCTGACCCTGCACGACGCCCATTGAGCTGATGAGGCCGTCGTTTTTCAGCTGGGTGAGGTTACGGTAGACGGTCGCCAGACTCAACGAGGGATGCGTCGGCTTGAGGCGGGCGTATACCCACTCTGCCGTCGGATGTGTGTCTGTTCCGGCAAGGCAATCCAATATATCCTGCCGGTTCTGGCTGAAGCGGCGCACGGGCTCCTACCTCCTTGTTGATAATGATTATCATTTACAAGTATAGTATAGCATATTCACAGCGGTTTGTCAAGAGGTTTCGGAAAAATATTGTGGCTCTTTTTTGCCTGTCAGGAATTGCCGGGGCTGCGGTTCCTTACGTGTCTGCCGCCGGAAACTCTGCGTTTCCGCATCGCCGGAGGTTCGGCTGAACCTTTTTCCCCCACCCCCCTGCCCCCCCGCCCGGCGGGCGGGGGGAATATCTTATTTTATAGCAGGGAGAAGGGAGCGGCGATGCCGCTCCCTTCTCCCTGCACCCTCATCCTGCGGGACGCGGGAGACGCGCCGCGCTTCACCGCGCCCGCGGGCGCGGGGAACAGAGGAAGGCCGGCGTTCTGCCGCCGGGAGCCGGGCGTTTCCGCATCGCCGGAGGTTCGGCTGAACCTTTTTCCCCCACCCCCCGGACCCCCCGCCCGGCGGGCGGGGGGAACATCATATTTTAAAGCAGGGAGAAGGGC
>JAKSPU010000175.1 GCA_024404505.1 Clostridia bacterium
AGGGTGCAGGGAGAAGGGAGCGGCGCAGCCGCTCCCTTCTCCCTGCGTAAATAGATTTATTGCTCCCCCTCCCGCGCACGGGAGGGGGCCGGGAGGCAGGTCCCCGAGCGCCGGAGGCGCGAGGCTAGGGGGATGGGGGCAGAAGGTTATGAGGGGAAAAAGACGATCTGAAAACAGCCGGACGGAATAAATTCCGTCCGGCTGTTTGATTATGCTTCGGAGAAATCGTCTTCGTTGTCGGGGGAACCCTGCATCTGCGCCTGAAGCATCATATCCTTGACCTTCATCAGACGCGTGGTGTTGCCGCGCTCGTTTTCGTCGAGTTTCATCTTGATGGACTTCATGGTCTCAAGGTACTGCGGGATCATGATATACTCCAGCGCGTTGACGCGGCGGCGGGTCTTCTCGATCTCCTCTGCCAGCATCTGTGCGGTCTTTTCCATCTCTGCCAGCCGGACCATGTCCTCCAGCAGATCGTTCAGCTCCACGAGGGAGGCGTCCAACTCACCCGAGGTGAACGCCATGCCGTAGTTGTAGCTGTCCGAGCCGCTGCCGGAAAGCTCCAGCGAGAACTCCGGCACCACGACGCTCATGACGTTTTTGTAGGTGACGTCCAGCCTGCCTTCACGTTTGGGCAGGATCAGGGCTTCCTTGAGCATGAGGGGGCTGCTGACGGCGCTGGCGACGCTGAAGCTCGCCTGCACGGAGGCGAGTGACGCCTCCACCTTTTCCCGCAGGGCCTTGTCCTCGCGGACGACCTCGAGAAACTTTTTCATCAGCTCATCGCGCTTGTCCTTGAGCAGCTTGTGGCCGCGGCGCGCGGTGATGTAACGGGTCTGGATCTTTTTCAGCTCCATCCGTGTCGGGTTCACTCTCAATACAGCCATGAAACTATCCTTCTTTCTGTGATAAGGGGTGACGGAAGGCCAGGGGGAGGCGGGAAAGGGTCATTTTTTGATCAGCTTGACGGAGATCAGCGACATCACGTCGCCGTTCGCGGCGTGGTCGAAGAAGTCCCAGCGGAGCTGCGTCAGCTCGCTCGTCCAGAAGCTGCGGCCTTCAAAGTTGAAGGTCAGCGTGTGCTGTTTGCCGTCCGCCGTCAGGTCCATCTTCTGGGAGGCCTCCTCCGACGCGCCCGGGGCCGCACTCGTCATGACGAAGAGCTGGGCTTTGTTCGCGTCGGCGGAGTTGGTGGTCGGGCAGAGATAGGTGATCTCGACGCCCTTGTAATTCGCAAGGCTCAGCGGCTTTTCGGCGTTCTCGTAGCCGATGCGGATGAAGGAGTCGTCGCCGGTCGCGGACAGGCGGGTGGAATTATCGGCAAAGGCGACGTCGGCATTGTTGGCAGCGGTGACGGCTTCCAGCGTTGCCTTCTTGGTAAAGTCGAGGTTCTCGTAGTTGAGGGTCTGGGTGTCGTTCGCAACGGAGAAGTGTCCGAACGCACCGTCGTCGGTGACGGTCACGTGGACCACGACGGTCTTGTCCTTCCAGGTGACCAGCACGTCGGTCTCGCCCACCGCCTTGGCGGTGATGATGCCCTGCGCGTTGACGGAAATGATATCGGTGTCGAAGCCGGTAAAGGTCAGCACCTCGCCCTGATCGGCCTGCTTGGCTGCCTCGTCAACGTACAGCTCGGTGAAGGTCTTGTTGTCCCAGACGATCTGGGCACGGATCTGGGGCTTATAGATGGTGCGCTCGCCCATGCAGATCGTGATGTTGTCGTTGACGGCGCGGAAGTCGGTGGCCGTCTTGCCCTTGCCGATCTCGTCGGTTTCGGTGATACGGACCCAGAAGTGGTTGGACACGCCGCGGTAGGTGACGGTGACTTCCGTCTCGCCTACGCCGACGGGGTAGCCGATGTTGTTTTCGATGCGGATGACGTTCGGGTCATAGTCGGAGTAGACGGGCTCGGTGTCGCGGGTCCGCAGCGATTCAGCCTTGAAGTCGGCGTTGTACGCGATCAGCTGGATCGTGAAACGCTCCTTGGTGACGGGGTACTCGTACACGTCGTACTTGGGGCGGATCATAGCGGTGTACTGCTCCTCGGCAGTCCGCTTCGGCACGCGGTCGAGGGGATCGGGGATATTGGCCTTGGACTTCTCGGCGGCGATGTTGTTGCCGCTGCCCAGCACGAGAGTGATGGGCTGGACGCGGGTGTTCCAGATGCCCCAGCCGTCGCCGTAGGCGTAGATGACGCGCAGCTTGTCGGCGTCCTCGGTGATGCGGATATGGCCGTTTCTCCGGCTGGAGATGCCGGCATTGTGCAGGTACTGGTAGGTGCCCTCCTTGACGGCGTCGACCAGCGTGAAGGTCAGGCCGTCGTTGGATTCATACAGTGCGAGCCAGCTGGAGGTGCCCATGCGGTTGCCGGTGGCGACGCCGATGAACTTGCCCCACTCCTCCACGTACTTGACGTCGAGGGAGTCGGTCGTCTTTTTGCAGGCCGAGCCGTGGAACTTGAGGGTGGCGGGCCAGTTTTCGTCGGTCGCGTCAGCGGTGGCGACCATGCAGTACTCGCCGGAGGGAGAAGAGGAGGTGTAGTAGAGGTACAGCGTGCCGTTCAGCTCAATGAAGCTCGGCTCGCCGATGCCCCATTTCTGCCAGTTCTCGTCGAAGTAGACGATCGGCTGGCACTCGGGGCCGCCCCAGCCGTTTCCGTTCCACTTATCGAACGGGCCGTCGGGGTTCTTGGAGCGGGCGACGAACAGGTTGTTGCAGTAGCCGGAGCTGTTCAGCGTGGAGGTGTAGCCGAGGTAGTAGTAGCCGTTGAAGTAGACGACGCCGGGGTCACAGTTGGAGAAGTGGTCCATGCTGTTCTGCGTGGGCGTCAGGACGACCTTCTCGTTGCCCCACGTCTCGCCGCCGTCGGGAGAGTGACGGTAGGAGATCCAGTCCCATTCGCCGGAGATCGTGCCGACGCAGGCGAAGTAGGCGTCGATGGAGCCGTCGTCATTGTAGAGGTAGGTGCAGCCGTAGCGGTAGCCCCACTCGTTGCCCTTGGTGAGGGTGAAGATGTTGTAGCCGTCGTCCGCGATCGTCATATCGGGGATCTTGGAGGGATCCGGCTCAACGAGGTCGATGCGGTTGACGTCAAAGTAGTTCTCGGTCGGCTCTTCGGTGGGCGCTTCGGTCGGAGCCTCGGTAGGTTCCTCCGTGGGGGCCTCGGTCGGTGCGTCTGTGGGCGCGGCGGTCGGATCTCCGACGGTAGCGTCCGCTTCGGTGCCGGTGTCCTCGTCCTGACCGTTCTGATTGCAGGCGGCCAAGAGGAGCAGGCAGCACATGAGTGTCAGCGTGATGAGCAGCAAACTGCGTTTTTTCATGACGTTTTCTCCTCCTTTATGTGTTCCGGACGTCAGTCCTTCTTGGGCCAGTATTTGTCGACCAGCGCGGGCTTGATACGCTTCATTTCGGAACGGGGCAGGATGGAGAGCAGCTTCCAGCCGAGATCCAGCGTTTCCTCAATGGAGCGGTTCTCGTTGAAGCCCTGATTGACGTACTGCTCCTCAAAGGCGTCCGCGAACTTGGCGTAGAGGCGGTCCATGGGGGTCAGGGCGGCCTCGCCGAGGACGACCATCAGCTCCTTGGCCTCCTTGCCGCGGGCGTAGGAGGAGAACAGCTGGTTCATGGTGCCGGCGTGGTCCTCGCGGGTCTTGCCCGCGCCGATGCCCTTATCCTTCAGACGGGACAGGGACGGCAACACGTCCACGGGCGGCAGGTAGCCCTTGCGGTACATCTCACGGGAAAGGATGATCTGACCCTCGGTGATGTAGCCGGTCAGGTCGGGGATCGGGTGGGTCTTGTCGTCCTCGGGCATGGTCAGGATCGGGATCATGGTGATCGATCCGTCGGAGCCCATCTTACGGCCGGCGCGCTCGTACATGGTCGCAAGGTCGGTGTACAGGTAGCCGGGGTAGCCGCGGCGTCCGGGGACCTCCTTGCGCGCGGCGGACACCTCACGCAGAGCCTCGGCGTAGTTGGTGATATCGGTCAGGATGACGAGGACGTGCATATTGCACTCGAAGGCGAGGTACTCGGCGGCGGTCAGCGCCATACGGGGCGTGGAGATACGCTCGATGGCGGCATCCGACGCGAGGTTGATGAACAGCACGGTGCGGTCGATGGCACCGGTCTTCTTGAAGTCGGAGATGAAGAAGTCGGCCTCCTCGTATGTGATGCCGATGGCGGCGAACACGACGGCGAAGCGGGAGTCGGAGCCGCGGACCTTGGCCTGACGGGCGATCTGAGCCGCGAGGTTGGCGTGGGGCAGACCGGAGCCGGAGAAGATCGGCAGCTTCTGTCCGCGGACCAGCGTATTCAGACCGTCAATGGTGGAGATACCCGTCTGAATGAACTCGGAGGGGTAGAAGCGGGCGGCGGGGTTGATGGGGGAGCCGTTGATGTCAAGGCTCTTTTCGGGAATGATCGCGGGGCCCTTGTCGATGGGCTCGCCCATACCGTTGAAGACGCGGCCCAGCATATGCTCGGACACGGGCAGCTCGACGCCGTGACCCGTGAAGCGGACCTTGGACTCGGCCAGATTCAGACCGGCGGAGGACTCGAACAGCTGCACCAGCACGTTGCGTCCGTTGACCTCCAGCACGCGGCAGCGGCGGACCTCACCGTTCGGCAGCTCGATCTCGCCCAGCTCGTCGTACTTGACGCCCTCGACCTGCTTGACCAGCATCA
>JAKSPU010000176.1 GCA_024404505.1 Clostridia bacterium
CATCAACGTCGAGTCCTTCGACCTCTCCGAGCTGATCTTCAAGGTCGGTCAGAAGAAGGACGACGATCCCGTGGTGCTCCGCAAGATGGCCCGCCTCGAGGACTACACCGATTTCTCTCTCGTCCCGCTGAAGAACAAACTGACACTCTCCAAGATCTCCGTCGTCATCGACGAGTACATCGCCGAGTACCACCTCGACGCGATCACGCTGCGCTGCTGGAACGAGATGGAGACCATCCTCCGCGTCTGCCCCTGCGTGCTGATCTCCGAGCTGAACGACCGCGGCATCGTCTGCTCCTGCGAGATCGACCTGACGAGCGCCATCACCATGCGCGCCATGGCCCTCGCTTCGCAGAAGCCCACCGCCTGCCTCGACTGGAACAACAACTACGGCGACGACCCGAACAAGGTCATCCTGTTCCACTGCGGCCCCGTCGCCCAGACGCTGATGGCCGGCAAGGGCACCGTCACCGAGCATAAGATGTTCGCCAAGGGCGATCCCGGCTCCGGATGGGGCTCCAACGAGGGCCGCATCGCCGCCTTCGACATGACCTACTCCAACGGCTTCACCGAGGACGGCAAGCTCAAGGTCTATACGGCCGAGGCCAAGTTCACCGGCGAGCCCATCGAGGGCGCGTTCTTCGGCTGCGGCGGCGTGGCCGAGATCCCCGATCTGCAGTCCAAGCTGCTGAAGCTCGCCAAGAACGGCTTCAAGCATCACACCACGGTCGGCATGGGCCACATGAAGGCGATCCTCGACGAAGCCTTCACCACCTACCTCGGCTACGAGCTGATCGACATCGAGGGTTAAGGTCATGACGTTCCTTGGCATCGACGCCGGCACGACCTGCACGAAGGGCGTGCTGTTCTCGGAGTCGGGCGAGATCCTGACCACCGAATCCCGTGACAACGCCCTGATCGAAAAAAACGGCGAGACGTATATCGACCTCCCGCTCATTTGGGACAACGTCCAAAGCATACTGACTGCCGTATCGCGTGACTATCAGATCGGCACGGTCGCGTTCACGTCCCTCGGCGAGTCCTTTGCCGCGCTGGACGAAAACGACGACCTGCTCTTCCCCCCGATGCTGTACTCCGACCCGCGCGGCACCGAGCAGGCGGAGCGCCTCTCCCGTGAGCTGGGCGACGACAGCATCTTCGCCCTGACCGGCGTGGTGCCGCAGGGGATGTACTCGATCTGCAAACTGCTTTGGTGGCGTGAGAACCGCCCCGAGGTCTACGCGAAGATCAGGAAGGTCTTCCTCGTCGGCGACTACCTTGGTTACTGTCTGACCGGGAACGCTATGATCGACCGCGGACTTGCTTCCCGCACAGGCGCTCTGGACATAAAGAACATGATCTTCGACGCGGGGATGCTGGCGACAGCCGGCCTTACGCCGGATATGTTCTCCGAGGTCGTTCCGGCCGGAACGGTGATCGGGACGATCAGACCGGAGCTTGCCGAACAGCTCGGCATGGATCCCGGCTGCCTCGTGGTCGCCGGATCGCACGACCAGATCTGCTCCGCGCTCGGCTCCGGCGGCATCCGCGACGGTGTCGGCGTGGACGGCATGGGTACGGTGGAGTGCATCGTCGCGCTCTTCCGCGGTCAGGTCACCGACGCGGGCATGGGCCGGGAGGGGTACGTCTGCGCGCCCTTCGCCGCCGACGGCACCTACGCGACCTATATGTTCAACTACACCTGCGGCGGACTCATGAAGTGGTTCAAGTCGACGCTGTGCCGTGACCTGTACCCGGAGGGCGAGGATTCCTTCTACGCGTGGTGCGAAAAGGACATCGACACCGCCCACGCCTCCGGACTCCTGCTGCTCCCCTACTTCCGCGGTGCGGCGACCCCCTACAACGATATTTTCGCCAAGGGCGCGATGATCGGCCTCACCTGCGACACGACGCCGCAGGACGTCTACCGCGCGGTCCTCGAGGCGACCTCGTATGAGATGCGCGTCAACCTTGAGGCGATGTCCGCGTTCGGAATGCGGCTCGACGAGCTGATCGTCACCGGCGGCTGTGCAAGGTCCGACGCGTGGCTGCAGATCAAGGCCAACATACTCGGCATCCCGGTCCGGCGCGTGTCCAACGTGGAGGCCGGCTGCTGCGGTACGGCCATGCTGGGCGCCGTCGCGGCGGGCGTGTTCCCCGACCTCGACGCGGCAGCCGGAGTGTTCGTCACGCCCGGCAAGGTGTTTTACCCGCAAAAGGACGAATCCTTTGAAAAGCAGTACGAAAAATACAAGAAACTGTATAAGACCGTAAAGGAGTTTTTCTGATATGAAGGATCTGAAATACATGGGCCGTTCCGAGCAGGTCTTCGGCGTGGACGAGCTGCGGCTGGTCGGCGGCAAGGGCGACGGGCTGCGGATGCTCAACGTGCGGAACGCCGCCGGACTTGAATTCTACGTATCCCTTGACCGCTGCGCCGATATCCCGCGGCTTTCCGTGAGCGGCGTCAACTGCGGCTATTTCTCCCCCAGCGGCTTCGTTGCCCCCGCTTTCTACGACAAAAACGACTTCCTGCGTTCCTTCACCGCCGGCTTCTTCACGACCTGCGGTCTCGATAACGTCGGCGTTCCGAACGTCGACGAGGGCGAGGAGGTGCCGACACACGGCACGATCGCCAACAAGCCCTGCGAGCATTCCGCGTACTGGATCGAGAACGACGAGATCCACGTCAAGGCGACGGTCCGCGAGGCGGTGCTGTTCGGACGCAAGCTGCTCCTCGAACGCGAGTATATCGTCCCGCTGTATGAGAACGTCATCCGCCTGACCGACCGCATCACCAACATCGGCTCGGAGCCCGCTCCGATCGAGGTGCTGTATCACTGCAACATGGGCTACCCGCTGCTCTCCGAAAAGGCGGTCGTGGACATCCCGTCCGTGTCGTGCGTGCCGAGAACGCCGCACGCCGCCGAGGGCTTCGACGACAGGCTGACGATGGAAAAGCCGCAGCGCGGCTACGAGGAGATGTGCTTCTTCCACACCTTCTCCGGCAAGGCGCAGGCCTCCATTTACAATCCCGACGTGAAGACGGGCGTGGCGATCTCGTTCGATACCGCAGAGCTTCCGTTCTTCACCGAGTGGAAGATGATGGGCGAATACGACTACGTGCTGGGTCTTGAGCCGGGCAACTGCGACCCGGACGGCCGCGCGCATATGCGTGAGCGGGGCCTTCTGGAGATCCTGCAGCCGGACGAGGTCAAGGTGCATCACGTTACGTTCACGTTTACGAAGGAGTAAGGAAAAATGGTCGTCACACTGAAAGAAATACTGAAGATCGCCGAGGCGCGCAAGATCGCTGTCGGCTCGTTCAACACCCCCAATCTGACCAGCCTGAAGGCGATCCTGAATGCCGCCGAGGCGCTGGATCAGCCCGTCATCATCATGCACGCGCAGATCCACGAGGAAATGGGCCTTTGCAAAATGGACGAGATCGCGCCGATCATGCTGTTCATGGCCGACCGCGCCAAGGTGCCGGTGTGCGTCCATCTCGACCACGGCACCGACCTCGATTACCTCGCACGCGGCCTGAAGCTCGGCTTTACGTCCGTGATGTACGACGGCTCGACGCTGGGCCGCGAAATGAACTTCGCCAACACCGCCGTGACCGTGGGTCTTGCGAAGAAGTACGGTGCATCGGTCGAGGCGGAGATCGGCTCGATGGGTGCGCGTGAGTCCGGCGAAGCCGGCTCGGATGAAAGCATTTACACCGATCCGGACGACGCGAAGCTGTTCGCGGAGGAGACGGGCATCGACGCACTCGCCTGCGCGTTCGGAACGGCACACGGGCTGTACCTCAAGAAGCCGAAGCTGGACTTCGACCGTCTGGCGAAGATCGACAGCCTCGTGGACATCCCGCTCGTCATGCACGGCGGCTCCGGTGTGTCCGTTGAGGACTACCGCCGCGTCATCTCTCTCGGCATCCGCAAGATCAACTATTACACCTACATGGCAAAGGCCGGCGGCACCGCTGCAATGTCTTGTGCAGACAAGACCTTCTTCCACGACATCGAGGTCGCGGCTATGAAGGGTATGCAGGCGGACGTGGAGAGCGCGATCAGAGTATTTTCCGGGCTGTAAGGAGCCTGCGGCCCCTTACAGTTCTGCCGGGAGTGCCTCCGGCGCTCGGGGGCCTACCCCCCGACCCCCTCCCGTGCGCGGGGAACAGAGGAAAATCGGCGATCGCCCGCCGGAAGCCCGGCGTTTCCGCATCGCCGGAAGTTCTGACTGACCTTTTCCCCCACCCCCCTGACCCCCCGCCCGGCGGGCGGGGGGAATCTTTATTATGTAAGCAAGGAGAAGGGCTGCCTGCGGGCGGCCCTTCTCCTTGCATCCTCATCCGGGAGACACCGCGCCTGCGGGCGCGGGAACGCCTCGCGCCTCCGGCGCTCGGGGGCCCACCCCCCGGCCCCCTCCCGTGCGCGGGGAACAGAGGAAAATCGGCGATCGCCCGCCGGAAGCCCGGCGTTTCCGCATCGCCGGAAGTTCTGACTGACCTTTTCCCCCACCCCCCTGACCCCCCGCCCGGCGGGCGGGGGGAATATTTTATTTG
>JAKSPU010000177.1 GCA_024404505.1 Clostridia bacterium
AGGGAGCGGCTGCGCCGCTCCCTTCTCCCTGCACCCTCATCCTGCGGGATGCGGGATGGTGGGAAGCGTAAGCAAAAAAGGTGGGCGCCCATGACGGCACCCACCAATCCCGTTCGGCGTAAACCGAACTTCTGTTTATTCATTGTCCATAAAGTTCTTGGGATCCTTAAGCCCTTCTTTCAAGAAGGGCTTAAGCGGGGCGTGGGGCAGAGCCCCACACATATCTTCCCAACGTTTTTACTTCTTCCACGTCGTCGGCGCGAGCAGGACGAGCATCGGGAACAGCTCGAGGCGTCCGGCCAGCATATCGAATATGAGGATCAGTTTGCAGGGGATGGAGAAGAAACCGAAATTGCAGGTCGGGCCGACCATAGAGAGACCGGGGCCGATGTTGTTGATCGTTGCGGTCACGGCGGTGAAGTTGGTCACAAGGTCGTGCTTGTCTATGGACAGAAGGATCACGGACAGCGTGAAAACGAGCAGATACGCGATCATGTAGGCGTTGACGGAACGAATCACCTCGTGGTCGATGGGACGCCGGTTGACCGTCACCTTCCGCACACGGTGAGGATGAGCCAGACTGTCCAATTCCTTGACCATACCCTTGAACAGGATGATCAGACGGGATACCTTGATGCCGCCGCCCGTGCTGCCGGCGCAGGCGCCGACGAACATGAGAAGCACCAGCACGGACTGCGAGAGCGAGGGCCACAGGTCAAAGTCGACCGTGGAGAAGCCTGTCGTCGAGATCAGCGACGCCACCGTGAAGAACACGTGGCGGATCGCCTCCCCGATGCTCGGGAACAGGGTCCGCACGTTCAGCGTGATGACCGTGACCGCACCGAAGACGATGATCAGGAAGGTGCGCACCTCCGCGTTGAGGGCGTCCTTCAGCTTACCGCGCAGGACACAGTAGTAGCAGCCGAAGTCTATGGAGAACAACAGCATGAATACGGTGATGACGATCTGCAGGTACGACGAGAAGCTCGCCATGCTGTCGTTGCGGAAACCGAAGCCGCCGGTGCCGGCCGTGGCAAAGGCGGTGTTGAGCGCCTCAAAGACCGTCATGCCGCCGCACAGAAGCAGGACGAGCATGAGCATCGTCAAGCCGAGGTACAGCGAGTAGAGGATCAGCGCCGTCGTTTTCACACGCGGCACCAGCTTGCTCACGGACGGTCCCGGAGACTCTGCCTTCATGATGTGCATATTCTGCCCGCCGGACAACGGGACAAAGGCCATGATGAACACCAACACGCCCATACCGCCGACCCAGTGCGTGAAACTGCGCCACATCAGCGAGGCGTGGGTCAGAGTCTCCACCTCTGCCAGAATGGACGCGCCTGTCGTCGTATAGCCGGAGACGACCTCGAACAGCGCGTCGATGTAATCCGGCACGTCTCCGCACAGCCACAGCGGAACGGCGCCGAACAGGGACAACACGATCCAGCTCATGGACACGATGACAAAGCCCTCGCGGGCATACAGCACCGTATCCGCCGGTTTTTTGTGCATACACAGCCAGCCGATGAGTGCGCAGACCACGGCTGTCCCGACGTAGTACAGACCGGCCTTTTCCATATAGATCAGGGCGGTCACGGACGGGACGAGCAGGAACAGCGCTTCAAACAGCAGCAGCCAGCCGGTGATATTCTTGATCATTCGGTAATTCATAGGATCACCTTACTTCAGAATATCCGGCAGCGCATGGATGTTCATGAGATTGGAAACGATGACGACGCGGTCTCCGGCCCGGATCTCGTCACGGCCGTGCGGGATCAGCACCTGATCCTCGCGGATGATGGCTGCCACCAGCACGCCCTTCCGCAGCTCCAGCTTGTAAAGCGGGACGCCCGTCACGGCGGATTCCTCCTGCACGATGAACTCGGACGTTTCCACCTTGCCGGGGATGATGTGGTACAGCGTCTCCATGGCGCTGTCCGACGCGGCAGCCGTCGCACGGACGTACCGCTCGATCTCATCTGCCGTCAGATATTTGGGGTAGATCGTGGATTCAAGATCCAGATGGCTGACCACGCTGTTGAAGTCGATCCGGTTGATCTTGGTGAGGACCTTTCCGTGTCCCACGCTCTTGGCAAACAGGGACAGGAGGATGTTCTCCTCGTCGAGCCCGGTCAGCGCGACGAATGCGTCTGCCTGATCCACACCCTCCTCAAGCAGGATCTCCTGATCCGAAGGATCGCCCTCGACCACGGTCACACCCTTGTCACCCGACCAGATGTCGGTCAGCTCGTCGCAGACGGCATGGTCACGGTCGATGATCTTGACCGGAATGCCGTCCCGGCGCAGAAGCGCGGTCAGGTAATGGGCGGTCTTCGTTCCGCCGACGATCATGACGTTTCTGATGGAGCGGAACTTGTAGTTGATCTTGCGGAAGAAATCGACGGCGTTCCGGCGCGTGGCCATGATGGAAATGACGTCCTTTTCGGCGATGACCACCTCGCCGTCGGCAATGAGCGCCTGCTCCTCCTTGTTGACTACGCGCTCCACGGTGCAGACCAGCACGTCCACGCCGAACTTCGCGGCAAGGTCCTTGACCTGCACGCCGGCCAGCGGACTGCCCTCCGGCAGACGAAACTTCATAAGCTCCGCACGCCCCTTGGCAAAGCGCTCGATCTTGATGGCGTTCGGGAACCGCAGCACCCGCGCGATCTCCTCGGCAGCGGCCTGCTCCGGGTTGATGACCATGGCAAGGCCCAGCTTTTCCTTGATATATGGGACGTCGCGGTGATATTCGGGATTCTTGATGCGGGCGATCGTACTGCACCGACCGGAGCTGCGCGCCAGCAGGCAGCACAGGATATTCACCTCGTCTGAGCCCGTGACCGCGATCAGAAGGTCCGCGGAGGCTACGCCGGCCTCCTGCTGGACTGCGTGCGTCGCGCCGTTTCCGACCACGCTCATGATATCGAGCCGCGCCGCGAGGTTATTGACCTTTGCGGGATCGGAATCGATGACGGTGATCTGGTTGCTTGCCTCATTCAAACGGGCAGCCAGCGCCCGGCCGACCTCACCGCAGCCGACTATGATGATTTTCATGGGGAGAGCCTCCCTTCGTGTTTTTGCGATATTCCATTATATATATTATAAACTTTTTTCCGGGATTTGTCAATAGGCGGTTTTTCACTCCTCCGGCATCTCGGGCCAACGGTATACGGTCGTGGACAGACGCTCCTTTCCGTCCGCGCTCACAACGGTCATGGCACGGTTCTGCGACAGGAACACGGTCAGCGCGTACATATCGATCCATATCTGGTTATACCCGTCGATCTGCGCGGCGTCAAAAATGATCTGCAGACCGTAGTGCAGATGCGGCTCGTTGATCCCGTTGACGTCCTCCTTTGCCGAGTAGCCAGTCATGCCGAGATAGCCGATGACCTCCCCCGCGTTGACATACTTCCCTTCCCAGACGTCGTTGTAGGGATGGCCCTTGCGCAGGTGCGCGTAATACCAATACCGCTTCCCGTCCGCCGAACGGATGCCGATACGCCAGCCGCCGTACTGATTCCAGCCGCATTTCTCCACGTACCCGCTCTCCACGGCGATCACGGGCGTGCCGACACCGCCCATCAGGTCGTGCCCCGTATGATCCCGCTTGTATCCGTAGGACCGCGAGGCACCGAAATCATCGTAGTGAGTATATCCGTACCCGGCGGCGACGGGCGAAAAGGCCCGCAGACCGTAGTACAGCTTACCGTCCGGTACGGTACCGTCATCCGCCTGCGTCGTTTCGGTATACAGGCCGACCATACCCCCCAGCACCGCTCCGTAGGCCTCCAGATAGTAGGCGTACAGCTTCGCGTTCGTCGTCAGGTTGGCAGGAGTCAGCGCCGGGTCGGCGGTGAGACGGTCGGTAAGCGATTTGAGCGCGGACGACTTGTACCCGGAAAAATTGCCGCCGCTGCGGGCTGCCAGCAGCGCCAGCAGCTCGATCCACGAGGCGTGAGCCGGTGTTCCGTACGTCTCCACGTCGTATGACAGCGTATCCGACAGCGCCTGCGCCGTCGGCGTGAAGTCGATCCACTTGATATAGGTCTGCCCGTCCGCATTCACGGCTGTCAGGCGGTCGGGGTCAGCCGGCATCGCCGACCGCAGGGCAGACGCAGTCACCAGCAATCCTGATAATACCAACGCGGCAAGCCGATTTCCGATTTTCATGCACAGTCCGCTCCTTGCTTTCGTTTTTCATATCATTCTATGAGGGATGGTATGGAAATATGAGGAAATTGAAACAGCGGCTGTCGTTTCTGCCGTCGTAGAATACCGGTTTCCCCTCTTGACCTCTACCCTCACCCCCCTGGCCCCCCGCTCCCGCGGAGCGGGGGGAACGCGCTATTTTTGTATGCAGGAGGGAGGGCTGCCGCGGCAGCCCTCCCTCCTGCACCTCTCACCATGAGAGAGACGTGGGAGAACGGAGGTGCAAAAAGGCGGGCGCCCATGACGGCACCCACCAATCTCGTTCAGCGTAAACCGAACCTCGGTCAATATTCCTTTTTTGAAAGTTCTTGGGATCCTTAAGGACTTCTTTCAAGAAGTCCTTAAGCGGG
>JAKSPU010000178.1 GCA_024404505.1 Clostridia bacterium
TTTTTTGTTCAGTGTTTTTCCAAGCATTTCAAATCCACCTCCTCAAAACTGATCTTATGTTTCTTACAAAAATCATAAAAACTTCCGAGCGCCATAATATGAGGCTCCTGACTTCCGCGTTCCCAACGACTGACGGTCGGAACGGAAACCCCAAGTTCCTTTGCCAATGCCGAGATAGGCGGCACCTTCACTTTGATTCAAGCCTTTTGATATTCTGAGTTCTTTCAGTGTCATACTCATCACCTCACAGATAGTATACACCATTCAAAAGAAAAGCACAAGAGGTTTTCGTGATTTTTTCGTATTTATTACATATTTTACGTCTTTCGTCTAAGAAGTGTTATGCCATGTCTGTGGCGGACTTTCACCGCCAAGTGGTTCGCTCATATCGGGCACACAAGTCCAAATAAACCCGGACTCCTTTCGGAATCCGGGTACTTTTGTTTATTCTTTTGTTTTCTCAAGGAAGTCCGTGACCGTACGGATATTCTTCGCGGCGACCTTTTCGTAAGACTTAATGACGGACGTCACGCGTCCCGCGGCGTTCTTGCCGGTCAGGTTGCCGGTCATGGCAAGACGCATATTTGCGTACCAGACGGTATCGGCCAAATCAACCGTGGTGTTCGCAAGGATCATCTTGAGCATTTCCACGGATTCGGCGTCACGGACATACTTGGCAGTCAGACACAGGGAATAGAATGCATCGTAGACCGTGAGGTCGGAATAGTAGCCGAGTGCCTGCATGATAGCGGATGTACGCGCGGTATCCTCGCAGTTGGAGGGCACGGTATTCACCCAGCCTTCGTACAGACGGGCGTAGTAGCGGGGCTGGCTCTCGTCAAACAGAGGCCATGGCAGCACGCCGAAGTCGTCCGACATATCCTTGATGTTGCCGAGATGGGTCACGCCGCCGGTCAGGATGAATATCTTGTTCTGACGGAAGGCTTCCAGCGGGGTCGATCCGAGGTTGATATTATTGCCGGGCTCCTGGAAGAATCCCAGCATCTGCTGCATGGCGCTGATCATACGATCGTTGCCCGATGCGGAGTAATAAGGAATATCGTTTTCGTCCTTGGTGATGAACTTTTCACCGGCTGCGACCCACGCGTTTGGATAGGTGAAATCAAGACGGCCCGACAGGCCCAGCGTATCCGTCTCCAGCGTATACTTGCCGTCGTTGTCTACGTCGACAAGCACCTCGTGGCAGCGGTCGAACAGAACCTCATAGGTCCACGTCATGTTGCGGACGCGGTCATAGAAATTCTCGAACTGGTGCTCTGTGGCGATCTTCTTGTCGTAGATCATGATGCAGGTCTGTGTCAGGACGTTGAGTGCCTCGGCACTGTAGGCAAAGAAGGTATGGCCGCCTATCTTGAACTGATCGTTGATAGAGCGGAAGTAGTAGTCCTTATCGGTATCCACGTATTCAAGGTTGGCGTAGTCGCAGAGGTAGCCGTTGAGCGACTGGGAGTAGGCGTCGCGGCAGATCAGCATGATGAGGTCGAACGCTTCCCCGCCCTTGAGACCGGACATAACCTGACTGCGGAGTGTGTTGACGCTGTCACCGAGGCCGGACTCGACCCAATAAAAATCAACGTTATACTTCTTCTCGATCATCCGGTTACGCTCGTAAATGGCGTCGTTGACGGGATCACCGTTGTAGCCGTCGGTATCAAAAAGTGTAAAGAAGTCATCCTGTGCTATTGTCTGGACGGAGAATTGATAGCTTCCGAAGTCGAGATCGGGGGTATCAAGCGTTTTGGCGGGATCGATGGTTTCCTCCTCCACCGTCACCTCAGGCTGCGTGTCGGTGGACCGATCGTCATTTCCTCCGTCGGCGCAGGAAGCAAATGCTGTCACCGTCATGGCTACCATCAGCAGGATGGCAAGGATACGTGTCAGAGTCGTTTTCATGGTGTATCTCCTTCCGTGAAAAATATGTGAGAGTAATCGTATAGTCATCTCCGGTCAATTCGGATCCGGATCAAATTCGCTCGTACGTCCACAGAACAGCCTGCCTCTTTTCGGGGATCACGAAAGCGTTGCCGTTCTTTGTCAACTCACAGCCGAGAGCCGTAAAGGTCTCGCCCGTATCGCGATTCGTGAATTTGTAGCGGCTGTATTGTCGGAGACCTCCGAGGCGGAACGTCGCCCGGTCAAACGGGCAGGCGGCACGTCGGAACGCAAGAATGATGCCCGTCTGCGTTTGGGGATCGTGATATTGTGAAGCACACCAGCTCGTATTCTCTCGGGACAGCGGCATCAGTTGATAGTAATCCTTGCCGAAATAATGGCGGATCGATTGATATTCGTCAAAGTACCTTTTGGCCCAATCCAGCGGTTCACCGGAAGCACCGACCGAAAATTCAGGATCACAATGCTCCCATGTGCGTACGCACATTCCGTTTGCATAGGCAGAACGCCAACTGTATGTGTCCCCGAGCGTCGGGCCGTATCCTATACCGGAGTACGGATACCACCACGCAGCACCCGCGTTCTGGATCTGATTGGCCTCCGGGCAGCAATCCCAATTGCATTGATAATCGTCACGCCACAACGGAACGGACCGTGACAGTGTTTCGATATCGATGCGGTGTCCGCCGCTTGCACAGTTGTCGATCAGAAGGTGCGGGAATCGCTCGAGCAGCGTATCCCAGAACCGGTACAGGTTTGTGATATATCTGATTTCCGTAATGCCCGACCGTTCCGGCTCATCGTTGGCACACCAGCTGCCCTCCGGTACGATGTTGAAATCCTGCCGATAGACGGACAGCGAGAGCTCCTCGATTTTTGAGGAGATCTTTTCGATAACGGCGTCGCACACCTCGTCTTCGTTGAGTGCCGCCAGCCTGCTTTCCTCGCTGCCGCCGGCGAAAGGCAGCACCTTCAGCCATTGGCTGGTGCTCATCCGGATGCGCTCCGGTTCAAACCAGACCATAAAGCCGACGCCATGCTCGTGCAGAAGGTCGATAAGAGACCGGTACCCGTCCGGATGGTAGGCCTTGCTGACCTCCCAGAGCCCGATGCTCTGCCACGTCTGCAGCTGGCGTGTCATGCCCATCTCACGAAGCGGCTCGTACCAACCCGCGTCGATCCAACAGGTATCGAACGGGAAACCGAGACGGAAGAATTCGTTCCATCGTTTCTTCATCTCTCCGGTCGGGACGCCGCCCCAGAAGATGGCGGAGAACGGTGATTGATCATGCCGCCCCTTATCCTTGCCGACCGGAGAAATCTCCGATATAAACCGCCGCCAGCGGTTGTGTGCCTCGTCCTGTCCCCGGAAATACATCAGCATGGCCGCGGATGAGGTGCGAAGTGATTCCCCCGGGCGTACACGGAATTTGGCGTGGACAAGTCCCGACCGTATGCGGCAGGCGTCCTCGGTACGATCAAAGCGGGCTCGCCATGCACCTGTCCAGCCGATGCCCAGCAGCACGCCGAAGTCTTGCCTGTTGACGTCAAAGAAGGGAGCGGTACCGTAACAGCTGCGCCCGCCGAGATTGTGAGCTTCATGGTTCATACCCGTCCACAGACGATGATCGACTGCCGTGTTGTCATCATCGGTGACGTTGGCGCCCTTCGTTTCAAATACCCGGAAGGTATTATGCTCCCACGTGGACTGTCGGTTGCGTCGGGAGAGCGGCTCATCCGGTTCAAACGGGATCGTGACGTCGCAGTCCCACAGCTCGGATATCAGGCCGCTGTCGTGGTCGGTCGGGTTGTACCACCGATTGACCCACCATACCACACGGGAATCCGGGTACCGTCTGATCTCACAGGTCAGGACGAGGCCGTCCGGCAGTGTGTAGATCACGGCGTCATCGGTCTTTTCCACGCGCTTGTCAAGCTCGGAGAAGGGCACCCCATCATACAGGAAAGAGAGTCCCGGCTCTATGAAGTGCTTGGGCTCTGCGGGGCGGTATGCATACATGAAGCCCGTGACAGGCTCCAGTGAGGGCTGCGTCGAGCGGATACGCTCGACCTTGCCGCAATCGTATCGGTATGATAACCCGTCCTCAGCTGCTCCCGCGTGGATGAAGGTATGCCCGGGACAGTTCGCGGGCGGAATCGGATTCGTGAAGACGATATCGCCCGGCTGCAGGTCGTCTATGGAGTCGATGCGGGCAAAGCCGTGATCGGCACACCAATCGCCGAGCCCCGGCCCGGATACGCACAGTCCCTGTACGCGCGGCTGATCCGTCCAGCCGAGGCGGTACAACACCCAGCCGACCATACGGTCGCAGCTGACGATGCCCGCCGTGCAGTCAATGGCGGGATTGATCGGCGCGTCCCCGTAGCTGAATCCATGGTCTCGGACATAATCGCAAACCCATTGCGCTTCTTCGAGCACACGGGCGGCAAATGCGGTACATGGTCTCTCCATAACTTGGTTCCTTTCTGACACACAATACTTTAGGCATCACCGCACAATGCACGGCTGACGCCTTGACGGCACATATGCTTGC
>JAKSPU010000179.1 GCA_024404505.1 Clostridia bacterium
CCATAAAAATATAGTATTCCCCCCGCCCGTGGGGCGGGGGGTCAGGGGGGTGGGGAAAACAAGTTGCACGGAGTTCTCGGAGACGCTGCCCGCCCGACGTCAGACCGGAGGAATACCTGTACTATCTTGACCTCAAGGCATCACCGCACAATGATGACGGTGCAGATGCGCCGTCAAGGCGTCAGCCGTGCATTGCGCGGTGATGCCTTAAGAGGGTCAGCCCGCTTACTTGCACACGATGTACGGATGCTCGCAGACGGCGAGGTTCACCCAAGTCAGATAAATATACGTTTTCATAGCCCTGCGGGTGTTGTAGCTGACGTAAGCCTTTTCCTGGCCATCCGCAAGCTTGTAATGGTACACACCGACACCCTCCGTGTAGTCGGGCGTCGTGATGAGCAGCAGATATTCGCCCGCCTCATGCTCCTCGTTCGTCACGACGTAGGCGGTGCTGCCCTTGAATCCGGTCAACGTGAACGTATCAACAGGCTCCGTTCCGATCGTTTCCATATAGTCGCCGGTCCACTTGTACAGGTTGAACTCCAACGTACCTACGGTGTCTCCGTTCGACGTGCAGCGGATCATCACGTCCTTGAAGCGGTACGACGGGTGGAATCTGACGGCCATAGTGGTGTTTTTGGAGAAGATCGTCGTACTCTGTCCGTCGTAATCGAACGTGACCGTCTGCTCGCCCTCCGTGACCAATCCGACCTGCTTTTCTTCTTCGGTCATCTCGCGGAAGGTGTACTTGACACGACCGACAGCGGGCAGATCTGCAGTGTAGTCGCCGAGTTTGGAATAAACGATGGCGTTTTCCGACTCACCGAAGCAATCGAACGCGGAAATGCAGACCGCGTAATCGCCGAATCCATCGGGATCGACGAAGATCACGGTATAGTATAGATCCGGGACGCCGACGTCGTTCGGGAAGAAGACCTGCCGCGAGGACATATCCTTGGTTTCCGTAACCTCGTACTGCCCGTCGGCATTCTTCCGGAGCAGCTTTACGCTGTAGTATATGGCGGGGCCTGCCTCGCCGGAGCGGCACGCGTCAAAGGAAACGGACAGCGCCGTGTCGGTCGCGGTAATCTGCGCATCCGAACGAGCAAAGCTGCACTTCCTGTAATCGCTCTTTCTGTCGGAGGTGTATTTCCGCTCAAGGTCGGTGCCGACGACCCATTTTCTGCCTATCGTTGTCCCGTTATACCCGTCCACGCGCGTGATATGCACGTGGTTGGCGCTGTCGATCTGCACGTAAAGTCCCTGCGCAAACGCGTACTTATCGCCAAGCTCGAGGAATTCGTCCTTGTTGTACCGATTGTATCCGTCCACACGGTAATAATCAACGCCGCCGGCATAGACGATCGTAAAGCCGAGGTCCTGGTCGATGTTGTCTTCCCGCGCGATCGAATTGTGCAGATGCCCTCTGAAGCAGATGGTCTGCGGATAACGCTTCAGGACATTGTTCAGAGCCGAGGTCGTCATATGCGTGATGACGAACACGGGCTTATCAGGGTCTTCCGCGGTCAGGGCCGCGAGCTCTTCATCAAGGTACGCCTGCTGGGCTGCGGTCGGTCTGCCGTCGTTGGCTCCGTCCCAATCGACCGTGAAGAAGTGGTAGCCGCCGAAGACCTTATGACGCAGACCCGACTCCGTCATTTCGTAGGGCTCGAGCGTATCGGTATAGTAGGCGTCTCCCATCGTCTGCTCAAAAAGCACGCGGTACTCCCTGCCGTCGTCCTGTTCGGGGGTGTCGTGGGTCGGACCCATACAGTAAAAGAATCGGTCAGGGGTGGAATATTTCTCGTAAATCGACTTGAAGGTGTCGATCTGCGCCGTGTCCTTTTGCGTACCCATGCCGTTCGTCACGTCACCGGCGTGCATATAGGCCTCGGGCGCCTTGTCGAAAGAAGACAGGTACTTCATCAGCCTTTCAAGGCTTTCCGTCGTGTTTTTATCGCCTATGTGCGTGTCGGTCATGACGGCGAAGGAGAACAGGACCTCGCCGCTGATTTCGATCTCCGGCTCGGTTTCGTATTCTTCCTCTTCTTCCTCTTCTTCCTCTGTCTCCTCCTCGGTCTCTGCATCCGTCATACGTTCGGTGATGACGTCAGTCTCCGCTTCGTATACGGTATCGTTCGGGGTATCAGGTTCGGTTTTCGTGTCGACCCCGGGCTGTTTTCCGGTGTCACAAGAAGTTAATACGGACAAAGTCAGCATCAAAGCCAGAATAATCAGGACGCATTTTTTCATATTATCGGTTTCCTTTGTCACAAAGTATAGATTTTATAGCATAACGACGTTCGGATGAAGGACGCTCTCTCACAGTTGTTTCATCATAAGATACTTCTGATGCCCGTCCGGGATATCCGGCAGGAAGCCGATCACGGTATAGCCGTGTTTCCGGTAAAAATCCGGCGCCTGCCAGCTCATGGTATCGAGATGTACGTGATGACAGCCGCGATTTTTTGCCTCCGCCTCCGCGGACGTGAGAAGACGCGAGCCGATCCCCTGTCGGCGGTGATCCTCATCCACCCACAATATATCGACGTACATCCAGCCCCAGTACGTTCCGCCGAGCAGACCTGCAATGACGTTCCCGGCTTCATCGTATACGGCCAACTCAAGCGGCGTGTGACCGTCCGCTCCGACAGCCTTGTCGTTGAAGGCGGTCAGCGACGCGCGAATGAAATCTGTTTCCTTTTTTGTCGGATGCATCGTCAGATGCTCCGCGTTGGCATTTTCCATCGGATCTCCCCACTTTTCACGTCACGTCTGACGTCCGCTCAGTCAAAGCGGACGTCGTCATATTCGGAAACGGCCATCAGCGTCCTGCAGCTGGAGAACATACAGTTGAACCAGAAATTGCTGATGAAATCGGGTCTGTCGATCCAGAAGGTCGGGATCTGACCGTTTTCAAACTGCATACGGGTGATCTGATCTGCCATGACCTTGGCCTTGGCAAGCCAGATATCGCCGCAGCCGGCCTCGTAGAGAGCCAGAAATGCCTTCGTGACGTGGCACACGGAGCCGTCGATCGGCCAGTAGCAGCGGTACTGCTCCAGCGCCGCCGGCGTGTGGATTTCGGGGGCGTTCCCGTAGGATTCGATCATGCCGGCGACAGGGAAGAACCACGGGGAGACGCGGTTCCAGATGACGAACTGATCCTCCGCAAACCGGATCAGCTCCTTCGCCTTTTCCACGTATTCCGGCTCGCCGCGGTGGAATTTGAGGTAGTATTGGGCCAGACCCACCGGTCCGTACTGGGACAGGTTCTCGTATCTGACGGAAATGCCGATATCCTCAAACTGTCCCTCCCAGTCGAACGGGATCAGCTGATTCTTCTCAATATAGGCAACGGCACCCTCGGAGAGCTTTTTCCACTTCTCGTCCTTCGTGAATTCATATAACTCGGACAGGAACGGCAGAACGGACTCCGCGGGGGCGACGTAGTTCGGTGCCGTCGGCTCCCCGGTCTCCTCCGAGCGTACCAGATACCAGCTGCCGTTCTCTTCCACGTGGTCGAGGTAGTACTGACCGATCTTCAGCGCCTCTTCGGCATACTTCCCGTCCCCTGTCACCTCGGTAAGGTGCAGGTACATGGAGCCTGCCGACGCGGGATAGATCATCATGAGCGTTCCCTTATACTTGATCGCCTGAGCGTAGTTGGCGGTCTTGATCCCGTACTTGTCGGGGTCCGGACAGAAATCAAAGTAATAGGTGGGCGGAAGGTCTGCGAGGGGATGATCTCCGCGCGGCGTGATGCCGATCATCCAATCCGCTGCCGTCACGGCGATCTTCATGGCGGTCTCTCTGACCGCGGGATCGATCCGGCTGTACGTGATCAGCGCGTCGACCAGTGCGCTGATGATCTTGCTCGGGTAGGTGTTCAGATCGTATGCCGGGTCCGGGACGCCGTGCTCCAGCCAATACTGCACGAACGGCTGCTTCATCGCATACTCATACGCCCGCCTTGCACATTCCTTATAGGAGGAGACGGCTTCCGGCGTTTTCTCCGGGAACGGGGCAAGCCTGAAGAAGGTCCGGGCGCCCACGGGCGCGTACGCGGATCCGTCCGGATTCAGCGCGGTGACCGTCAGCCGGACAACGCCCTCGGGAAGCTCCGCCCAGATGGGGGAGAGGTCAGCCTCGCAGTCATTCGTCTCAAACGAATGACACTTTCCCGCTTCGTCTACGGCATCGTAGCGATATTTTGTGCAGGTCGGAATGCCGGTGAAGCAGAACGCGGGGACGTACATGAACTGCATGGAACCTGTGTTCCAGTACGGGGTGCGTCCGCTTCTTCCGCGGTGGATGACGTTTTCTTTGGCGCAGCATTCACGGAATGCCTGCTCTGCAAGCTCTTTTCTGTTCATAATGAATATCCCTCCTTAAGGCATCACCGCACAATGCACGGCTGACGCCTTGACGGCACATATGCTTG
>JAKSPU010000018.1 GCA_024404505.1 Clostridia bacterium
ACGAAATTTCTGGCAGCGCATCTGTACCGTCATCATTGTGCGGTAATGCCTTAAACCCTTCTTTCAAGAAGGGTTTAAGCGAGGTGTGGGGCAGAGCCCCACACGCTTCCCCTCGATTCACTCCTTGTCTGACAGCTGCTCCAGAATGGCGCGCAGCTTGTCCGGGATCGGGAGCCCGAGGCGGGCGGCGTTTTCCAGCAGGGAGATGCCCTCGTTGGACAGGTAGAAGCAGATCACGGCAGTCCGCACGGCGGCGCCCGTGCCGATCAGGAAAAGATCGGTCATATGTCCGATGCCGACCAGCGCGAAGATCAGCGCCTTCCGGCAGATGCCCCGGAAGCCGACGGCGGAGGAGAGCCTGTGATCGGCGATGGCGCAAAGCACACCGGTGACGTAGTCCAGACAGACGAACGCCACGAGTGTGTACAGGAAGCCGTCCGCTCCGCCCAGAAACCAGCCGATGAAGCCGCCGGCCGCGGTCAGGACCGTCTGCACGAGTCCCCAAAACTGTTTCAGGCGCATGGTCAATCCTCCTCTCCGCCGACTCCGATCCACAGACCGCCCGTGTCATAGCTGCCCACGGAGAGCGAGGACGGAAGCCCTGCGCGGCTGATGCCGAATACGTCGCACAGAAGGGCGGCGAACACAGGCCCCAGCCACAGCCGGTTGTATCGGTCGTTCGGATGTCCGGCACCGTCATAGGTATAGTAGCCGCGGAACACGCTGTCCTCCAGCTGCCCGGAATCGAACGACAGCCCGGCATTCGCCACGGTGTTCAGGTATTTACGCTCGCTGTCGTCAAGCCCCTCGAACCGGCATTCGTTGAGCTTGAACAGGTACAGCCAGCCGTCCCCGGACGCCCTGCGCTTCGTGACGATCGCCTCTCTGATCGCCCGCTCCTTCTTCAGCTGCCCGGCTTTCGTGTTGTAGAACGCGATCTCGTGCACCAGCACGACCTTCGCGTTCGGGTACTTTTCGTGCGCCGCATCGATGCAGTCGTTGACGTAACCGACGAAGGTCTTCGTCCCGCTCTGCGGATTCCGGTCGTCAAGAGAGAGCTGCGCGATGCCCGACGCGATCTCCGCATCCGACGGAGCCGTCGTGTTGCCCAGCACGTCGAACGATACGTATCCGCCGCTTTCAGCCGCTCCGGCCTTGAGGTAGTAGTTATCGCTCCCGTAGCCTCCGCCCCAATATACCGTGTGGTCGTTGACGGACCCGAAGATCGTCACGATATCCACCGCGCTGTCCGCGGCGGACGCGGCCATCCGCTGGCTGAAGCAGGTGCCGGCATCCTGCGTTTTCCAGTAGCCGGTACCGCCGAGACCCTTGACGACGACAGCCGCGCCGGTGCCGTCCGCGATCAGCTTGTGATATTTGTTGGGCGCGCCATCGCGGCACGCGCCCGTGTCGTCCGTCAGCGAGTCGCCGAACGCGACCCAGCGGATGCCGGACAGAGAAGAAGAAAAGGACAGTTCCTGCTTGTTCTTTCCGTACAGATGCGCGGGGTGGACGGCAGCGCCGCTTGCGTTCCGGGTCCATACGTCGGTGTAACCGGTGAGCGGACGCCCGGATTTGTCAAATACAGCCATGTGCCGCCTCCTTACGAGGACCATCCGTCGGCGTAGGCCGTCACCGCATAGGTCGCCTTGTCGCTGCCGATCCCGGCAAAGGCGACGTCGACCGTCGAGCCGCTGTACACGCCTCGCAGGCTGATCGTCAGATTCAGCCAGTGCCCCTCACTGTTGTCCGAGAAGGAAACGGTCGGGGTCGTGGAGGTGAAAGCGTAGACGGAGTTTTCGCCGACGACGTAACTGTTGACCTTCCAGCCGCTGTCCGTCCGCTTGAGGACCAGATCCCGGAGCTTCAGGCCGGAGGGCGCGATGCCGTTCTGCCATTGAATGGTGATCTTATCGGGCTGGCTTTCAAAGCCGCTGCCGCTGTCAGGCACCAGCACGGCTGTGAGGACCGTTTGATTGGCGGACGTCTGCACGGACGCCGCCGCAGACGCGGCATATTCGCCGCCGCCCGTGCCGGGATCGTCGGGATCACCGGGATCGTCAGGGTCTTCAGGGTCGTCAGGTTCTCCGGGATCGTCCGGATCCTCCGGATCACCGGGATCGGGGTCATCGGGACCGGGGTCGTCCTGACCGCCGGAGCTGCCCCGCAGGCTGGCAATGAGCGCGTCGGCGGTATCCTGTGCGGTCTGATCGGTGTACGCGAGGGACGCGAAGATCAGCTCCAGCATCCGGATCTGTTCGGCGGACCAGCTCATGCTGCCGGAGCCGCCGGAGCCGCCGACCGTCTTGGCCGCCAGCAGCGCGAGGGCCAGCATATCGTTTTCAGACATATCCATCAGACATCCTCCTCCAGCTTGAGTCCGTTGGCGACGTTGTACCAGCTGCCGCCGTCCGTATCCAGCATATACATCTTCGCCTCACGGATGACGAACAGGATGGAGCCCTGCACGAAATACTCGGTATCCAGTGCCAGCGCCTCGGACCGGGTGGTGGTGTATACGGTGACCTCCTCCATGTAGGTGTGCGTCCGGCTGTACGACGTATGGACCGGACGACTGTTCTTTTTGATGCTCATAGGTTCATGCTCCTTTCCGGTACGGCGCAGACCTCCCGTACCTGCGTCCATTATACCGCGCACACCCCCGTTTTGTAAGCCCCATTCCGCGAGTCCTGCCAATTCGTGATACGAATAATCCCGGGACATCACCGCGCAAAGCGCGGCTGACGCCTTGACAAATCACCCGCGGTATGGTACAATGAAGGACAGCGGATCGCATACCGTCCCGGGAAAACCGGGAACGGGATCACGATCGGAGAGTGAGGATTGAATCATGCGTCTTGCCACGTCCACAAGTGACTTCAACGGCTACGGACCGGCTCCGGAGGACCTGCTCGAGCTGTACGCCAGAACGCCGTTCAGATATGTCGATCTGGATATCCCGCACCGGTTTGCGGGACCGGATTGGGAGGCTTACGCCGACGTTATCGGCAACGCGGCTGCCCGCCTCGGACTGACCTTCGTGCAGTCCCATTCCGCCGATTTCTACATCGGCGGTCCGCGGACCGGCACCTTCCATATCGAGAATCTGAAAAACGCTCTGCGGCTGTGCCGGCGGCTGGGCATCCCGAAAACCGTGGTCCACGCGCAGTATACGCCGTTCATCAGGTACGAAAACGGGAATCCGGAGCGCCTCGCGGAATTCCGCCGGTGGAACAAGAGCCTGTACGACCAGCTTGTCCCGACGATGGAGGAGACCGGCGTCAAGGTGCTGGTCGAGAACAGCGCGGAGCCGAACGTCGGCGAATGGTGCTACTTCATGACCGGTGAGGAGCTGGCTGCCATGGTGGACGAGATGGATCATCCGCTGTTCGGCGCTGTCTGGGATATCGGTCACGCCAACATCCGCGGCAACAATCAGTACGCGGACATCCGGGCGCTCGGCAGCCGCCTGTGTGCGGTCCACATCCAGGACAACGACGGCCGCTGCGACGAGCATACCTCGCCCTTCATGGGCACGACCGACATGGACGCGGTCATCCAGGGCCTGATCGACGTGGATTTCAAGGGCGATTTCGTGTTTGAGTGCTTCAACTTCCCGATGCGGGGCGGCTCGTGGCCGTACTCCCGCCGGACGAACGAAAGCCTGCCTTACCCCCGCCGCCTGACGCATCCGTCCGTCGAGCTGAAGATCGCCGCCGCGACGTGGATGTACGAGTGCGGCAAATATATGCTGGAACAGTACGGACTGTTCGAAGAATAAAGACCGGCATCGGAAATCAGAATCTGACAGATAGAAAGGAAAAACGCCATGATCAAGTCCATGATCGTTTCATCGCTTGAAAAGCCCTTCCTCGGCGATCCCATCGAAAAGTATCAGCCCCTGACCTTCATCCGCATGATGAAGAACCAGCGGCTGTCCATCCAGCTGCTGCACACCCTCAAGGACGAGGGTACGCGCGCCATGCCGAAGCTGCATATCTCCGGCGGTCTTGAAGCCTGCGCGCACGCGTATACCGTCGAGCAGGTCCCCGTGGCACTGCCGGTCTGGAAGGACGGTCAATACGACGATAACTACCTTTCCTTTGAGCCGGGTCTGTACCCCGATTGGCTGCAACCGCTGCATTACGGCGGACGCCTGTCCGTGGTCCGCGACCAGCTCCGCGCCGTGTGGATCGACTTTGACCCGCAGGATACCCTGCCCGCCGGCATCTACGAGACGACGATATCGCTGGAGACCGACACGGGAGAAGCCGTCACGTCGGATAAGATCACCATCGAGATGCTGGACGTCGACCTGCCCGAGCAGGAGATGAAGCTCACGCAGTGGTTCCACTGTGACAGCCTCGCTCATTTCTATAACTGCGAGCCGTGGAGCGAGCGCCACTGGGCGGTCGTGGAGAACTTCGCAAGGACCGCCGTGAAAAACGGCATCAATCTGCTGCTCACCCCGCTGTTCACGCCTCCGCTGGATACCGCGGTCGGCGGCGAGCGCCTGACATGCCAGCTGCTGGACGTCACCGTCACGGACGGCGGGTACAGCTTCGGCTTTGAGAAGCTGGACCGCTGGATCGATATGTGCGACCGCGTGGGCGTTAAGTTCTTTGAGATCTCCCACCTGTTTACGCAGTGGGGCGCGGGCCACGCACCCAAGGTCATGGCGGTCGTGGACGGCGAATATAAGAAGATCTTCGGCTGGGAGACCGACGCCACCGGCCCTGAGTATACGAGGTTCCTGCGGACCATGCTGCCCGCGTTCCTCGACCACATGAAGCAGAGAGGCGACGACAAGCGCTGCCTGTTCCACATCTCCGACGAGCCGGGCGAGAGCCAGCTCGAGCAGTACCGCAAGTCCAAGGCCGTAGTCGCGGACATTCTGGAAGGGTATACCATGATGGACGCGCTGTCCAACTTCACGTTCTGGGAGCAGGGCGTGGTCACGACACCCATCCCCAGCAACGACCACGTGGAGAAGTTCATCGAGGCGAAGGTCCCCGGCCTCTGGACCTACTACTGCTGCGGTCAGAGCCGTAACGTCTCCAACCGCTTCATCGCCATGCCCGCATGGCGCAACCGGTCCATCGGTATGCAGTTCTATAAGTACGATATCGCCGGCTTCCTGCAGTGGGGCTATAACTTCTACAACAATATGTCCTCTGTGGACAGCATCAATCCGTATACCGATCCGAGCGGCGAGTATTGGGTGCCCGCGGGAGACCCGTTCTCCGTCTACCCGGCGCAGGACGGCACCGCATACGAGTCCACGCGCATCATCGTGTTCCACGAGGCGCTTGAGGACTGCCGCGCCATGAAGCTGTGCGAGACCTATTACGGCAAGGAAAAGGTCGTGGCCGAGGTCGAGAAGGCGTTCGGCGGAGAAGTGAAGTTCGACAGATGCGCGAAGTCGTCCGCCCAGATGCTGGCCGTCCGCGCCCGCATCGACGAGATGATCGCCGACGCACTGTACCTGCAGAAGAAAAAGAGAAGCCGCACGACCAGAAAGTAAAACACAGGGGCTGCCCCACGTCCGTGAGGCAGCCCCGCGTTTCCCGGCTGACCCGGGCAAGGATCATGGAAAGGAGGTCGTTCCGATGGCAGCTTCATCATCCCGCCGACTTGTGGTCGGCATCGTCGCCCACGTGGACGCGGGTAAGACCACGCTCTCCGAGGGGATGCTGTACCTGTCGGGCCGCACACGCCGGCTCGGCCGGGTGGATCACCGTGACACCTTCCTTGACACCAACCCGATGGAGCGGGAGCGCGGCATCACGATCTTTTCCAAGCAGGCACGCCTGACCATCCCCGTGGAGGGCAGGGAACCGCTGGACGTCGTGCTGATGGATACCCCCGGGCATACCGATTTTTCCGCCGAGACCGAGCGCATCCTGTCGGTGCTGGACTATGCGATCCTCGTGGTCAGCGGCACCGACGGTATTCAGAATCATACGCTGACGCTGTGGCGGCTGCTGGAGGCATACCGTGTGCCCACCTTCCTGTTCGTCAACAAGATGGACCAGCCCACGGCGGGCGCACAGGGCCTTTGCATGGATATGCGCCGCAAGCTGTCCGACAGGATCCTGCCGTTCTATCCCGACGATACCGACGACGCACGGAACGAGCGCATAGCTGCCGCCTCGGAGGATCTGATGGAGGGCTACTTTGAGACGGGGGAGGTCGACCTGACCGCGGCGGCCCGCCATATCGTCGACCGGGAGCTGTTTCCCTGCTTTTTCGGCTCGGCACTCCGGCTGGAGGGCGTAGCCGAGCTCATGACGTACTTGTCTGCTCTTACGCTGTCGCCTGTTTACGGGCCGGACTTCGGGGGCAAGGTCTGCAAGATCGCCCGCGATCCCGCCGGGATACGCCTCTCCTACCTCAAGGTCACGGGAGGGCGCTTGTCCGTCCGCGACGAGCTGACCTACACCGGCACGGACGGCAGCCGGATCACCGAGAAGATCGCCCAGCTGCGGCTGTACAGCGGGGATAAATTCGAGCAGGTGGACAGCGTGGAGGCGGGCGACGTCTGCGCGGCGGCGGGCCTGTCCGGGACGTGGGCAGGCCTCGGCCTCGGCGCGGAGCCGGACAACGGTACGCCGCTCCTTGAACCCGTGCTGTCCTATCGGCTGACGCTGCCGCCGGACGCCGATCCCCGCCTGATATATCCGAGACTGAAGGTATTGGAGGAGGAGGATCCCGCGTTGCATTTCACGTGGTCGGAGGAGCTATCCGAGATCCACGTGCGCCTGATGGGGAACGTGCAGACCGAGGTCCTGACACGCCTGATCGGCGAGCGCCTTGGCGTGGACGTTATCGTGGAGGACGGGCGCATCCTGTACCGCGAAACCATCGCCTCACCGGTCGAGGGGGTCGGGCATTACGAGCCGCTGCGCCACTATGCCGAGGTCCACGTCGCTATCGAGCCGCTGCCGGCAGGGAGCGGCGTCGTGACGGCGGATGCCTGCCCGGACGCCGTGCTGGAAAAGAATTGGCGGCGGCTGATCATGGCCGGGCTGGCTTCCAAAACGCATCGCGGCATCCTCATGGGAGCGCCGCTGACAGACGTACGCATCACGCTGCTGTGCGGCCGCGCCAGCATCAAGCATACCGACGGCGGCGATTTCCGCGAGGCGGTCTGCCGTGCCGTCCGCCACGGACTCATGCAGGCCAGACCGATCCTGCTTGAGCCGTGGTATCGCTACCGCCTGACCGTACCCACCTCCGTTGTGGGACGCGCCATGACGGATATGCAGGCCCGTTTTGCGGACTTTACCGTATCGGAGGATCCCGCCGACGGTGAGAATATGACCACGCTGTCCGGGCGCGTGCCCGTATCCGAGCTGCGCGACTATGCACGCGACGTGTCCGCCTACACGCACGGTACCGGCAGGCTTGTCTGCACGCCGGACGGCTATGCGCCGTGTCATGATACCGAAAAGGCTATGGCCGGGGTGACGTATGAGCCGGAGGCCGACGTGAGCAATCCCCCGCACTCCATCTTCTGCGCTCATGGGGCCGGATTCTTCGTCCCGTGGCAGGAAGTCACCCGCTATATGCACATGGACAGCGGCTGGAAGCCGCAAACCACGGCAGCGGCCAATACGCTGTCCGTCACCGAGACGGCCGAAGCACGCGCATCTGCCGTGATCCCGTCCGTCCGGTCGGTCCGTAAAGCGTACACGCTGTCGGATGCGGAGATGGAGGCGATCATGCGCCGCACCTTCGGACCCGAAAAGCGCCGCGACTACCGGGAGCCTGTCATCCGGACGGCCGATCCGGCCAAGAAGCCGAAGGCTGTCAAGCCGCCGCCTCCGCCCCGCCCGCCGCACGTCATCATCGACGGTTACAACCTGATCTTCCAATGGGGGTACCTCTCCGGGCTGGCCAAGGACAATCTCGAGACCGCGCGGCAGACGCTGATGGACCTGATCGCCAATTACGCCGCCTTTACACGCACGCGGGTCACGCTGGTATTTGACGCCTACATGGTCACGCCCAATCTCGGTAAGACCGAAACGCGCGACGGCTTCACCGTGGTCTATACCGCGAAGAACCAGACCGCCGACGCCTATATCGAGCGGCTCGTCCATGAGCTGGGACCGGATTACCGCATCCGCGTCGTGACCTCGGACGAGCTCGTACAGGTATCCGCGCTGCACGCCGGAACGAGCCGGATGTCGTCACGCGAGTTTACCGAGGAGCTGGTCCGCACAGGGCAGGAGATCACCGGGTTTATCCGCAAGCTGGAGGAACAAAACGCAAAAGCAAAACGGGACTGACGATGCAGTCCCGTTTTTTGCTTGGGTGACAGTTGACGCTCCCGGATGCCGCATACCTTACAGGCTCTTGAGGAAGCTCCCGAGGCAGGCTGCCATCAGCCGATGCCCGGCGGCGTTCGGATGCAGACCGTCCGGGCAGAGATCCTGCATATGGATGGGCAGATTGGGCTGGATGCCGGCCTTCGCGTGGAAATCGCACACGGGGATGGAGTACCAATCCGCCACCTCGCGGATGATGTTGACGTAGGTCAGCAGGGTAGGGTGATCGACCACGGCACCGTCGGGCGAGACCTTGGTGTGCGGCTGATCGTCGCCGAGGCAGTGCAGGGGCGTGACCACGACCAGCTGCGCGTGCGGGAAGGTCTCGTACAGCTTGGTGTACAGGCAGTGGCAGGCACCGTAGAAGGTGTCGGGCGTGCGGTCGGACATCTGACCGATCACGGCGTCCCCGTGACCGTAGTCGTTGGTGCCGCCGAAGACGACCACGACGTTGGCATCCTTGTCCATACCGTCCACGCGGGAGGTATAGTACCGGTCAAAGCTGGGGGCGTAGGTCGTGGGATTGTGCTGGCGGGCAATGCGGGTCCCGCTGATGCCGTAGTTGTTGGCGGCCTTGAGACCGCAGGCCTCCTTCAGAACGTTGAGGTAGATATGCTCCGGGACGTCGACGCCCACGCCTTCCGTGATGCTGTCCCCGAGGAAATTGATGATCTTGCCGGTAAGCTCCATAACGGACCGTCCTTCTCCCGCCGTCGGCGGGCATTTTGTTTGATGGACACATTATAGCACACCTGACGGGGCGTGTCAAGATTTCCCGCGGAGAGAAGTGCCCGCCGGACGGCGATTTCTGCCCCGTTTCGATGAAATAATCATTTATCTACTTGACGAATGAGAATTTTTATGATATGATATTATTGCAAAGCCTTATTATGAGATGGCTCTTATCTGATAAAGGCGATGCGGCGGCCGGCCGGACAAGGGTCGGGACGTCTGCGGCGGTCGGCGCCGGTTTCCGTCGGTGTGCATTGGCTCTGTCACGCTGCCCGAAGCCGCTTCCGGTCTCCCGGACGCTCCCGAAGGGCGTTCGTCAGCCGAGGCTCTTCTCTGCAAGGAGGAGGGCCTTTCCTTTTCGGAACGGCCCGACCGCTTTTTGACCGGCCGGTCAAAAGAAAACGGCTATTTCAACGGAATTTTGTCTGTACGACTATTGATTTTTTAATAGGAGTATGGTATAATTATAATGATATCGTATGGAAACCGGCGGATCGGGCTCCCTGAGGGGCTGCTTCGTCCGCGGTTCTTAAGAGAGGACAGGTACCCTATGGGATATATTCGGGAAAAAATAAAAAAAATACCTCAATACCTGCGGGAATGGCGCTGGCTGTTCCGGTACATCCGCAAGTATTGGGTGAGCGTCATGGCGTACATACTGCTCGGCGTGATCGCCGTGCTGATGGGACTCGCCGTGTCTGTTGCCAGCAAGGTGCTGATCGATGCGGTCGTCACGGTCAACAACGAAGGCCCGGTACAGACGGAGACCGTATCGGAGGATGCCGCGCCGGAAGATGAAGCTGCCGGGGAGACGGGTGAACAGAAGTCCGGCATCAACGCGGTAGCGGAGGCGCTGTTCTCGGGTATCGTGTCACCCCACGGGGAAGCAACGAGCCGCGGCGAGCGGGTCGTCCGGGCGATGTGTCTTGTCATCGGTCTTGCGCTCAGCCAGATCATCTTCAACGCCATTGCCTCGTGGATCACCGCCAACGTCAACACCAAGATCACCAATGAGATCCGCCACGAGATCTTCGAGCGGATCATGACCTCCCGCTGGGAGTCGCTGCGCGCCTACCATTCCGGTGAGATCCTGAACCGCCTCGAGGGAGACGTCAACGGCGTGGTGGATGGAATCGTTTCCTTCATCCCTACCCTCGTGACCTGCATCGTCCGGTTCGCCGGCGCGTTCATCATCATCATGCTGACGGATCCCCTCATGGCCGTGTTTGCGCTTGCATCCGCGCCCATCCTCGTGTTTACCGCCAAGCCGCTGATGAAGGTCATGCGTAAATTCAACGAGAAGCAGCGCGAGATCAACGGTCAGATCCTCTCCTTCAACGAGGAGGCGTTCCAGAATATCCAGCTCGTCAAGGCGTTCGACCTGACCAGACAGCGCTGCGAGGCGCTCGGCGTCCTGTTGAAGAATCACCGCAAGGTACAGCTGGACTATGCCAAGGTTTCCGTATGGGTCGGCGCGGCAATGAGCCTCATCGGCCTCATCACCGGGTATGCCTGCTACGGCTGGGCTGTGTACCGTCTGTATCAGGGACGGATCTCCTACGGTGACCTGACGCTGATCATGACGCTGTCCTCGCAGCTCCAGGGCTCCTTCAGCGCGCTGGTCGCCATGTTCCCCCGCGCCGTCAGCGTGGCCACGTCTGCCGGACGTGTCATGGAGATCACCGGCCTGCCCGCCGAGGAGGACAAGGACGCCGAGTCTGCCATAGCTATGGCAGGCAAGGTCGAGGAGTGCGGTATCGGCGTGGTCGCCGACCACATCAGCTTTGCCTATGAGGACAGCACCGATCCCGTGATGAAGAACGTCAGCTTCAGCGTACATCCGGGTGAGATCGTGGCGTTCGTCGGACCTTCCGGCGGCGGCAAGACCACCACGCTGCGCATCCTGCTCGGCCTTCTCAAGCCGCAGGAGGGTCAGCTGACCGTGTCTCTCGGCGACGGGTCCATGACCCTGCCCGTCAGCGACAGCACGCGCCGCCTGTGTGCCTATGTGCCGCAGGGCAACAGCGTGTTCTCCGGTACCATTGAAGAAAACCTGCTGGCGGTCGCGCCCGACGCGACAGCCGAACAGGTGGAACAGGCACTCCGCGTGGCCGACGCGTGGGAGTTCGTGTCCGGCCAGCCGAACGGTGTGAAAACCGTGCTGGGCGAGCGCGGTGTCAACCTATCCGAGGGTCAGCTGCAGCGTCTGGCGATCGCCCGCGCCGTGCTGCGCGACGCGCCCATCCTGATCATGGACGAGGCCACGTCCGCGCTGGACGTGGATACCGAATCCCGCGTTCTGCACGCATTGATGAAGGCCAATCCCAGCCGCATCATTCTGATCACCACGCACCGGGCAAGTATGCTGGACTACGCCGATCAGGTCATCCGTGTCGGCGAGGGGTGCTTTGAAATGAAGGAGCCGGTCAAAAAGACGGAAGAGTCTGCGGCCGCTGCCCAAGAGTTGAACTGATTATAATAATAGGAGGATATACAACTATGACTATCAAGATCAAGGATGGATTCGTACTGAGAAAGATCGGTGCCAGCTACATGGCAGTTCCTTTCGGTGCCAGAGCCAACGAGGTGAAGGGCATGATCTCTTTGTCCGAGAGCGGATACCTGCTGTGGAAGGCGATCCAGGGCGGGACCGATACCGTGGAGGGCCTTGTTGAGGTGCTTCGCAAGGAATATGACGTGCCCGAGGAGATCGCTGACAGAGACATCAGAGCATTTCTGGATGGCCTGCTGCAGCAGGGGGTGCTTGCAGAATGAACGATTTCGAAGGCCTTAAGGGCCTCATGCCGGACTTCGAAATCAATCTGCTTTCTCTGCGTCAATCAGCCATTGAGGAGAGATTCCCGCTGTCGATGACGTGGGAGCTGACTCCGTACTGCAACTTCAGCTGCCCGATGTGCTACGTCCACCTGACACCCGAAATGGCCAGAAAGAAGGGCACCATGCTGACAGCCGATCAGTGGCTGGAGCTGGGCCGTCAGTTCTCCGAGATGGGGCTGCTTCTGGTCAACCTCACGGGCGGCGAGCCGCTGACCCGCCCGGACTTCTGGGAGATCTATGAGGGACTCTGCCGTATGGGCATCTTCGTGGCCGTGTTCACCAACGGTTACATAGTCGACGAGAAGGTGGTGGAGCGTTTCAAGGAGATGCCGCCCCGCTTCGTCAAGGTGTCCGTGTACGGCGGATGCAACGAAACGTATGAAAAGATGTGCGGCGTCAAAAACGGCTTCACGAGGGTCTGCCACGCGCTGGATCTGCTGAAGGAGGCGGGTATCCCCATTTCCCTCACTTCGACGATCGTCAAGGAGAATCAGGACGATCTGCCGCTGATCGTTCAGATGGCCAAAGAGAAGGACATCACGATCCAGACAACGGATACCGTGATGACGACCGCCCGCGGCGCCGCGTCCGATCCGGCCAATTCGCGGCTGGAGAACACACGTGTGCAGAAGATGACGCTGGAGGATCTGAAGAAATACCGGCACGAGCCCGTAGCCTCCATGCTGGAGGAATGCGGCTCCTACGGCCGCGCCGCGTCCATCACGTGGCACGGACACCTGCAGCTCTGCAACTTCTTCGAGCATGAGTACGTGCAGGTGAGTTCTCCGATCAACGCGGAGGAGCTGTGGAAGCAGTTCTTTGCCGTCACGGACGCTATCAGGAAGCCGCCCGAGTGCGCTGACTGCCCCGACGCGGAGTTCTGTCACGTATGTCCCGGTGCGCTGGCCTCTGCAAGCGGATATGCGGACCGTCTCTCTCCCGACGTGTGCGTCGATGCCGCGCTGGCGCACAAGCGGTATAACGAGCTGATGGCAGCAGAAGCTGCAGAAGCTGCAGAAGCTGCTGAATCCGCGGAAGACGCCGGGACATGCCGCGAATGATGCCGGCGGCGGGATACTGTAGAAATTTGGCATATCCGTACAAAGCAAACCGGCGGGATCACCGCTAATATTGTACAAATTTTTTTGAAAAATAATCATTTTCCTCTTGACAGCATTGCTTAAATGTTGTATAATATGCGTACAGAGCCAAAAATAAATTGAAAGGAGTTCTTACTGCTATGAAGAACTATGTTGCTCCTATCTCTGCTGTTCTGTCTATGAACCTCAACGAGAACATCGCTAAGTCTGAAGGTAACACCACCACCAACTGGGCATGGGATCCCGATTCCGGTCTCATCACCAACCAGGAGGGTCTGCCCAAGGCTACTTCCAACTCTTTCGCTATCCTCGCTTGGATCTCCGCTCACGGCGGTGATGCAACCCTGCTGAACGCTTGCGCTAAGGGTAACAAGTAATTGGTTCATATCCGCATGAAGGACGTAATGTTTCGGATTGCGGGCCAGAATGCAAGGATTGCAGGCGGCACTTTGTGCCGCCTGCTTTCCGGTTTTGAGGCTCCCGAATCCGAGAAAGATCAACAACCCATTTGTACCATCGCCGAAGCGACAGGTACGGCTCAATTCGATATAATCAATCTGACACCCGATTTTCAGGTCCGTCACGTGCTCAGCACGGTCGAGGATCCGAGCGGTGTCGCGCTGGCTGACGAGGACTTCTCTCATATTTCCATTACTTTCGGTGAGAGCAAGGACGAAAGCCTGATGGAGCTGCTGCTGGCAGCGTTCTACTCCCGTCTGGTCGCCTTCCGGACCGTTCTGGTCCACGCGTCCGTCGTTGACGTGCCGGGCTTGGGCGGTGTGATGTTTGTGGGCCGGTCCGGTATCGGAAAGACCACGCAGGCCATGCTGTGGTCCATGTACCGGAACGCTGAGATCATCAACGGCGACAAGGTGTTCCTGTCCCTGAACGAGGCCGGTGACACCGTGACGGCGCACGGCAACCCGTGGAAGGGCTCTTCTCCGTATTGCCTGAACAAGAGCACGACGCTGAAAGGCATCGTGGTGCTGGATCAGGCCAAGACCAATACCATCCGTCAGTTGAACGATCTGGAAGTCCTGAACGAGTACGTCACGCATATATTCATGCCCATGTGGAACGGGCAGTCGACGGATCAGGTCATGGAGACGATCGGCGGTATGATGCCGCTGGTGCCCGTGTTCAAGCTCGCCTGCCGTCCCGAGCAGGAGGCTGTGGACATGACCTTCCGCGCGATCTTCGGCAGCGAGGTGTGATCTTTGGAACAATCAACGCAGACTCAGGAGGTCGATCGTTTCTCCATGCTCCGGATCATGAGCGGTATGCCGGATCAGACCGAGTTTTCGCTCAAGGTGACGGGCAGCAGCATGGTCCCGACCTTTCTTGACAAGCAGAGCATGGCGTGGCTCAAAAAGGACGCCGCCTATACGCCCCGCGCGGGCGACGTGGTTTTCTTCATCCGTGAGGATGGCGCTTTTGTGCTGCACCGGATCCTGAAGATCCGCAAGGACGGCAAGCTGGTGATGAACGGTGACGCCCAGACGTGGACCGAGGTCATCGACCCTGCCCAGATCATGGCACGCATGACGCACTATGTCCAGAAGCCCGGCGGCAAGGACCGCAGCGCAGACAGCTTCTACTGCCGGAATTGGCAGTGGTGGTGGCGCAAGCTGCGTCCCATCCACGCGATCTGGGCCCGCCTCTACTACTATTGGCACCGCATACCCTACAAGCTGGGTATCAAAAAGGATGTAATCGAAACCTCCGCAGAATGACTGCGGAGGTTTTTTGTTGTGGGAGATGCGTGTGGGGCTCTGCCCCACGCCCCGGGACGCTTGCAGGGCTCTGCCCAGCACATTCTGAAGGGCAAGCCCTTCAGACGCTTAAACCCTTCTTGAAAGAAGGGTTTAAGGATCCCAAGAACTCTCATACAAGGTAAGAATTGATCTCGGAACGCTATCCGTCAGGGTGAGGGTGGAAGTGTATGAGGAGAGAAAGCGGTCAGTTGTGACGTCAGAACGGCAAGCCTACCTTTTAATTATCCCGAGTTCCTTTTCCAGCGTGGCAGCATCCACCACCCGGTAGTGCGGCGCGTATGCTTCACGGTATTCCGGGCTGTGCGATACGGGCGGCAGACCGGGGATCCGGAGGTATTCGTCAAGGTACGTGTCCAGCGCGGCGCGGTCAAACCGGAACGAACCGCTGTCCGCTGCTTCCCGCAGCAGGGAGAGGCTGTCCTCAAACGCTGCCCGCGTGCCTTTGATCAGCGGCGCGGACGCAATGAACACGGCTGCCAGCCGGTCCGGCGCAAGACCGTGTGCGTCCAGCGCGGACAGATGCACGCGGACGATACCGCGCGACCCTTGACCGGGGACCGCGATGACCTCGGCCAGCGGACCCGCCGTCTGCGGGACGGAAGCGTACTCGGCGTTCAGGTACCGGCGGCAGGCTTCCTCGTCGCGGATCAGGTGTCCTCCGCCGAATACGGCCTGATAGACCAGCTTGACGGCGTCGGTCGGCTGCATGGCCGGATAGGCAGCCGCGTGCGCGGCGATGACGGCGGATGTGATCATGTCCGGTACCTCCTGATGTTCTGATCATGGAAATGTGAGCATGGGGCCGCATCGGTACGGCCTCCGATACCCGGATTATACCACAGCGTCTGCCGTGTGTCAAGAAATAAAACGGAAACAAAAGAATTTACACGCATTTTCTCGCATCTCTTGACAGGCGCGGCTGGCTGTGCTATACTTTTTGTGAACGATTGTGAATCGGCCCGGACATCGCTCCGCCGATCCGACGGCCGGCACCGACCGGGGAGGAGACAGAGAACAAATAATGAAGATAAAAACCGTGCAGGCGGATTGGGACAAGGTCGCTGCTATGCCGCGTCCCGCCCATTTCAAGCCCCGAAAGCCCAATATCCTTTTCCGCACCGTCATGCGTGCCGCCTCTTCGTCCGACTTGAGGGCGGTCCGCTTTTCCTATACGGACAGCCGTCCCGCCGACATCAAGGATCTGCCCTGTCTGATCCTCATGAATCACTCCAGCTTCACGGATCTGGAGATCGTATCGCGCATCCTGTATCCCAAGCCCTACGGCATCGTCTGCACGGCGGACGGCTTCGTGGGCAAAAAGTGGCTTATGCGGCAGCTCGGCTGTATCCCGACGCAGAAATTTGTGAGCGACGTGACCCTGATCAAGGATATCCGCAGTGCCCTTTGCGAGCAGGAAATGAGCGTCCTGATGTACCCGGAGGCCAGCTACACCTTTGACGGCACCGCCACCGGTCTGCCCGACAGTCTCGGCGGCCTGATCAAGCTGCTGGACGTACCGGTCGTCATGATCCGCACCGAGGGTGCCTTCGCTCGTGATCCGCTGTACAACTGCCTGCAAAAGCGGGACGTGACCGTCACGGCAGACATCAGCCTGCTGATGGATACCGACCGCAGCCGCGCCATGTCAGCGGATGAGATCAACACGATCCTGCGCGGCACATTTGCCTATGACCATTTCGCATGGCAGCGGGATAAGAAGATCGCCGTGCCGGAGCCGTTCCGCGCGGACGGCTTGCACCGCATTCTGTACAAATGCCCAGCCTGCGGCGCCGAGGGGAAAACCGATGGGAAGGGAAGCGAACTGCGCTGCGCCGCCTGCGGCAAGTCGTGGTTCATGAACGAGTACGGTGTCCTGAACGCCCGGAAGGGGGAAACGGAGTTTTCCCATATCCCGGATTGGTACGCATGGGAGCGGAGTGAAGTCCGGCGCGCGCTGACCGACGGCACCTACTCGCTGGACGTGCCTGTCCGTATCGGCGTCGTGCAGGACTACAAGGCGGTCTACATGGTCGGAGAGGGTCGGCTGACGCACGGGCTTGACGGCTTCCGCCTCACCGGCTGTGACGGGCAGCTGGAATATATCCGAAAGCCGCTGGCGTCGTACAGCCTGTATGCCGATTACTATTGGTACGAGCTGGGGGACGTCATCATCATCGGGGACAAGGGCCGTCAGTTCTGCTGCTTCCCGCCCGAGGGGACGCCCGTCGCCAAAGCAAGGCTGGCTGCCGAGGAGTTGTATAAAATGGTCCGTCAGACCAGACGGAACCCGGCGCAGAGCAGTTGACGGAACGGTTGAGAAATGAAAGCAGCAAAGGAGACATAATCATATGGAAATCAAAGTACCGGACAAGAATCTCACCGTCGAGACCGCTCTCGGCGTGAATGACGTCGTGTTCCGCGACGTGCGGACCAATCCCTTCGAGATATACGGCCTGTATGAGCCGCGGCGGCCCGGCGCGTTCCGCCGTCTGCCGGACGAGGTCGCCGAGGGGACCAATCCCGGCGTCGCCGAATTGAACGGGCACACCGCGGGAGGCCGCATCCGCTTCTCGACCGATTCACCTTACGTCGCCCTGCGCGTGAAGATGCCCGGCGTCTGCAAGATGCCGCATATGCCCCTGACCGGCAGCAGCGGCTTCGACCTCTACCTCGACGATCCCGCGTCGTCCGGCAGCCGTTACTTCCGCACCTTCATCCCGCCGATGGATATGCAGACGGGATATGAGTCCATCGTCCACTTCGGCAGCCGCAAGACGCGGTACATCACGATCAATTTCCCCACTTATAATCCCGTCACCGAGCTGTATCTCGGTCTCGCGGACGGCTCCTCGCTCGGCCGCGGCATGGCGTACCGTGATCTGCCGCCCGTAGTCTACTTCGGCAGCAGCATCACGCAGGGTGGATGCTCGTCCCGCCCCGGCAATACCTATCAGGCCGTCATCGGCCGCCGCTTCAACCTTGACCACGTCAATCTCGGCTTTTCCGGCAACGGACGCGCGGAGGGCAAGATCGTCGACTACTTGGCACACCTCCCGATGTGTGCGTTTGTGTCGGACTACGACCATAACGCGTGGAACGCGGACTATCTGTGGAAGACGCACTACCCGCTGTACCGTGCCATCCGCGACGCGAATCCCGACCTGCCCTATATCATCATATCCCGTCCGGACTTCTTTGTAGACCCGGAGTGTCCTGCGCGCCGCGGCGCCGCCTACGACACCTACCGCCGCGCCCGTGAGGAGGGCGACAGACACGTTTATTGGATCGACGGTGAGTCCTTCTTCCGCGGCGAGTACGAGGATATGTGTACGGTCGATACCTGCCACCCGAACGACTTCGGCTTTGCGCGCATGGCCGCCGTCATCGGCTGCGAGCTGGAGCGCGCGCTGATCGGCTGGGGAGATTGATCCGTGATGGAATATACCGTTACCGCGTGGGGAAAGGAGTATTTTCTTGTCACGCCGGACGATCTGGAAACGGTGCTGGAAGGTTTTCACCACGTTGCGGTCGTCGGCGTGAAGCGGGGCTATACTGAAAGTGATCCTGCCGATTTCCATGCGTCTTACCGCACTCTCTACGACCGTCTTGCCGCCGGGGACAAGCTGCTGTGGGCGCGGGATTGGGGATTTGCCGGGCTGCATACCGGCCTGACCGACCACACGGAAAACGTCGCCTATGCACCGACGAAACGCCTGTCCGTCCCGGACTTTGCGGAGCCGTGCGTGGAGCTGCAGGCATTTGCCGTCAGAGCATGGAAGGATTCACCGCTGACCAAGGGCTGGGAGATCTCACAGAATCCGGAAAACATCCTCGGCCTCGTGATGTGCTTCCCGTCGAAGGTGCTGTATCCCGGGGGCGGGATCAGAACGTCCGACACGTTAGCGGACGTCACCGTGCGGGACACGATCCGGTCGCGCTTGAAGACATTCATGAAGCCTCTGAAGGTCACGAACGGAGAAAAGACGGTCAATACCCGAATCCGGGTGTCGGAGGCCGCCAAGGCCGACCTGAGGCAGTTCTTCTTCATGAAGGATTCCGGATTGACGATTTTATAGAAAAAAACCTGTCGGCTGCGAGCAGCAGCCGGCAGGTTTTCATTAAAGGTACGTGTTCTCGTTTTTTCTCTCCGGTAAAATGGATTATCTCTCCCCCTCCCGCGAACGGGAGGGGGCGCGGAGGATATACCGCGCGGTCAGCGTAACGGCTCCGGCGATGCACGGGCCTTGCGCCCGATCATTCGCCCTCCGGCGCCCCGTACACCCCGTGAATCCGCATCGCGCGGTACAACTCGGTCATTTCAGGGAAGACGCTGTCATCAAGCTCGACGGAGCCTTTCTGACCGTCTACCGAGCGGTATACGATCCGCAGACCGGACACATACGGCTGACTGCCCGTCATCACTGGCGAGGCGGTCACGTGCCGGCTGCCCGGACGCAGGTATCGGGAAACCTCTGCTACGTTGTCCCAGCCGATCACCGTCGTGAAGCGGATGCCCATGAACGACGTCACGTGCCGCAGCTCGTGCGCGTCCCATGAGAAGGAGTCGGCGGTCAGGCTGTCACGCGCCGCGAGACACCAGATGCCGGCGAGGAAAAATAACATCAGGCTGCCTCCTGCCTGCTCTGCAAACAGCAGATTGAGAAGTCCGCCGATCACGAGCACGATGACAGCGGCGCGCGGGATGCCGGGGCTTGACAGACTCACAAGATAGTGTGTCTGCGCGTCGGGATCGGCGGCTTCCTCCGGCTCTTTTCTGCCTTTGGACACGCGATTCGGACGCATAAAACTCAAGCCGATCAACACCACGGTCAGCAGGATCGTCGCCGGGAGGATAAACACCGTCCAGCCGGAGAACGGCTCGGGCAGCGGGATCAGCGCACCGGTGTGTCCGGTCTCCTTCCCGATCACAGACAGACCGGACAGGAGGAATGTGACCCCGAGCACAGCGGCCATCATTTCAAGCGCGAAGATGAACCGCTCCCTGACGGTTGGCTTATCCTTGATCAGTCCCGGTGTGTCCGTGCTGCGGTACTGCCCGATGAACAGCTTCCAGATCTCGCGTGAGAGTGGGATCGTGACGGCGGCGATAACGGTCAGCACCGCACCGACAGCGGCAAAAATGATTCCGAACTGTAGATCGCTCATGGCGGGACTCCTTTCACATGATCTTTCCGATCCGGTTTACCGCTTCAACGCCTCCTCGTATCCGTCCACGTTATTGACGAACACGGGCAGGAGACGAACGGAGAAAGTGAACGCCTTGGCGCTGAACTGATACTTGGGATCGAGTCCGGGACCGCAGGAGTTGGAGCCGATGCCGGTCTGGCGGACGTCGAGGTTGACGCAGGTCTCGTCCATCGGGACCAGCTCGTAGTCGTGCATGGTCGTGGTCAACTGCATCGGCGTGAAGTGCGCGCAGTTGAAAGAGAAGTCCGGCCCGCAGGCAACAGCCATCAGACCGATCCCGGCGGCGTCCGCCACGGTCATCCAGCGGGTGTCGGTGTGCGCCATGTTCTCCTGCGGCTTGACGTAATGCTCAAAGTGGTCGGTCACAAGGCAGGAGAATTCGTCCTGCCGCGATGCGCGGCGCTTGTCAACGTAGTTCTCGATGGGCCCGCGGCCGAAGTAGCGCAGATGCTCGTTCGCGGCGGGCATCAGGAACTCCACGCCGAAGCGGGGCAGCGGGACCAGCCCCTCGCGGACCTTGACGTCAAAGTCCAGCTTCACGCCGCCCTCTGCGTAGAACGTGTATACGGCGGTCGTATGGAGGACGGGCAGCTGCAGCGCGGCGGCCATCGACAGGTGAGCGGTCACGGTGACGGACTTTTCATCCTGCGCGGTCACGGCGCAGTCGTAGCACTTGACGATCGCGCGGTCGTACCCGGCATTCTGCCAATGGTGGCGCAGATTGCGGTCGTTGTCGGTCGGAGCACGCCAGATCGCGGGCTTCACGGGCGACGAGAGCAGCTCGTGTCCGTTGTACGTCACGGATTTGATGAGACCGCAAGACTTACACACCGTGTACACGGTGTCGGCGGTCGTGATCGTGACGGTTTCGGGCGTTTCATCGGCGGCGATCTCGGCGTAGGGACCCATGACGTCGGTCAGGGACACGGTATCCTCGGCGGGCAGATCGAGTTTGATCTGCGTGAAGCCGACCTCAAAGCCGATGGGTGCCCACGGTGTAGGCAGATTCTGCACGGCGGTGACCGTCAGGTACACGTCGCCGGCGGCGGGGACGGCGTCGGTCGGGATGCAGAGGTCGGCGGTCTCCTGCGGCTCGATCGGAAGCGATGCGCGCCCGCAGTCGATGACCTCGCCGTTCTGCTCCAGCGTCCAGCAGAAGTCATAGTCGGACAGGTCGGTGAAGTACCGCAGATTGCGGATGGTCACGGCGCCGGTCTTCCGGTCGAAGGACTCCACACGGAACGGCTTGATGACGTTCTTGTACTCCATGAGTCCCGTGTGCGGACGGCGGTCGGGGTAGACGAGACCGTCCACGCAGAAGTTGCCGTCATGCGGGAACTCCCCGTAGTCGCCGCCGTAGACGTATTTCGGCTCAGTCTCGGGCTTCGGGCCGTTGGCCACGCTGTGGTCGGTGAACTCCCAGACGCAGCCGCCCAGCAGGCAGTCGTTCGCGTAGATCAGATCCCAATAATCCTGCAGGCAGCCGGGGCCATTGCCCATCGCGTGGCTGTATTCGCACAGGAACAGGGGCTTTTTGAATATCTTCCGGTCGACGTAGACCTCCTTCATGTGCCGCGGCTCCGGATACATCCGGCTTTCCACGTCGATGAACGGGACGTCCAGCCTGTCGCCGATCTCCTCGTCGGACTTGCCCATGATCGCGGGATCGTTGTAGAGACGGTCGCAGGAGCGGCGGGTCTGGTCCTCGCAGTGGACAAGATTCTTCGCCCAGCGCGAATGCAGGTAGTCGGCCATGACTTTCTGGTTGCAGCCGATGCCGGACTCGTTGCCGAGGGACCAGAACAGGACGCAGGCGTGGTTCTTGTCGCGCTCGTACATCCTCTGCACGCGGTCGAGATACGACTCGGTCCATTCCTCGCTGTCGGTCAGTTGATCCCACTGGCCGAACATACACATGCCGTGCGTTTCAAGGTCTGTCTCGTCAATGAGGTAGAAGCCGTACTCGTCGCACAGCCCCGGCAGACGCGGGTCGTTCGGGTAATGGCTTGTGCGGATGGCATTGACGTTGTGCCGTTTCATGATTTCAAGGTCGCGGATCATGTGGTCGAGCGGTGTGGCGGAGCCGAGGATCGGGTGGCTGTCGTGGCGGTTGACGCCCTTCAGCTTGACCTTCTGCCCGTTGAAGTACAGCACGCGGTCCCGGATCTGCACGTCCTTGAAGCCCAGCTTCTGGACGATATACTCGCTTCCGCAGTGCAGGATCAGGGTGTAGAGGTCGGGTGTCTCGTCGCTCCACAGCGCAGGATCGTCTACGAGGAAGTCGATGAGCCCCTCACCGTCGATATACCGGCTGCCGGACTCGATCTGCATCCCGTTCGGGCGGATCAGCTTGTATTCCACGAGCGCACGGCCGTTGATCCGGACGGTGGTAGGCACGTCGCCGCGCTTGTAGTTGTCGGATACCATCGGATGGCACTCATAGTCCACGATATGGACGGGATCACGCAGGAGGAGGTATACCTCGCGGAAAATGCCGGACCAGCGGAACTTGTCCTGATCCTCGAGGTAGGTGCCGTCGCACCACTTCAGCACCAGCACCTGAATGAGGTTGTCGCCGGCCTTGATGTATTCGGAGAGATCGAATTCGCTGGTCATGTGGCTTACCTGACTGTACCCGACGAACTGCCCGTTGACGAACAGGTAGAAGCAGGAGTCCACGCCCTCGAAGTTGACGTAAACGGACTTGTCCAGCATGGCGGGGTGCAGACGGAAGGTCCGGCTGTACAGACCGCAGGGCGTGCTGTCCGGCACGTAGGGCCAATCCACCGGGATGGGGTACATGACGTTGACGTAATTGGGGGTGTCGTAGCCGCGGCCCTGCATGGTCTGCCACGAGCGCGGGACCTCCATTTTATCGACGCGGGCCGGGACGAAGCCGGGCGTCTGGAATTCGGGCACGTCGGCAAGCGTGGGGTAGAAGGTGAAATCCCACTCGCCGCACAGGGAGACGAGATCACGGCTCGCGGCGCGGTTTCCGGTCAGAGCGGCCTGCTCGGAATGGTAGGGGACGAAATACGCGCGCGGCGCTTCGCAGCCGACGTGCAGCGTATGCAGGTTCTGATGGTAGTTGGCGGATCGTATCAGTTGATTCATAGCCGGGTCCTTTCATTTTGAATATATATGGAATGGGAAGAAAATCGCCTCTCTAATGATACCATGATGATGACGGAAAGTCAAGCGCCGGGCAAAAAGATTTTGACAAATTTGCCGAAAACCATTTACAAACTGACAGGAATATGGTACAATATACGCTGTACAAGTACCCTGTATGCGGAGGAAGTCATGCGACTCGATAAGTACCTGAGCCTGTGCGGGAAGGCCAGCCGCACCGAAACGGCCAAGGCCGTGAAGGGCGGGGAAGTGCTGGTCAACGGCACTCCGGCCAAGCGCACCGACGTGCAGATCGACGAGAACGCCGATGCCGTCGTGTTCCGCGGAGAGCCGGTGATCTATCGGCAGTACACGTGGGTCATGCTGCACAAGCCGGACGGCGTGGTCAGCGCGACCGAGGACAGGCTGAAGGGTGAGCGCACTGTGCTGGACCTTTTGCCCGAGGAGCTGACGCGTCTGCGTCCGCCTCTGTTCCCCTGCGGACGGCTCGACAAGCACACGACGGGACTCATCCTGCTCTGCAATGACGGCGCACTGTCGCATAAGCTGCTGTCGCCTGCCCGACACGTGGACAAGGCATATGCCTTCACGGTCAAATTTTCCCTGTCGGCGCAGGATATATCCGCGCTGGAGACCGGTGTGGACATAGGGGGGTACGTTACCGCTCCCTGCACGATGGACGTGCAGGCAGGAGGCAGAGAAGGGCGCATCATCATCCACGAGGGCAAGTACCATCAGATCAAGCTGATGATGGAGGCAGTCCATAACCAGATCACTTCGCTGTCACGGCTCACCTTCGGTCCCCTTTCGCTCGACCCCGCACTCGCGCCGGGAGAATGGCGGCTGCTGACGGACGAGGAGATCGGCGCCCTGTCCGGCGCCGTACGATAAAAACAAGAGATAAACAACAGGATACGATGAAAAGGAGAACACGACCATGGCAAGATCCGACCGCTTTCTGATCACCCATTGGTGCGGCATCCCGCACAAGTTCATCCGCAAAGCCGACGGCACGCTGGACCTCGACCGCTTTGTCGAGATGAAGGAATCCGGCATCAACCTGATGGCCTCCTACGACTACGGCTATGAGACCAACTGCGAAATGCTTGCCGCCTGCGAGAAGCTCGATATGAAGGTCATCATGTGCGTCGACCGCATCGACCGCGCTCTGCGCGACGCGGAGCATCGCCGCGAGCTGCTCGCGTCCGTCGTCCGCGATTACGCCTCCTACCCGGCTCTGCTCGGCTACCATATCGTTGACGAGCCGAACAGCGGCGCGTTCCCCGCGCTGGCCGATATCCGCCGCATCCTCAAGGAGCTGGACCCCGTCCACGAGTCCTACATCAACCTGTTCCCGAATTACGCCTCCCTTGAGATGCTCGGCAACCCCTCCTACTACGACCACGTCGATCAGTACTGCAAGCTGGTCCGGCCCGAGATTGTCAGCTACGACCACTACCACTTCTGCAAGGGCGAGCCGATCGAGCAGCACGAGATCACCGACGCCCGCGAGCGGGGCATCTACGAGGCCGCGTTCCAGAAGATCGAGCGCCCCGGCTTCTTCGACAACATCGAGGACGTCCGAACCGCCTGCCTCAAGCACGATATCCCGTTCATGGTCATCATCCTTGTGGTCGAGCATGGGCCGTACCGCAATCTGACCGAGGCGGAGCTCCGCTGGGAGGTCTTCCAGTCGCTGGCCTACGGCTCGAAGCGCCTGTCCTACTTCACCTATTGGACGCCCGGCGTTGACCGCGACGAGGGCGACGATATGTGGCATTGGCAGAACGGCATGATCACCAAGAAGGGCGAAAAGACCGCTCACTACTATATGATCCAAAGCATCAACAAGGAGCTGCAGGCACTCGGCGACATCCTGCTCGGACGCACGAGTGAGGCCGTCTTCCATATCGGCAAGGTCCCGGACACCAAGGTCACCTATTGGACGGGCGCCTATGGCAGCGTCAACTCGCTGACCGCCGAAAACGTGACCGCCGGCTTTTTCGAGGGCGGATACGTCTTGCTCGCCTCCAAGGACTACGAGAACGCGCAGACCGTCACGCTGACCGTTCCCGCCGGCCGGCGCGTCCGGCAGTACGCCAAGGGCGAGGGCATCTGGAAAACGCTTGAGGCGGCTGACGGCACGTATACCGTCGCGCTGGCTGCCGGTGACGGCGAGCTGATCCTGATCGATTGAGCGCATCCCCGTGAAAACGGCTGAACGATAATCCGACAAATATTTTAAGGAGGAAACACCATGAAAAAGCGATCCCTGCTTCTGATCCTGCTGGCTGTCGTGCTTTGCTTTGCGCTCGCTGCCTGCAATGATGACGTCCCTGAGGAAAAATCCACCGGTACGACTGAAGTGAAATCTACCGACGCGCCCACCGAAGCCCCCACCGAAGAGCCTACCGAAGCTCCCACCGAAGCTCCCACTGAGGAACCGACCGAAGCGCCCACCGAGGAACCCACCGAGGCTGATCCCGACGATCCCACGCAGACCCCCATCAAGGTCGGTACGAGCTACGACGGCAAGACCCCCAGCTACGACGGCCGTCTGAACCTGTTCAGCCGTGACGAGTGGTTTGACGCCACCGACTCTACCGGTCTGACCGGCGAATTCGACTCCATTCAGGACGCTATGGACTTCCTGGAGGGTGTCGGCGGCAACATCATGGTCGTCACGAGCGGTGATATCGGCCTGTGCCTGGACGTCGTGGTCCCCGACGACTACTGCTTCTACCGCTTGGCCTACAACTGGAACAACTGTGACTTCACCTTCAACTACGGCTATACCTACGACGACGGCACCGGCGGATACGCCTACTATTCGATGCTCGAGGAGCTTGACAAGATCGCCGGACTCGACGGCACGCACGTCTACTGCTGGAGTACTCACGACGAGTTCCCGCAGGGCTACTACCTGATGACGTGGGTCGGCGACTACAACGGCCCCAACGGACGCAACTACATCTACGAAAAGATCAACGACGTCGAGGAAGTCTGGCCCGGCCTGCCGTACGGCGAGACCTACTTTGAGGACTGATATCAACTGCCTTTCACGCACGATCCGGATCCCGATGTCCTGACGGCGAAACTTATTTCGATTGATTCGACGGTGATCTGATCCGTAATTGACTTCTGACGGAGGAATAATCCCATGAATAAACGTCTTTTGCTGTCCGCTGCGGCAGCGATCCTGCTGACGGCGCTGCTGGCCGGCTGCAGCTTGAATCACGGCCCCTCCGTCATCACGGATCCGCCGAAGAATACCGACGTCGACCCGGCGGACACCGGGATGACAACGTCGGCGGAGACCGTGACGAGGGATCCGGACGCGACGGAAGCCCCCGGCGGAGACGCGACGCAGGCACCCACGGAGCAGCCGACGGAGGATCAGACAGAGCCTTCTTCCGAAGCTGTTACCGAGGTACCGACCGAGATCACGACAGAGGCCCGGACCGAGGCTCCCACGGAGCTCGCGACCGAGCCTGCGACCGAGCCCGTACCGGATGATGATCCGCGTGAAACGCCCGTGAAGGTGGGCGTGAGTTACGACGGAAAGACACCCTGCTACGACGGCAGACTCCGTCATGGGACCGAAACCTTCAAGACCTCCGCGGCAGACGGCACCAAGGGCAAGTACGATTCCCTTCAGGATGCCGTTGACGCGCTGAAGGGCGTAGGCGGCTCCGTGTCCTGCGAGAGCTTCGGCGACGTCGGTCTGTGCCTGCGGGCTCAGGTCCCGGAGGACGGCTGCTTCTACCGCATCAATTACAACTACAACAACTGCGATTTCGTCTTCGATCACGGGTATACCTACGACGACGGAGCGGGCGCGTACGCTTACTATTCCGATCTCGGCCCGTTGGATCGTCTGGAAACGCTGGGAGAGACTTACCTGTTCGTCTGGGGAGAGCATGAGGAGCTGCCTGCGGGCTGCTACATCATGCACTTCGTCGGCGGCGGGAACGCCGAGGGCGGCCGCAATTACACCTATGAGCTGCGCGGCGAGGTCAGCGCATATTGGCCGGGCCTCCCCAACGGCGAAACGTATTTTAAGGCATCACCGCACAATGCGCGGCTGACGCCTTGACGGCACATCTGCTTGCATAAATTCCGTCATATTTTACAAAATCCCTTCGTGCGGGAGTCACCGCACGCGCGGAATTTTGTTTCATCTGACGAAATTTCTGACGGCGTATCTGCACCGTCATCATTGGGCGGTAATGCCTTAAGTAAAGCGCATACCTGAGAATATGGGGGGAAAACTGCTCTCCGGAGAGTTTTCCCCCTTCCCTTGTGCCGCAGGCACCGGGGGAAGCATTTATCACAACATACAGGAGATTAAGACATGGATATCATTCAAGCATTGGCCGAGCAGCTGAACCTGCAGGTCGGACAGGTGGAAAAAACCGTCGAGCTGATCGATGAGGGCAATACCATCCCCTTCATCGCCCGCTACCGCAAGGAGGTCACGGGCAGCCTTGACGACGCCGTTCTGCGTGAGCTGGACGAAAAGCTGACCGCGCTGCGGAATCTGGAAAAGCGCCGCGACGAGGTCAAGGGCCTGATCGACGCGCAGGGCAAGCTGACCCCCGAGCTGGTCGCCGCCATCGACCGCGCCGCTACCGTGACCGAGATCGACGATATCTACCGTCCCTACCGCCCGAAGCGCAAGACGCGCGCTTCCGTCGCGCGTGACCGCGGTCTTGAGCCGCTGGCACAGCTGATCGCCGCGCAGGAGAAGACCTACTCGCCCTCCATCGAGGAACAGGCAGCGCAGTACGTGGACGCCGAGAAGGAGATCCCGGACGTGACCGCCGCCCTGCAGGGCGCGATGGACATCATCGCCGAGGACGTCTCGGACAACGCCGAGTTCCGCAAGGCGCTGCGCGGTCTGACCGTGGAATACGGCACCATGACGGTCAAGGCGGCCAAGGAAGAGGATTCCGTGTACTCCATGTACTACGATTTCAACGAGCCGCTGAAGAAGCTGCCCGGCCACCGCATCCTCGCCATCAACCGCGGCGAGAAGGAGGAGTTCCTCAAGGTCTCGCTGACCGTACCGGACGAGACCGTGCTCGGGTACCTGTACAATCAGGTCATCACGGATACGAAGTCTCCCGCGGAGCCGTACGTGACCGCCGCGATCAACGACAGCTATGCCCGCCTGATCGCGCCGTCCATCGAGCGTGAGATCCGGAGTGACCTCTTTGACAACGCCTGCGAGGGTGCGATCAAGGTCTTCTCGGACAATCTCGGCCACCTTCTGATGCAGCCGCCTCTCAAGGGCAAGGTCGTGCTGGGCTTCGACCCCGGGTACGCACATGGCTGCAAGCTTGCCGTCGTCAACCGCACCGGCAAGGTGCTGGATACGGCCGTGGTCTACCCGACGATCAAGCCGCGCCGTGACGAGGCTGCACGCGTGGTCAAGCGCCTGATCACCAAGTGGGGCGTGGACGTCGTGGCCATCGGCAACGGCACCGCTTCCCGTGAGAGCGAACAGTTCATCGCGGAGTTGCTGAAGGAGATCGAGCGCCCCTGCAAGTATATCATCGTCAGCGAGGCCGGTGCGTCGATCTATTCGGCGTCAGAGCTGGCCGCCGAGGAGTTCCCGGACTTTGACGTCATGCAGCGTTCCGCCGTTTCCATCGCACGCCGCCTGCAGGATCCGCTGGCCGAGCTGGTCAAGATCGATCCCAAGGGTATCGGCGTGGGCCAGTACCAGCACGACATGAAGCAGGCCCGCCTCGACGAGGCGCTCGGCGGCGTGGTCGAGAATTGCGTCAACAGCGTCGGTGTGGACGTGAACACCGCCTCTTACTCGCTCTTGTCCTACATCGCCGGCATCAACGTGACGGCGGCCAAGAATATCGTCAAATACCGCGAGGAGAACGGTGAATTCGCCACGCGCAGCCAGCTGACCAAGGTGCCGCGCATCGGCGCCAAGGCGTATGAGCAGTGCGCGGGCTTCCTCCGCATCCCCGGCGGCAGCGAGATCCTCGACAACACCGGCGTCCATCCCGAGTCCTACGAGCCTGCCCGCAAGCTGCTGGGTATGTTCGGTTACACCGAAGCGGACGTGGCGGACGGACATCTGGTCGAGCTGCGCCGCAAGGTCATGAAGAAGGGAACCGCCGCCGTGAGCAGCGAGCTTGAGATCGGTGAGCCGACCCTGCTCGATATCATCGCCGAGCTGGAGAAGCCCGGCCGGGATATCCGCGACAGCTTCGACGCGCCCGTGCTGCGCGAGGACGTGCTGTCTCTCGAGGACCTCAAGCCCGATATGATCCTGACCGGCACGGTCCGCAACGTGACAGATTTCGGTGCGTTCGTGGACATCGGCGTGCATCAGGACGGACTTGTCCACATTTCGCAGCTGTCGCAGAAGTATATCAAGCACCCGTCCGAGGCCGTGTCGCTCGGCGACGTGGTCAAGGTCAAGGTGCTGTCCGTGGACCTGCAGAAAAAGCGCATCTCGCTGACCATGAAATTTAAGGAGTGAGCGGCATGGAGTATCGGCTCATCGACGCCGCACACCGGCAGGACATCAATATCAAAAACGAGCCGTTCCCGCTGTGGGGGCGGATGATCCCGCAGTTCGACGGGACCGCGTGGACGTATGAGGTCCTGCGTTTCCCGGCAGAGGACGTCTCCTCCATGTGCTTCCCCGACGAAAACTACGATTACGACGCCATGTCTGCCGATTGCGCTTTCATCGGTGCTTATGAAGGCAATGTTTGCGTCGGGCTGGCGGTCCTGCAGAAAGCCATGTTCAAATACCTGTATCTCTACGACCTCAAGGTGAATCAGGCGTGCCGTCATCAGGGTGTCGGGCGCGGCCTGATCGCCGAGTGCCTGCGGATCGCGCGGGCGCAGGGACACCGGGGCGTTTATACCATCGGGCAGGACAATAATCTGACAGCCTGCCTGTTCTACCTCGGCACCGGCTTCCGCATCGGCGGCCTTGACACCGACGTGTACAAGGGTACGAAGCAGGAGGGCAAGGCGGATATTTACTTCTATCAGGACGCGTGATATGAAAGGAAAGACAAAGAAGCATCCCGAGGCGGAGCAGTTCATCACAAGGAGTGTCATCCTGCTTCTGATCGCAGCCGCGGCGCTGACTCTTTTTGCGTGCCTGTGGCCGACGGTCGATGAATCGGAGGTGCAGTACGTGACCGGCACGGTGCGGTCGGCCTATAAAGGTAAAGTGCCGAATTTCAAACGACATGGTAGCGGCATTGATTATCATTTGATTTTTATTCTCGATGACGGGCTGCGCTACGACGTCGGCAAAGAGTACCTGCCTATGGATGACCTTTCTGCCTATCAGGGCAAGCTCTGCCGCATCGGTGTGACTGCCCCGAAGCCGCACTACGACGAAATGACGGAGCGCCCGACCTGCTCGCTTGAGATCGACGGCAAAACGTATTTCGGGCCCGATGACGTCAACAGCATCAACCGATCGAGGCGGCGTCTGCTCTCGTGGGTAGTCGTGGTCATGCTTGCACTTATAGCGATCGTCTGGGTCGGCTTCCCCGCGTGGACGCTGATCAGCCGCGCACACGAGCGGCACCGCCTCGCCAAGAAAAAGGCCGTGCGCGACGCGCGGATGGACGAGATCCGACAGTCGTGGGCGGAGAACACGGAGAGGCAGAGATCGGGGAAAAAATGATCAACCGGGGAGCAAGGGCGCATCAGCTCTTACTCCCCGGTCTTTTTTTGTGAAAAGTGTGCCCCTGTGTAATATCTGCCGTGCTTCGGGGGTATTGAAGGTGAATAGGGCGGACCGCACGGGACGAGACGCTCCGGAGTCCGTCCGCCCGGACGAAAAAGACTTGACAAAAGGAGGAAAATTATGGTATAATGATTTATAATTCAAAAACGGGTCACTTCGGGAACGGGTGACCGAAAGAAAAACGCAGAGAAGCACCGCGCCGGGACAGGCCTGACAACATCGCCGCCCGGTCACGGAATCGAATAATCCACAATGCCATAACATGAAAAGGAGATTTCATTATGCCGAAACCGACACAACAGCAGCTTGACCAATGGTGGAATGGCTTGCAGAGAACCTTGGACGAAGCAGGGGCCGATATCGACCTCAACAACCCAGGCGATCTGATCCGCTTCAACGTCATTGACATCACCAACAAAAACCCAAAGGGCCTCGATGCCGATGTGCACGAATATTTCCCGTTTGCAGACAAAAATCTGAGCATGGATACGGCTACGGACGCTGAGCTCGTTTCCGCACAGAAGACCGGAAAGCCGGACCCGGAAAAGCTGACCGAACTGTACAACGCAGCCAAGGAGGGCAGACTGTTCGTCTATTCACTTCTCGAAAGAGGTGCGTCAGCCAGACAGGTCGTTGTCAATAAGAGCGGCGATTCGGAGGTCCTGCCTGACTACGCACATCCGACGGCTGATATGATCTGCGCGCAAAAAACGTATTCAATGCCCGAAAAGCCGAAGAAAAAGAGTATCGGAATCGGTACCAAAATCGCAGCTCTTTTCGGCAACAAAAAAGCCAAGCGAGAAATTGATTACGTAAAAAATCATAAAGCAAAAATTGATGCAGAATACGCGAAAAAAATGGATGAATACGAAAAAAAGATGAAGGAATTTGAACGGGGAAAACAACTGTTGAAGGAGAATCCCGACTTTGTCTTACAGGTTCATAACCAGGACTACGCGAATTTGAACTTTTTCACCGGCATGGGAAGGGACATGAATCATGATCAGGAATGGGCTTACAACCGCAGCACACGTTTGCAGAGAATCGGCGCCTATCAACACAAGAAACCGATGATCGATGCGGTTGTGAATCAGACGAAAGCAAATGAGGTTGATATCAGCCGGAAACTTTCTGATATGATGAAGAACAACGGCGAGGTCACGCCGGAGGCACGCAATCTGGTCGCAGAGCTCTGCTATCAGCGGATGCTCGGGAAGCATGTTCAGGATGATTTTATGCAGGAATTGACTAAGAAAGATATGAAGGCCAGCGATGTTAAAATGACGGAGAAGAACATCGGAATCATGAGTCTGCAGGCGAATCCCGGAACCAAAGAATACAACGTTAATTTTGCCAGGACCTGCGGTTCCGCGTTGTTCCAGAATATCCTCAACCAACTGCCCGAAGAAGAGATCCGGGGATTTGCCCAGGATCCCAAGAAAGCCGCAGACAATGTGTACGGCTTCTGCACGTCTTCCGTCAAGCGGGCTGCCACTGCCCTGAAGGATGCTCCGGTCAAACAGGCAGCGAAGGATTTCACCGCCACGCACAACCGTCCGCAGCTGGAGGAGATCCAGCCGAAGAAGCCCATCAACGAAGCACCGATGCTCCGATGATCTCCCGCACATAAGAAACAAGGACGCGTCCCCCGGCCTTCGGCCGGGGGACGCGTTTTTCATGTCTCCGCACCTCTGCGATGCGGCAAACGGGCGGCACCAAATTTTTCTTCCTCTCCCGAAAATATCACCAAAAACCATTGACGAAATCCCCGTAACATGGTATAATACCCACAGAACTGTACGCAGTTCCCGGAACCGACTTCAATATGTGAGAGGAGATACATATGGATTTCAAGAAGGTTGGTAAGGAATACCGCCCCGTCCCGTTCTGGTCGTGGAACGAGAAGCTGAACGTCCCGGAGACCGTCCGTCAGATCGGACTCATGGACGACGTCGGCATCGGCGGCTTCTTCATGCACGCCCGCGGCGGTCTGCAGACCGAGTACATGGGCGAGGA
>JAKSPU010000180.1 GCA_024404505.1 Clostridia bacterium
GCGGGGCTCTGCCCCGGACCCCCGGGACGCGTTTGCGGGGCTCTGCCCCGGACCCCGCTCAAGGACTTCTTAAAAGAAGTCCTTGAGAATCCCAAGAACTTTCAAAAATGATAATTGACCAAGGTTTGGTTTACGCCAAACGAGATTGGTGGGTGCCGTTATGGGCGCCCACTTTTTTAAACACAGCCGCGGGGCGTAAGGTCGTCGTTCCCCCGCGCCCGCAGGCGCGGCATCTCCGGGATGAGGAGACCGAGGAGAGGGGGCGCCGCAGCGCCCCCTCTCCTCGGTAAAAGGTTTTTGATTCTCCCCCTCCCGCGCACGGGAGGGGGTTGGGGGGTAGGTCCCCGAGCGCGGAACGCGCGAGGTGTTCCCCGCATCCCGCAGGATGAGGATGCAAGGAGAAGGGCCGCCCGCAGGCGGCCCTTCTCCTTGCATTTAAATAAAGTATTCCCCCCGCCCGTGGGGCGGGGGGTCAGGGGGGTGGGGAAAAAAAGTTTAATTGAATCTCCGGCGATGCGGGAACGCCCGGCTTCCGGCGGCAGAGCGTCGGCCTCCCTCTATTCTCCGCCGGAATCTTTATCCGAATACTTGACAACGGATTCCAATGTGCGTATAATGGATACAGGATCAAATCTCCTGCGATCCGATCCCGGACCGCGGAAAGGATAGGAAACATGAAAAAACTGATGCGCATCTGCTTTCTCTCCGGATTGACAGCCGTGTTCCTGCTTTCTGTATGCGGATTGTCCGCCTGCAGAGGAGACGGCGGAAAAAAGACTCCCGACACCGATACGGATCCGGAAAAGGATACCCATCCCGGAGATGACCCGACCGAGACACCCACCGAGCCCGTGACCGAGCTTGAAACCTATCCCGCGTGGGTCGATGAGCCGAACGCCAAGACTGTCAACGTCGCAGCCGACCTCGCCAACGGCGTGACCGCTTACTATGAGGGGAACGGTCGGTCCGCCTTTGCCGTCAAAAATCAGAACGTCTACCTGTGCTACGATATGACGGACCGCGGGCAGGCGTGCATCACGACGCTTGAAACGCCTGACGGCAAGCCGTATATGACCGGTACGGGCGATTCCTTCGTGACGCTGAAGGACGGGACGACCCTGCGGGCCTCCGGCACGAGCGCCCGCGCCAACGTGTACGATCAGGGCTTCTACTACTACGACGTCCATATCCTTGACCAGAACTTCATGGGACCCGACGCCTGCGACCACGCCGTGACGCTCGACCCGGCCGAGGCAACGGGCCTGAACATGATGAAGAAGGCCAAAGCAGCCGGTGAATGGTGTGAGTTCAGCGTCTCCGACCCGACCGACCCGTTTGTCTTCTTCAACGGCCTTTCGATCGACACGGCGGACGTGGACGCCATCCTCATCACGCTCCGGTGCGACGTGTCCACGGAAGGGTACCTGTACTACGTCGCCGGATCGCAGAAAACGTACAACAACGATCAGAAGATCCGCTTCACGATCCAGAACGACGGTCAGTTCCATACGGTCGCCATCCCGATGCAGCTCATGCCGGACTTTACCGGCAAGCTGACGGGCATCCGGTTCGATATCGGCACGGCCAAGAACGAGCAGTTCGCCATCAGGTCCGTGCAGGCGGTCAGCTATAAGCAGAGCATCCCGCACATCAGCCTTGACCGCAATTTCATCGCGTATTCCGATAAACTCAACGACGTTACCCGCTTCATCGCCACGAAGGACGCGTCCGGCGTGCAGACGCTCGGCACCGAGTACCGCATCCTCAGGGACACCGTTGACAAGCTGGTGAAAACCGACGCCCTCGGCAGGCAGAACGAGCAGGCCGACGCGGACAGCCTTGTGTCGGTAGGCTTTGACGTCAGGGACGCCGGCGTCGTCGGCTTTATCCTGCTCGACGACGGCAGCGGCGCAAGGCTCACGTTCACCGAGGACGGCGGGGACTACGTCGTCCGGCAGGAATGGACCGTGCCGTCCGGGACGCTCAAAAACGGACAGGAGATCACGATCGGCCGCCGTATCTATACGGACGAGAGCCACGATTTCGGGACGTTCCTGTATGAAGCGTACTGTGAGCGGCACCCGCTGACGGACGTGGCCGTCGCCAACGAGCAGCCGGGCAGGACCTGCTACGCCGGCTACAACGCGCTGCGCGGCGTTTACGAATTCATGGTGGACAGCGGGCGGGACTTCTCCGCCCTGTACAATGACCCCGACCATCAGTATCCCGTTACCTTTGCCATCCGGGGAGACGGGAAGGACCGCCGCATCTACGTGATGTCCCACACGACCAAGGGCTGGCTGGAGTGCGCCGCTTTGCTGGACGCGGATCAGCGGATGCTGCCCGTCCGGCTGGAGGTCAACAAAAACTTCGCGGGCGACGGCGAGGAGCCGTTCTACACGCACAACGACAGCGTCGCTTACGGATATACCGTCTTCCCGATGGTCGCGGAGGCCGACAACACCGAGCAGCTGACCGTCGTACACCTCTATGAGCGCTGGGGTCAGTTCCGGCTCAAGCAGATCTCCTCCATCCGATTCCATCAGGCATACTACCATCAGTCGCTCGGCGTGACCGAGACCAACTGCATCGCCTTCTACAATAACGGCAACCGTCTGCCGGATCATCGCGGCCTGTCCCAGCCGTATTGGGAGGACATTTACTTCAGCGCGCTGGACGCGAACGGAAATCCCGTCGGGCAGAAGACGCCCATGAACGGCGGTCCGGAGCATGAGAACACCGGCACGCATACCTTCCTGCAGTACACGGACGCCGACGGCGTGAGGGTCTTGACCGAGAGCAGATCTCACGACATCAGTACCTCCGGCCCCGTTTACTATGACATCACCATGCACTACATCACCACGGACGGCCGCATGACGGCAGATATCCGCCACGCCGAGATGCCGCAGTACGACGAGAACCGTGCCTACACGCAGCTTGACTACGAGGTAAAGCAGAGCTTCAGCGTCAAGAACTTCCGCAGCGATTTCGAGATCTACGGCATCTCGTCCAGCAAGCTGCCCTGTCAGTACACCAAGGTCGGATACCTCGGCGCGGACAATCAGGGTGTGATCAAGGACGTCAACGCCAAGACCAAGGCTGTGCAGTATACGCTCGGCAGCGAGTGCCCGTACTTCGACCTGTTCAAGCTGCAGGATCCCGATCCGCGGATGTTCGACAGCAACGACCTGTATTCCAACGTGTCCGTGTTGATCCGTGACTGGGACATCGTGATCGGCGGGGAGAAATACGAAGGCGCGCTGCTCGTGTCCGACAAGGACGGCCGGCTGACGCTCACGCTTGACCTCGGGGAGGTCACGCTGCTCCCCGGCGACCACATCCGGATGAATATGATCTTGATGCCGTGGGGCGGCTATGACAGCAAGGACGACGAAAACGTCCGTCTGACAAGGGAAAATACGCTGCTTCACCCGATCGTGCTGACGTCGGAAACGGACACCGTGCTGACGAATGACCCGTGGATCCCGAAGGTGCGCACCGAGGACGGTAAGACGGCTGTATTCACGATTTCCGGCGGACTTGACAATCTCGGCGACCGCAAGGGTACCGCGTCCGAGGGTCAGACAAAATTCACGATCTACTACGACCGCGATTTCAACGTCGCCGTCCGGGTGTACGGCTTCCGGGACTTCGGAAAGGCGGCTGTTTACGAGCAGATCGACGGCGAATGGGTGCCTGTTGAGCTCGCGTCCGTCAACGGGTATGACGGATACGCGATCCTGTATGACGAGGATAATACCTTCTCGGTCTCGTTCCCCGTCTGCATGAATGAAGCCAAGCCGCGGACTTTCAAAGTCATAACGGAGTGACGCCTCGCGCCTCCGGCGCTTTGCCGCCGGAAGTTGGGCGTTTCCGCATCGCCGGATGTTATGCTAAACTTTTTTCCCCCACCCCCCTGACCCCCCGCCCGGCGGGCGGGGGGAACATCATATTTTAAAGCAGGGAGAAGGGAGCGGCGTTGCCGCTCCCTTCTCCCTGCACCCTCATCCTGCGGGATGCGGCACGCCTCCTCCGCGCCCGCAGGCGCGGCATCTCCGGGATGAGGAGACCGAGGAGAGGGGGCGCCGCAGCGCCCCCTCTCCTCGGTAAAAGGTTTTTGATTCTCCCCCTCCCGCGCACGGGAGGGGGTTGGGGGGTAGGTCCCCGAGCGCAGTTGAAAAGCGCGAGGCGGTCCCCTTCTCCCTGCACCCTCATCCTGCGGGATGCGGGGGAACGACGACCTTACGCCCCGCGGCTGCGGGCGGCCGTTCTCCCTGCACCTTCATCCTGCGGGATGCGGCACGCCTCCTCCGCGCCCGCAGGCGCGGCATCTCCGGGATGAGGAGACCGAGGAGAGGGGGCGCCGCAGCGCCCCCTCTCCTCGGTAAAAGGTTTTTGATTC
>JAKSPU010000181.1 GCA_024404505.1 Clostridia bacterium
ACGAAATTTCTGACGGCGCATCTGTACCGTCATCATTGTGCGGTAATGCCTATAGTATACCACATTTTCCGGCATAAGGCAAGAGCTGTTTGAGATTTTTCAGACGGCGGGAACCGAGCGCCGCGGCATCGCCGGATTCACCGTGCCGGCTGCAACCCTCACCCCCCCGGCCCCCCGCTCCCGCGGAGCGGGGGGAGCCCCGGGAAGTTGTTTTGCCGGGGCTGCGCCCCGGCACCCTGCTGCCGGGGGCTGACGCCGCGGCATCGCCGGATACCCCATACGATATGCAACCCTCACCCCCCCGGCCCCCCGCTCCCGCGGAGCGGGGGGAGACGCGTTACTCGGATGCAAGGGGCCGCAGGCCCCTTGCATCCCCGCAGAAACGCGGGAGAGCGAAGAACGTACCCCCGCTCCCGTTGGCTCCATGCGGTCGGGCCTGCGCGGTGCGCGGCCCGACCCGAGCGGGGACAGGGGCCCCCGCGTAGGCGTCTATACAAAAGCGGGCGCCCATGACGGCGCCCACCAATCTCGTTCAGCGTAAACCCAACCTCGGTCAATTTTTTTATTTATAAAAGTTCTTGGGATCCTTAAGCCCTTCTTTCAAGAAGGGCTTAAGCGGGGCGCGGGGCAGAGCCCCGCACGTCTCCAATCCCCATAATAATGTGAAAGGACAACACCTATGGAAACCGATCAGAAAAAGCCTGCCGACAAGGCGGCAACGAAGAAGTCCCCTGCCGCGCGCTGCGAGGACTGTGAGTTCTACGACTACGACGAGGACATGGACGCCTACGTCTGCATGGTCGCGCTGGACGAGGACGAGATGGCGCAGTTCGTGTCCGGGCAGACCGGGCGCTGCCCCTACTACCGCTTCTACGACGAGTATAAAAGCGTCCATAAGCAGATCTGACGGGATCGTGTCACGCGCCGCGGCGCTTTTTTCCGCGATCCCTCTTGCAATTCCGGACGTTTCATGGTATGATATTAAGGACACCTCTAAAATGAATCCGCAAGGAGGAAGCATATATGTCTTTTGATCTGAACGACCTGTACTATCAATCCGTGGTGCTGCCCGATGAGGTGAAGATGTACCACTATTCCGGCGACTTTGCCGGCGAGATCGCCTGCATCGACCGCTGGCTCGCACGCGACGTCGCAGATTGTATGCGGAAGCGCCTGACGCTCCAGCGCCTGTTCGCCGTCGAGCTGCTGAATGACTACCCCCTGTCCGCCGAGGACATGGTCAACGGCCTCAAGGAGCGGTATCCCGCTGCCGATATGTCCACGCTGGACGCGCTGATCGCCTTCGGCAACGTCGACTACATCCTCCGCGACGGCAAAAAAGCCTTCCAGCATAAGGCATTGTCCAACATCTTCCTGACCCACACCGACTTCCTTGAAAAGACCTTCAACCCCGACTACAAGGCGCCCGCCCCCGGCGTGTACGACAACGATGGCCTGCGCGTCATGCGCGAGAAGGGCAGCCGCGCCTTCCGCTATGAGGTCGAGGAAAAGATCTGGCTGAAAAAGGACGCGGAACGCCCCGGCGAAACGCTGCGGATCTGGTTCCCCTACCCCGTGTCCTGCGACACCCAGCCCGCCAGTGAGATCAGGCTGCTCTCATCGTCCCACCCCGTCACGCTGACCGGCACCGTCCACCGCACCGCCTACATGGAGGTCCCCTGCGAGCCGGGCGCCGTCTACTCCGTCCGCTTCTCCTTCGTCAACAGGGCGAAATATACCGATCTGTCCGGTCACAAGCCGACCGGCATCCCCGCCGGAGAGGGTCTCTCTCCCGCTGACCTCGAGCGGTATACCGCGGAGCAGTACCCCCATATCCGCTTCACGCCGTTCATCCGCGAGCTGGCGAAGCAGATCAAGGGCGATGAGACCGCCCCGCTGACCGTCGCCCGCAGGATCTACGACTGGATCTGCGCCCACGTCACCTACTCTTACGTCCGCGATTACCTGATGATCGAGAATATCCCCGAGTTCGTGCTGACCAACGGTTACGGCGACTGCGGCACCATGGCGCTGGCGTTCATCACCCTGTGCCGCTGCGCGGGCATTCCCGCCAAGTGGCAGTCCGGCAGCTCCTGCCGGCCCGACCACATCGGCAGCCACGACTGGGCCATGTTCTACGTTGCCCCCTACGGCTGGCTGTACTGCGATATGTCCTACGGCATCGGCGCCTACGGCTCCGGCAACGAGGAACGCCGCCTGCACTACTTCGGCAACCTCGACCCGTTCCGTCTGGTCGCGTCCAACGAGTTCCAGCAGCAGACCACGCCGCCCAAGGCCCTGTGCCGCATGGACCCCTACGACAATCAGAACGGCGAGGCGGAGTTCGCCGACGGTGTGCATAACGTCTTCTTCAGAGACTTCTGCCACAGCCGCCGCGTGATCTCGTCCGAGGAGCTGCCGGAGTGAGGAGTGGCCGGATATGAGCAAACACAAAGTCAAGTCTGCGGGCGCGCCCGTCCGCATCGTCATGAAAACCTCGCGTTACGAGGTCGCGGCCAGCCTGTTCGACGCCGTGTTCCACCAGCAGTACGAGCCGATGGAGCCGCAGCCCGTGTCTCCGGCAGAGGAGCTTCTCATGGGCATCATGGAGGACGACCTCGACGAGGACGGCTTCTTCGTCAAGCCGAACGACCCGGACGTCATCCGGGCGCGGAACGAGGGCCGGAAATCGGACGCCGTCGAGACGCTCGACCTCGTCACCGAGGGTACCCTTACCCGCCTGCGCGACCCGGAGACCGGTGAGGAGACCGTGACCGTCGCCTACGACGAGAGCGAGCTGACCGGCATGGAGGGCTCGCGCACCACGGTCATTTTCCGCACGGACGAAAAGGACCTCGTCCACATGATCCGCAGCGGCATGGTCACGACAGCGATGACCTTCAAGGCGCATCACCGCGCGATCTGCACCTACGAAACGCCCTTCATGCCGTTCCAGATCGGCATCCACAGCCTCGTCGTGGACAACAGGCTCATGGAGGACGGCGTCCTCGTGATGGACTACATCATCGAGATCCGCGGAGCCAAAGCCGAACGGACCCGCATGGAAATGCGGGTGGATCCGGCGTGATTATTTGCGGGGCTCTGCCCCGCACCCCGGGATGCGTTTGCGGGGCTCTGCCCCGCGCCCCGGGATGCGTTTGCGGGGCGCTGCCCCGCACCCCGCTCAAGGACTTCTTGAAAGAAGTCCTTGAGAATCTCAAGAACTTTCAAAAATAATATTTTGAAAAAGTCCAGAAAAAGGACCGGCTGTGCCGGTCCTTTCCCGTTTTCAGGTACTTATTCGTCTGTTTCGTCGTCGTCCCGCCACTCGAGCAGGTCGCCGGGCTGGCATTTCAGGATTTCGCAGATCTTATCCAACGTCTCAAAACGGATGCCCTTGACACGACCGTTCTTGAGCAGGGAGAGGTTGGTCAGGCTGATGCCGATGCGCTCCGCAAGCTCGGTCACGCTCATTTTACGCTTGGCAAGCATCACGTCAATATTCACAATAATCATGCTCCGATACCTTCCTTGCTTACATCACACGATGCTGTCATTGTCTTCCTTGATCTCGGCTGCCTTCGCGAGATACTGATACATCACGCCGCACACCAGAGACCCGACCAGCGCGACCATGAAGAAAACGCCGCGGATCAGGAAAGCCTTGACGTCAAACGGCTGACCTTCCTTCAGGCAGCCCACGAAGAAGCGCGTCGCGTTCGTCACGAGGTACAGCACGGCGTCTCCGAGCATAAGGAACGCGGCGATGCGGAACAGCCCGGCGGTCTTCTTCGTGAAGACGGTGTCGTTCCGGATCGCAGAGGTCAGCAGCCAGCCGATCACGAGGATGGCAAAGCAGAGGACGATGCAAAGCTCGAGGAGGACGTCCTCGATCACCTGACCGACCGGTGACGTCAGGCAAGGCTGCTCGGGCGTATGTCCCGGGATCAGAATGGCGACGGCCAATCCGACCAAGGCAAATATGATGATGAAAATACGGGCCAGCAGAATGATGGTCGAATGCTTCACGGCACGGATACCTTCTTTCGTTCAGCAGGGACGCTACGGATGTTTTCCCGTCCCATCTGACAGCATTATACCATACCGGCGGCAGATTGTCAATAGGCTTTGATAACAGTTTTATGCTATTCGTAAAAATGATGTCAGGGCAATGCGGCTGCGATCCGGGCGGAATGGCATCACCGGATCCCCGCGAAGGTTTCTGCCGCCGGAAGCCGGGCGGTTCCGCATCGCCGGAAGTTCTGACTGACCTTTTTCCCCCACCCCCCGGCCCCCTCCCGTGCGCGGGAGGGGGAGATTTTTTACTTTCTCAGCAA
>JAKSPU010000182.1 GCA_024404505.1 Clostridia bacterium
CGAAATTTCTGACGGCGCATCTGTACCGTCATCATTGTGCGGTAATGCCTTAAGGGCTTCTTTCAAGAAGCCCTTAAGCGGGGTGCGGGGCAGAGCCCCACGCGCTCCCCTTATATGGCAGAGTTCCGCAGTTACTGCTCCTCCGATACCAACACCATCTTCCCGGCGTAGTTGCCCCAGAAGTAGTCGGTGACGTAGGCTTCGTACACGTCCTGACCGTGCAGCATGAGCTTCAGGGCGGGATTCGCACCGTCGAAAAGCGTCATCTGATCCACGATCATCGTGGACGCGTCCGTGTTATAGAGGTGCAGACGGGCAAGCGCAGGGCAGCCCGAGAACGCGCCGGAGGATATGGAGCAGATGCTGTCGGGGATGGTCAGGTCGGTCAGCACGGTGCTGCCCGCAAAGGCGCCCGGCTCGATGCTCCGTACCGCGACGCCCTCAAAGCTGCGCGGGACCGTCAGCGACGCCTGCTGCCTGCCCGCGTCGGTCAGCCCCGCCACGGTGTACCATGCGATCCCTCCCGCCGCGTTCTGCACGGGACGGCAGATAAAGTATACGGCGTTCGGGTCTTCGGTCGGATCGACAGGCTTGTCGGAGGGAAGGGCAGGGGCCTCGGGCAGCTCGAGCGTCAGGGGCGCGGTCACGCCCTGCACGCGGCGGACGTCCTCACACAGGTGCGCCGTCCAGACCGTGCGGCCCGCGTCGTTGAGGTGGAAGTTGCTGTCGTAGAAGTACCCCGGCTCCATGACCGCCCGGCGGATGTCCGTGATGACCTCACAGTCCAGCACGGAGGACAGATACAGGTAGTATTGATACAGGCTTTCGTCCGTCACCTCGGCGGACAGGGCGGCGGCGTTCATCGGCGCGTAGGTGAAGTACACCTCGGCGCCCGCCTTTCGCGCAAACGCGGTGTACTCGTTGACGATCTCAATGAAATCGTCCCCGACGATGTCCGCGCATGGGGTGATGGTCTGCCCGGGATCGCAGCCGAGCGGCATCACGCTCTGCGGACGCGGGTAGACGACGTCACCGTATCCGTCGAACGAGCCGCGGCGATAGACACCGTCGGGATCGGGCGTACCGGTGCGGAAAAGACGGCATTTGGCGGCGGTGTAGTCCCAGAGGGACAACGCCAGCTGCTTTTTTTCGTCCCACGAGAGGTCGTTCAGAAGGGTGCGGTCACGCTCAGCCGCCTGCCACATGACCTCGCCGCCGAAGTATCCCGACAGCGTCTGCGCGTCGGTCTCGGGGGACAGGAGGATGACGTCGCCCTCCCCGACGTGCGCCCGGGACAGATCCAGCATCGCCCGGGTGCCGAGGGAGGCGTACAGCCCGAAATTGACGGTCGGCAGGCCCGTCTCGCGTTCCATCAGCTGCGAATCCAGCCCGAAAGCGATGCTGGAGCCGCCGATGACGATTATCTTCGGGCCTTCGATGCTGCCAAGCCGTTCGACCTTGTCGGGCAGGGCGGCGGTGAAGGTGTTCTCGTATTGGTTCGGCAGCCCGAGGGCAAGACCGATCAGCAGCCCGACGGGCAGAAGAAGCATGACGGCGGCAAGCAGGACGCAGCGTCCGATGCCCTTCCACGGGGAGGCTTTGACTTGTTCTTTTTTCATGTCCGTGCCTCCTCAGAATTGGAAGTAGATGAAGGTGCCGGAGCCGCCCTGCGACGCGAGGATGATCCACGCGAGGGCGACCGCCCAGACCGCCGCCGTCCACGGGATCAGGCGGGTGCGCGGCAGCGCGGCGGCCTCCCCGCCGGAGGCGGTTGGATCGGGGCAACGGCGCTCGGCCTTGTCCATCATGTCCATGACGGCAACGGCCGCGGCGCACAGGATCAGCGACTCCGCGTCAAGCCCCATGAAGGAAAGACCGGAGCGGATGGGGGCCGCGGTGAAGTCCCAGCCGGTAAACAGCGACTTCACGAGTATCCAAAGGTCCGCGGTGCTGTTCGCACGGAACACGAGCCACGCGAAGGCGACCAGCAGGAACGTGAATACCGTTTCGATCGCCGGATACCAGCCCTTGTCCTCACGGATATGCAGCTTCTCGTGAAGGGCGCGGCGGGGCTTCTTGAGAAGGATGCCGATCATCTGGTACAGGCCGTGCAGTCCGCCCCACAGGACGAAATGCCACGAGGCGCCGTGCCAGAGTCCGCTCACGAGAAAGACGATCAGCACGTTCAGCGCGTGACGCGCCTCCGAGCAGCGGCTGCCGCCGAGCGGGATGTACAGGTAATCCTTGAACCACGAGGACAGGCTGATGTGCCAGCGGCCCCAGAATTCCTTGATGCTCTTCGACGTATACGGCAGGTTGAAGTTCTGCATCAGCCGGATGCCCATCACGCGGGCGCAGCCGATGGCGATGTCGGTGTAGCCGGAAAAGTCGCAGTATATCTGGAAGGTGAAGAACAGCGCGGCCAGCAGCACGGCAAAGCCGGACGCCTCCCCCGGCGCGTTGAACACCCGGTCGGCGTACCCGGCCAGAAGGTCGGCGACGACCACCTTCTTGAAGTAGCCGACGACCATCTTCCGCAGGCCCGCCCGCAGATCGTCCCGTGTCAGCGGGTGTTTCTCTTTGAGCTGCGGCAGGAGGTTTTCGGGCCGCTCGATGGGGCCCGCGACCAGCTGCGGGAAGAAGCTGACGTACAGCGCGTAGTACCCGAAGTGCTTCTCCGCCGGGATGGTGCCGCGGTACACGTCGATGGCGTACGACAGCGTCTGGAAGGTGTAGAACGAAATGCCGACCGGCAGGATCAGATCAAGCGGCCGGAACGGCTGTCCGCCGCCCCACAGCGAGACGATGCCGTTGACCGTCTCCCCGAGGAAGTTGAAATACTTGAAGAAGAACAGCACGCCGAGGCAGACAAGGATCGTCCCGATCAGCGTCCCCTTGCGGACGGCGGGCTTCCCGCTTTTCTCGATGATGAGTCCGCCCGCGTAGGACACCACGGTCGTGAACAGGATCAGCACGATCAACTCCGGGTTCCAGCTCATGTAGAACCAATAACTGACCGCCAGCAGCCAGATCCACGTCAGCTTCTTCGGCAGGAGGAAGTAGAACAACAGGACGATGGGGAAGTACAGCAGGAATTCAAGCGAGTTAAATACCATCGTGCCGCCTCCTTTCCGCCGGGAGGAAGGCGCCGGGCAGCGTAAGAAGCAATAGCAGGAGCCCCTGCTGCTTGGTGATGCCGTGCATCAGACCGAAGATGAGCATACCCATGTATGCCGCGAGCAGCAGGACGGCGGCTGTGACGGACAGCGCGCGCCTCTTTGTCAGGCGCATGAGGAGGTACAGCCCGTTTTCAAGCAGCACGAACGCGGCGGAGAGGAGCAGCGTCAAGACGTTCCATTCCATATCACTCCTCCTTTTCCAGCTGGCGCTGAATGTCCCGCAGCAGCTGCCGGGAGCGGATGCCGGTCCCCTCGGTGTTGAGGTGCTGATGCGAATTGTAGAAGTACTCGGGACCCATGACGTAGTCGGACATATCCGAAATGACCGTCGCGTGGATCTTCTCCGCGACCGTTTCGACGTAGCGGTTATAGTCGTCTCCGCCGGGCTGCGAATCCGGCTCCAGCCAGTTTTCGTTGACCACAGAGTACGACATCCACACGCGGACGCCCGCGTCAAGGTACTTGTCCAGCGCCTCGTTGAGCTTCTCGGCGTAACGGGTGACGTTGCCCACGTGGAAGTACGTCTTGTTCGGCACGGTGAACGGATCGAACGCCGTCATGTGGCCCTCCTTGAGGGCGCAGTAGTCGCCGAAGCGGTTGGTCGTCTCGCGCGTCTTGTCCTGATACGTCTTCGGCTTCATGTTCATGCGCGTCTGGTTGAACTCGGCGAACGACGTGAAGGTGTTGACGAAGTGCCGCTGGTCGACGAACTCAAACGCCTCGTAGGCGGCCTCGAAGAAGTGCCAGATGTAGGGGCGGGTCTCGCCGCGCCCGAACTGGAAGTCGTTGTCCTCCGGACACAGAAGCAGGACGTCGCCCTCGTTGAAGTACGGCAGGCACGCCTCGAGGTAGAACAGCATGGGGGAGTAGGCGTTGCAGCCGTAGTTGATGACGTCGTAGTCGTCCTTCAGCGCGTCGTACAGCACGGTGGAATCGAGACCGTAAGCGCAGTTGGACCCGGCGGCGACCATCAGCTTGGAGAGACCGGCGGACGCGCGCAGATGCTCGTACTTGATCGCGTAGGTGCCCTCGCGGTCGTCGCAGTAGCGCGGCATCATGACGGCGTGCATGGAGAGCGTCGCAAAGGACGGGCAGTCCCGGATGCACGCGTCGCTGA
>JAKSPU010000183.1 GCA_024404505.1 Clostridia bacterium
TTCTCAAGGACTTCTTTCAAGAAGTCCTTGAGCGGGGTCCGGGGCAGAGCCCCGGATATTCTTAAACTATAATTTTACTTTTTCTTCCCCTCGAACACTTCGTCGAGGCCCTTCTGGGCGTTTCTCTTGTTGGACTTGATGAAGGAAGCGAACTGCTTCTTGGGGCTTTCGCAGAGCTGGGGGATCATATATACGAGGGAGTCCATGGAACCGGAGGCGTTGCAGAAGACGAGACCGACGTCGGTGACCTGGGAAGCCCAGATGATGTTCAGCATATCGACGTCGTCGGGCGCGTCAGCAACCTTGGCGCCGAGCAGATCCTCGTAGTACGCGATCTTGACGGGCGCGGTGTAGTACGGGAGCAGCTCCATGACGTCGGAGACCATCTCGGGATTCTTGAGGACGCTCGGGACACCCATCACGCCGTTCCAGTTGAGAGACATATAATCATCCTGCTGGGTATCCCAAAGCGGATACGGCAACACACCGAAGCGGACGTCCTCGCCCTTGAGGCTCTTGAGGCTCGTGGTGGCGTACAACTGGAACAGAGTGCGGCCGGAGGAGAACGGAATGGTCTCCTCTGCGTTGAAGGTGGACTTCCACATGAAGGAGTAATCGGCGTCGTACATGGCGCGGACCTTGTCGATGAGGGAGAGGACCTTTTCCTCGTTATCCTCATAGGCGATGTAGTAATGATCGTCCTCATCGCGGTCGACGATCTTGAGGCCGGAGGAGGTCACGAAGCTGATGAGGAAGGTCCAGCCCCAGCCGCTCATACCGTAGGTATCCTGCCAGTTCAGGACGCTGTCGCCGTTGGTATCGGTACCGGGAACGACGGCGGCCATCTCGAACAACTTGTCGATGGTCCACTGCTTGTTGCGGACGAGATCGTAGGGCTGATCCAGGCTGTACTTGGCCATCATGTCCTTGTTAAAGACGATGCAGTGGGTGGAGGACAGGCAGAAGTCGTTGTAGCCGAGCAGATACTTGTCGTCGACCTTGATCTGATCCATCAACGCCTTGTTCCAGTACTCCGCGTCGAGATTGACGGAAGGCAGATCGCTGATATCGGCCAGACAGTTCTTGGTCACAAGACCTACGATGCCCTGATAGACGTGCGTCATGACGAGCTGATAGTTGTCGTCGCCGGTCTGGACGGAGCGCTGCACGGTGGAGTCGTACTCGATCCACGAGCCGCCGTCGACCACCTTCATGTCGACGCCGAGCTGGTCCTTGATCCTCATGTACCGCTCGTAGACGGCGTCGCTGATGCCATTGGTCTCACGCTCGGCCTCGGGGTCGGGGATATACATGGACTGATCCCATCCGATCATGATGACGTTGAAATCGGAGGCGTAGTTGGTCTTGGGGATGTCGGGCTTGTAGCCGGTGTCCTCCTCGGACTGATTCTCGGGAGGCAGCGTGTCGGCGTTCTCCTCAGTGTTCTCCCCGCAGGCGGCGAGGGAAAGCAGCATGAGTCCCGCCAGCAGGGCGGAAATCAAGCGCATGAGTCTGTTGTGCTTCATGTGATTTCATCCTTTCGGTTATTCAGATTGTGATCCTATACCGATTATACCATGTTCCGGACAGATTGTCAACCGATTCAGGATAAAGAATGTAGGATTTGTGAAAAGTGACAAGGGAAAACAGGCTTGACTTTCCCCTCGCGCTGTGCTACAATAGGTGCGTTTGCGGTAAGGGACGAGCGCCCCTCGTCCGACATATACTGACCCGTAAGACCGGGGCCCGACCCGGTCGAACTCTCCGAAAGGATGGGCTTCCGCATGAGTATCCGTACCTCTTTCACGCACACGAGATGTGCCTGCTACCTCGGCTACGTGACGCAGGCCATCGTCAATAATTTCGTCCCGCTGCTGCTCGTCACGTTCAACCAGACGTGGGACATCAGCCTCTCCCGGCTCGCGCTGCTCGTATCCGTCAATTTCGGCATCCAGCTGTTCATCGACCTGATCGGCGCGGCGGTCGTGGACCGCATCGGCTACCGCCCCTGCATCGTGGCGGCGCATCTGTTCGCCGCCGCGGGCATGATCCTGCTCGGGATGCTTCCGTTCGTCACGCCGGACCCGTTCACGGGCATCCTGATCGCCATCGCCGTCTACGCCGTCGGCGGCGGACTCACCGAGGTGCTGATCAGCCCGATCGTGGAGGCGTGCCCCACCGAGCATAAGGAGGCGCAGATGAGTCTCCTGCACTCCTTCTACTGCTGGGGGCATATGTTCGTCATCATCGCCTCCACCGTGTTCTTCGTCTGCTTCGGGACGGCCCGGTGGCCCGTCATGGCCTGCCTGTGGGCTGTCATCCCGCTGTTCAACGCCGTATACTTCCTGCTCGTCCCCATCCGCACGCTGGAGGAGCAGGACCTCGATGCCAGGATGCCGCTCGGCAAGCTGCTCCTGCGTCCGGAATTCTGGCTGCTGGTCGTCATGATGATCTGCGCGGGCGCGTCCGAGCAGGCGATGAGCCAATGGGCGTCCTTCTTCGCGGAGGCCGGGCTCGGCGTCGGCAAGACCGTCGGCGACCTGGCAGGCCCGTTGATGTTCGCCGCGCTGATGGGCCTTGCGCGTCTCGTATCCGCGCGCCTGACCCGCAGGTTTGACACCAACTCCATGATGCTCGCGTGCTGCGGACTGTGTCTCGTCAGTTACCTCACGGCTTCGCTGTCCCCGTGGCCGGTGCTGTCGCTCGTGGGCTGCGGTCTGTGCGGTCTGTCCGTCGGCATCATGTGGCCGGGGACCTTCAGCACGGCGGCGGTCGGCTGCCGCGGCGGCGGTACCGCGATGTTCGCGTTGCTAGCGCTTGCCGGTGACCTCGGCTGCTCGTCGGGGCCGTGGTTCGTGGGCTTCATGATGGGCCTTTCCGCTGACGGCTCCCTGCGATCCGAGATGCTCCCTGCCATCATCTTCCCCGTGCTGCTCGCGGCCGGACTTCTGGTCTTCCGCGCCAAAGCACGGACGAATCAAACGAATAAGAAGGAATCAAAATGATACCTGTCCTTGTGATCTTTCTTGCCACCTGTGCGGCCCTGATCGCGCTGGTGTTTGCCAAGCCGGCGATCTACGTCAAAGGTCGTTTCCACACCCACAAGATCAGCATCTTCTGGATCGCGCCCCTCCTCGGTGCGGTCGTCATGACCGCCTGCGGGCTGATCACGCCACGGGAGATCGCGTCCGGGCTGACGCAGGCGGGTGATGTGAATCCGATCAAGATCCTGCTCCTGTTCTTCTCCATGACCATGATGTCCGTCTACCTCGACGAGATCGGCTTCTTCCGTCTGCTGGCGGTCAAGGTGCTGCGGCGTGCGGGACACAGCCAGCGGGTACTGTTCTTCCTTTTGTACGCGCTTGTATCGGTGCTGACAGTGTTCACCTCGAACGACATCATCGTGCTGACGTTCACGCCGTTCATCTGCCACTTTGCGCTGTCCGCGCGGATCGATCCGCTGCCGTACCTCGTGTCGGAATTCGTGGCCGCGAACACGTGGAGCATGGCGCTTGTGATCGGCAATCCGACCAACATCTACCTGATGAGCGGCACGGGAGTATCCTTCGGCACCTACATATCGGTGATGATACTGCCGACTGTGCTTGCGGGGCTTGTTTCCTGCGGTGTTTTGTACCTTCTGTTCCGCAAAAAGCTGGTGCAGCCGCTCGATCCGAAGGAGGAGTCGCTGCCGCGCATCGACCGCCCGACGGAGATCATCGGTTTGTGCCATCTCGGCGGATGCATAGTGCTGTTGTCGGTGTCGTCGTTCCTCGATCTGCCGATGTGGATCATCACCGTGGCATTCTTTGTCAGCCTGCTTCTGTTCACGATGGCGATCAGCTTCTTCCGTCACCGTGCGCCTTATCTGATCGGTCGCTGCTTCGTGCGGGCGCCGTGGGATCTGATCCCGTTCGTGCTGTCGATGTTCGTGTTGGTGCTGGCGCTCGACAAGCACGGCGTGACCGACCTGCTGGGCGGCTGGCTGGGCAGCTCCGTGACCGTACCGGGAACGGTGCTTTCCTTCGGCGGCAGCTCATTCCTTGCCGCCAACCTCGTGAACAACATCCCGATGTCCGTGCTGTACAGCTCCGTGATCAGCGGCCTTTCCGCGGTCGAGAAGCCCGCGGCACTCGTGACCGCGGCCCTGTATGCCGCCGTGATGGGCTCCAACCTCGGGGCGTTCTTTACGCCGACGGGCGCTCTCGCCGGCATCATGTGGACCGGCCAGCTCCACGACCACGGCGTCCCCTTCTCCTT
>JAKSPU010000184.1 GCA_024404505.1 Clostridia bacterium
AGAGCGACCCAGTCGCCGAAGGAGCACATACGGTCGGTGCCGCGGGCGCGGGCGTAAGCGCAGGCGAGGGGAGAATCGTCAAGACCTTCGATATCGTCCACGAAGCAGGCCTTCTTGAGCGTGTCGGACAGCTTGATGCCGACGGCGGCGGAGGTCGGGCTGACGTGCTTGAAGGAGGTCACGGCGGGCAGGCCCAGCGCTTCCTTCAGCTCCTTGACGAGCTGCCAGGAGTTGAAGGCGTCAAGGAAGTTGATGTAGCCGGGGCGACCGTTGAGGATCTGGATCGGCAGCTCGGAGCCGTCTGCCATGAAGATGCGGGAGGGCTTCTGGTTGGGGTTGCATCCGTATTTCAGCTGGAAATCTTTCATGTTCGTATCCTGCCTTTCTGTTCGTATCAGACGTTCTTGTTGACGATGCGCTCGTCGATCGCGCCGGTGGCGAGGTCGGTGTAGCGAACGTACAGGGAGATCTTGTTATCGGCGTTCAGCGCGTCCCACAGGGAAGAAGTGAACTCGTCGATGCAGTCACCGACAGCCACGCGCTCCGGCTCACCCTGGAACGTGGGGATCGGGCTGCCGTCGCAGACGTAGGTATGAATGAAGTGACCGAGACCGGCCTTGGCGGGATAGTCGAAGGTGTAGCGGGCGCAGTCGCTGCCGTCGGCGTCGATGCTCTTGAGGATGCTCATGGAGTAGTTGAAGTCACCGTCCGCGAAGGTCAGCATACCGCTGATGCGGGGGGTGAAGTTGGGCTTGTCCGGCTCGAACTCGCGGGAAGCCAGAGCAGCGCTGAAGCACTTGCCCGCGGTCAGACCGTCGTAGATCGTGTCGGTCTGGTCGCCGTTGGTGACGATCAGTTTGTTCTCGTACTCACGCACGGCGGCGTAGATGATCAGGCTGGGATCCTGCACCTTGGAGGCGTCGTAGGGCTCGGTGTAGAGAGCGCCGCCGCGCTTGACGAACACGCGGTTGCGGCTGTTCTGGCTGCGGCCCATGATGAAGTAGGCGCTGACGGCCTTCTTGCCGTCGGCGGACTTGCCGATGACGATGCCGCGTCCGACGTAGGTGTTGTCCCGGATCAGCTCGGCGATGTCGTTGACGTTGTAAATGTTCATGACTCTATCTCCTCTTTTTGTAGTAATTGGGACGTGCCGGTCACTTGCCGGCGTTTTCCAGCATCCTGCGGGATACCTTTTCGACAGCCGCCGGCAGGATGCGCCATTCGGCCTGCTTCATGACCCGCTTCTGCAGGATCTCGGGGGTGTCGCCCTCGTGGACGTTGACGGCCTTCTGGAGGATGATCTCTCCGCCGTCGGGGATCTCGTTGACGAAATGCACGGTCGCGCCCGTCACCTTGACGCCCTTGGCGAGCGCCGCCTCGTGGACCTTGAGTCCGTAGAAGCCCGCGCCGCAGAAGGACGGGATCAGGGAGGGATGCACGTTGATGATGCGGTGGTCATAGCGGCGGGTGAAGTCCGCGGACAGGATGGACAGGTAGCCGGCCAGCACGATCAGGTCGATGCCGCAGGCGTCGAGCGCCTGCACGATGCGCTTTTCCATTTCCTCCTGGCTGCCGCATTCCTTCCTCGTGATGACGAGGGAAGGGATCCCGGCAAGCTCGGCCCGCTTGAGGGCGTAGGCGCCCTCCTTGTTGGAAATGACCAGCTTGATCTTTCCGCTCGTGATGACGCCGCCCGTCTGCGCGTCGATCAGCGCCTGCAGGTTGGTGCCGCCGCCGGAGACCATCACGGCGACGTTGATCTGCGTTTTGTTTTCGTTCATGCCTGCTTTACCCCGACTTTCTGAAGCAGGGGCAGCAGCATACCGCCGACGGAGTTGCCCAGCACAACGATCAGCACGAACAGGAACGCCTGACCGCTGTAGATGCCGGACGCGCCGAAGTAGAACATATCGGCGATGGAGTGTTCAAATCCGGCGAGGATGAACACGGGGATGCCGTAGATGATGCCGAGCGGCGTGGATTTGTCCTTGAGGATGCTGACGGCAAGATACATGAGGAAACCGCAGAAGACGGCTCTCACGAAGGTCTGCCACAGCTCCTGATTGTCCAGCTTGCCCTGACACAGTGCCTCGGCGACCGTTCCCTGTGCGGGGATCGCGTACCGGATCAGAAGACCCAGCAGGAAGGTCGTGACGAGGTTGCCGGCAAGCCCGACCAGAAGGTTTGCGACGTCAGAGCCCTTGTGGCTCTCGACGATGTAGCCCACCTTACCGGTGAACAGGAAGTATTCCCGGTAGCAGATGCAGAGCAGCGCCACGGAGAACAGGATGGCAGCGACGATGTTGTTCTGGTCCTTGAGTGCGAGGAAGATCGAGCCGCCGATGGCGATCAGGATGCCCGCGCAAACGCTTCTCGCGGCGGTTTTCAGCATATCCGGATCTTCTCCTCCGCCTTGACGATCTTTCCAATCACGTAGGCGTCCTCCCCGTTCCGGCGGAGGATCTCAAGGGCTTCGTCCTGCTCGTCGGCAGGGACGACGATGCTCATGCCGACACCCATGTTGAAGGTGTTGAACATATCCCGCTCGGAAATGCCGCCCTTTTCGGCGATCAGGTCGAAGATGGGCAGTACCTTCACGGACGCGCGGTCGATCTCGGCGCACAGACCGTCGGGAACGGAGCGCGGGATGTTCTCATAGAAGCCGCCGCCGGTGATATGGGAGATGCCGCGGACGTGGACCTTCTCCAGCAGAGCCAGCACGGGCTTGACGTAGATGCGGGTGGGGGTCAGCAGCGTTTCGCCGATCGACTTGCCGCCGAGTGCCTCCACGGGGGACTTGATGTCGGCGTTCTCGACGTCGAAGACCTTGCGGACGAGGGAGAAGCCGTTGGAATGGACGCCGGAGGAGGGAAGCGCGATGATGACGTCGCCCTCCTTCATGGTCTTGTTGTCGATGATCTTCTCGCGGTCCACGATGCCGGTGCAGTAGCCGGCCAGATCGTACTCGTCCACGGGGTAGAAGCCGGGCATCTCGGCGGTCTCACCGCCGATCAGCGCCGCGCCGGACTGTACGCAGCCGTCGCACACGCCCTTGACGATGTCCGCGATCTTTTCGGGATAGTTCTTGCCGCAGGCGATGTAGTCGAGGAAGAACAGCGGCTTCGCACCGCAGCAGATGACGTCGTTGACGCACATGGCGACGCAGTCGATGCCGACGGTGTCGTGCTTGTCCATCAGGAAGGCGAGCTTGAGCTTGGTACCCACGCCGTCGGTGCCGCTGACCAGGATGGGCTGCTTCATGCCCGTGAGGTCAGGGGCGAAGAGACCGCCGAAGCCGCCCACGTCGGAGAAGACGCCGGGGGTCATGGTGGTGGCGATGTGTTTCTTCATCAGCTCGACGGACTTGTATCCGGCGACGATGTCCACGCCGGCTGCGGCGTAGCTTTCGGACTTGGATTGGGTGTTCATATCAGACGGTTCCTTTCATTATTCCTTGCCGTTCCAGCAGTAGGTGCAGAGCTTGCAGGGGTCGAGGCCGATTGCCTTGACGACGCCCTCGATGGTCTGGAATTCCAGCGAGTCGAAGTGGAATTTCTCGCAGATGGCTTCACACAGCTTCTTCCCGCGCTCGGTCGTGCGGTCACTGTACTCGTCAAGGTGGTCAAAGCCTTCTTCACCCTCCAGCTCGAGGATGGTGCGGCGGGTGATCAGGTCGAGGTCGCTCGTGTTGCGGGAGAAGTTGAGGTACTTGCAGCCGTACATGATGGGCGGGCAGGCGGACCTCATGTGGACCTCCTTCGCGCCGTTGGCATAGAGGAACTCGACGGTCTCACGCAGCTGGGTGCCGCGGACGATGGAATCGTCCACGAACAGGAGCTTCTTATCCTTGATCAGCTCAGCCACGGGGATCTGCTTCATCTTGGCGACCTTGTTGCGCTCCATCTGCACCGAGGGGGTGAAGCTGCGGGACCAACTGGGTGTGTACTTGATGTAGGGGCGCGCGAACGGGATGTGGCTGGCGTTGGCGTAGCCGATGGCGTGAGGGGTGCCGGAGTCCGGGACGCCGCAGACGTAGTCCACGTCGGGAAGTTCTCCGGACGCTCTGTCGTCCTCGGCCATGATCTCGCCATTCCGGCAGCGCATGATCTCGACGTTGCTGCCCTCATAGGTCGAGGTGGGGTAACCGTAGTACGACCACAGGAAGGAGCATATCCGCATTTCCTTCCGGGGCGGGATGAGCTGCGTCAGC
>JAKSPU010000185.1 GCA_024404505.1 Clostridia bacterium
GCAGCATCATGGAGACGCCGGTGACGATATCGGGGTTCATCATGGGGATGTTGGTCACCGCGTTGACGGTGCCCTGCACCCACTTGCGGCGCATGGAATGGAGACCGAGCGCGGCAAAGGTGCCGATGACGGTGGCGATCAGCGCGGAGGAAACGGCCAGCACGAGGGAATTGATCAGGGCCGTGAAGGCCTCCTCGTCGTTGAACAGCTCACCGTACCATTCGAGGGAGAAGCCGGTGAACTCGGCCAGCGAGCCGCCCTCGTTGAAGGAGAACAGCACGAGGATGATGATCGGGATGTAGAGCAGGAAGAATATGATGCCCATGTAGATGCCGGACAGGACCGAGGTGTGCGGCTTGCTTCTGTCGCGGCGGCGTGCGGGCGTCTTCGGGAGATAGGAACCGGTCGTCATATCACCATACCTCCTTCCTCGCCGTCCGAGAACTTGTTCATGATGCAGACGGAGATGATGATGAGGATCATCATACCGAGGGACATGATGGCGCCCACGTTGTAGGTGGAGCTGTTCTGGAACAGGCGCTCGATGGTATCGCCGACGAGGTCGATCTTGCCGGCGCCCAGCTTCTGGGAGATGTAGAAGGTGGAGATGGAGGGCACGAAGACCATCGTGACGCCGGAGACGACGCCGGACATGGTCAGCGGGATGACGACGCGGAACATGGTCTGCGCGTTGTTGCAGCCGAGGTCGTGGGACGCCTCGATGTACCGCTTGTCGAGCTTGGTCATGACCGTGAAGATAGGCAGGACCATGTAGGGCAGGAAGTCGTAGATCATGCCGAGGATGACGCCGAAGTTGGTGCCGACGATGGTCACGCGGTCAAGGCCGATCGACTCCAGAAGGGAGTTGAGCAGACCGCCGTTGTCGAGGAGCGCCATGAGGGCGTAGGTGCGGATGAGCAGGTTGCACCACATGGGGAGCATGAGCAGCACGAGCAGCACCTTCTGTGCCTTGGGGGAGGTGCGGGACATGAAGTAGGCCAGCGGGTAGCCGATGATGAGGCAGACCACGGTGGCGATCAGCGCGAAAGCGATGGAGAGAAGGATCGTATTGCCGTACTGACCGAGCGAAAGCACGTTCTGGAAGGTGAAATTGCCGTCCATGTCGGTGAACGCGAAGTAGACGACGAAGATCATGGGCGCGATGATGAACAGGATCGCCCAGACGATATGCGGGGCGGCCGCGGCCCGCTGGAACAGGGACCGCCCGCCGGGTTGGACGCGGTCAGTCTTTTGTCCGGTCGTACCTGTCATGCCTCTTCCTCCTCGTCCACGTCGGACAGATGCTCCATCTCGTCGGAGAAGGTGGAGTAGTCACCGAAGGTATCGGAGAATTCGGAGCGCTTCATGACGTGGATGGCGTCCGGATCCAGCTTGAGGCCGATGGTCTCGTCCACGCCGACGTAGTCGGAGGTCTCGATCATCCACTTGAAGCCGGCCACGTCCGCGATGATCTCGTAGTAGTCGCCCTTGAAGGTGACGCCGGACACGACGCCGGTGAGCATACCCTGCTCGGCGGGCACGACGTCCACGTCCTCGGGACGGACGACGACATCGACGGGCTCGCCCTTGCCGAAGCCCTTGTCAAGGCAGTCGAAGATATGTCCGGCAAACTTGACCTTGAGGTCGGACAGCATCAGACCGTCGATGATGTTGGACTCGCCGATGAAGTCGGCGACGAAGGCGTTGACGGGCTCGTTGTAGATATCCACGGGGGAGCCGATCTGCTGGATCTTACCGTCAGCCATGACCACCACGGTGTCGGACATGGAGAGGGCCTCCTCCTGATCGTGGGTCACGTAGATGAAGGTGATGCCGGTGGCACGCTGGATCTTCTTCAGCTCGACCTGCATATCCTTGCGGAGCTTGAGGTCGAGGGCGCCGAGCGGCTCGTCGAGCAGCAGGACGCGGGGACGGTTGACAAGGGCGCGGGCGATGGCGACCCGCTGCTGCTGACCGCCGGAGAGGGTGGTGACCTTCCGGTGCTCGAAGCCCTTGAGGTTGACGAGCGCCAGCATTTCCTGCACGCGCTCCTTGATCTCGGTCTCGGGCAGCTTCTTCAGCCGCAGACCGAACGCCACGTTTTCATACACATTGAGATGGGGAAACAGCGCGTACTTCTGGAAGACCGTGTTGACGAGTCTTTTGTACGGGGGGACGTCGTTGATTTTCACGCCGTCGAAAATGACGTCGCCGGTGTCGGGGGTCTCAAACCCGCCGATGATCCGCAAAGTTGTCGTTTTGCCGCACCCTGACGGCCCGAGAAGAGTCACAAACTCCTTGTCGTGGATATCAAGGCTGACATTTTCGAGAACGGTCTCGCCGTCAAAGGCCTTTGATACCCCATTCAACCGAATGAGAATTTCGTTTTCCATTTCGCATACAGTCTCCTTTGGGTATTATTTGAAGATTTTTTGCGTCGTTTCCCGTCACGCGGAGGGCCGGTCAGCGTTTCTGCGGCACCGATGACGGTGTGGTTACACGCCTATCCCTCTCTGCGTGCATACTGCCCGCAAAATCGCGTATATTGTAACAGAAAACGCATCAAAATGCAATAGGTTTTTCAAAAAAGTCAAATTTCGTCGTTTTCTATAAATTTCCCGTCCGTATTACTTGAAAATCACCAATATCACGGAATAAAATCGGAAAACCTCCGGAGAACTCCCGTATCCTCTGTTTTCCTCCCGAATCGAAACGGCAAAACCCGGGTGTTCCGTGGGGGAACACCCGGGCATTTCCGGTGGACGCTCGGCGGCTGTTTACCGCTTCCCGTTTGCCGTTTACCGTTTATGGGGCCTTTACGGGCAGACCGTAGCTGCCTGCCCAGCCCGCGGCGTAGGAGCCGGGAGAAGCGGTGACCGTTACCGACGGGCAGTTCTCAAAGGCGCCGTAGCCGATGGAGATGACGGAGGCCGGCACGGTGACGGACGTAAGTCCCGGGCAGCCGGAGAACGCGAACCAGCCGATCTGCCGCACGCCGTCCGGCAGGACGACGGACGTCACGGGCGCGTCCCGGAAGGCGCTCTCCCCGATGGCCGTGACGGGGTATCCGCCGATCTCTGCCGGAACGGTGACGGCACCGCCCGTGCCGATGTAGGCGGTCACGGTGACGGTGCCGTCCGAGACCGCAAACCGGAAGGCGGAGGCGGTGCTCCCGCTTTCCCGGAGGTCGACGGGGTCCGACACGGAGGCCGGCACGGAAGGCTCGTCTCCGTCCGCCTGCGGCTGACCGGACACGGACTGCGCCGCGCCCTGATCCGGGCGGATGCCGGAGAGGGTCAGCGCCTGCTCCAGCTCGGCGATGCGCTGACGGTATCCGGCTTCTTCGACGTACCTTTCCGCCTTTTCCCGCATAAGCTCGTCACGCAGCTCCGCGATGACGGCTTCGTACAGGTCGTCCGTGCCGGAGGCACTCGCGCCGGAGGCGTCCGTGCCGGGCGGCGCTGTCCCGGTATCGGTGTCAGGCCGGACGGCGGACGGACCGCAGCCGGACAGGAGCAGACAGGCAAGCAGCAGACAAACGGTGCAGAGGGGTACACGGATACGGAACATGGCGGATCCTCCTTTATGTATAGGGCGGCTCTGAAAATTCATCGCACGGTGAATCGGCGGAATATTCAGAGGCGCCCTATGGCTTGTACCCACAGTATACCGCGGTGCGTGTGAAAAGGGTGGGGAAATCCGTCGGGCGGAGAATATTTGCCGGGCGTTTCCGCATCGCCGGAGCCGTCCCGGCACCCTGCCGCCGGGAGCCGGGCGTTTCCGCATCGCCGGAGAATTCAGTTAAACCTTTTTTCCCCACCCCCCTGACCCCCCGCCCCACGGGCGGGGGGAATATTCTATTTGTAAGCAAGGGGAAGGGCCGCCTGCGGGCGGCCCTTCCCCTTGCATCCTCATCCCGGAGACACGCGCCTGCGGGCGCGGGGAACAGAGGAAGGCCGGCGTTCTGCCGCCGGAGCCGGGCGTTTCCGCATCGCCGAAGGTTCAGCTAAACCTTTTTTCCCCACCCCCCTGACCCCCCGCCCCACGGGCGGGGGGAATACTCTATTTGTAAGCAAGGGGAAGGGCCGCCTGCGGGCGGCCCTTCCCCTCGCATCCGCAGCCCGGGGACGCGCGGCTGCGGGCGCGGGGAAGCGCGGAAGGCCGGCGTTCTGC
>JAKSPU010000186.1 GCA_024404505.1 Clostridia bacterium
TCTTGAGATCCTTAAGGACTTCTTTCAAGAAGTCCTTAAGCGGGGTCCGGGGCAGAGCCCCGGAAGCGCGTCCTTGGGGTCAGGGGCAGAGCCCCGGAAGCGCGTCCTTGGGGTCAGGGGCAGAGCCCCGCGCATCCCCGCGTATCTCATTCAACCATATCAGCCACACGCGCGGCCAGAGACTCAGCATCCACACCGGCGGTCTTCCGCACGGGCTCGGGGCGCTGCTGAATGGCGAATCCGTCCTCAAGCGCGGCGATATCCCAACGGCGGTCTGACAGCGCCCCGCACGGGCGCAGCGCCTCGGACAGCATCATGCCGAAGCCGCCCGCCTTGATCTCCTCCTCGCAGAACAGCACCGGCACACGACCCGGCAGCACACCGGCAACCAACCCGGCCAGCCTGTCGTACGGCTTCAGCACCTCGCAGAGAATGATGCCCAGCCTGATCCCCTGCCCTGCCAGCAAATCCCGCGCACCGAGCAGCTCGGACGCCATGGCACCGTGACACATCGCGACAGCGTCCACCGGCTCATCCGGCGCAAAGCTTGTGCGGATGCCGGGGTCACCGGCAGTCCCGTCCGGATAGAATACCTCGCGCACCTTGTCGTTGTCCCCGGCGTTGGGGTAGCGGATCGCGGCAGGGCCGTCCCCGGTAAGCGCCGCGCGGACCGCCGTGTCCAGCCCGGCCAGCGTCGCCGGCGTGTAGATGGTCACGCCCGGGATCTCGGACAGGAACGCAACGTCAAAGATGCCGTGGTGCGTCGCGCCGTCCGCCTGACTCAGACCGGCACGGTCGATGCACATGACCACGGGCAGCCTCTGCAGGGCAATGTCGTGAATGATCTGATCGTAAGCGCGCTGCATGAACGAGGAATAGATCGCCGTCACGGGGCGGAAGCCGTCCGCCGCCAAACCGGCGGCAAACGTCAGCGCGTGCTCCTCCGCGATGCCTACGTCAAAGAACCGGCTCGGGAACGCCTGACGGAAGACTTCAAGCCCCGTGCCGTCACTCATGGCAGCGGTGATGGCGCAGATGCGGTCGTTCTTCTCCGCCTCCGCCACCAGCGTCGCGCCGAGATGATGCGAATAATTCTCGCGGGCCGGTCCGGACACGCCGTCCTTCGGCGCGGGAGACATCCCGTGGTACTTGGCCGGCTCCGCCTCAGCCGGCGGATACCCCTTACCCTTGCGGGTCTTGAGATGGACGACCACGCTCTCGGTCGACTGCCGGGCAGCGGTCAGCAGCTCGGTCACGGCCTCCAGATCGTTGCCGTCGGCGGGACCGAGGTAGTAAAGGCCCATGTCCTCAAAGTAGTTACTGCCGTACAACGCGTTCTTGACGGACTTCTTCACACTGCGGATGCCGCGGAACAGCGGCTGCCCGATCAGCGGGATCTTCTTGATGATCTTCGTCGTGCGCCGCTTGGTCCGGTAGTACCCCTCCTTGCGCCGGACCTTGGCCAGATGCGTGGCAAAGCGTCCGATATTCTTGGAGATGGACATCTCATTCTCGTTGAGGATGATGATGAGCTTGAGGTCCTGACTGATGTTGTTGAGCGCCTCGTGGATCATGCCGCCGGTAAAGGCGCCGTCCCCGACCACGACGACAGTCCACGCGTCGGAGCCGCTCATGCGGTCCGCCTGTGCAAAGCCGAGCGCCGCCGACAGTGAGGTCGAGCTGTGGCCGGTGCCGAAGCAGTCGTATTCGCTTTCACTGCGCCGGGTGAAGCCGGAAATGCCGCCGCCCGTGCGGAGCGTATCGAAACGGGCATACCGCCCGGTCAGCATTTTATGGATGTAACTCTGATGGCCGACGTCAAAGATGAAGTGATCCTTCGGGCAGTCAAACACGCGGTGCATGGCGACCGACAGCTCGACGGCACCGAGATTGGAGGCCAGATGACCGCCGTTTTTCGTGACGGTCTTCACAAGCTCGCTGCGGATCTCACGGCACAGCTCCGGGAGACTTTCCTCCGGCAGCGCCTTGAGGTCCCCGGGAGACCGGATCCCCCGCAGAAGGGTCGGCTCACTTGGCACGAATTCCTTCGGTGCTTCCGCCTGTACGTCCTTTTTCCCTGCCATATGCACGCCCCCTTTCCCTGACGATCGACAGACGTCCGCCGTGCGGCGTCTGCCATACCGTAATCTCATACAGATCATAGATTACGATTATACCACACAAATGTGAACATATCTTGACGATTTGCGAAAAAACGAAACTTTTGGGGCAGCCGCTCGGATCGTGCGGCCGAAATCTCCCGCCGCGCGAAAAAATTCACATTTACCGCTTGTTTTGTCCGCCCGGCTGCGGTATAATAAAAGGTACTGTGTGAACAGACGGCGGCAGCCCGCCCGGGAAACACCGCCGGACACGATAGATTCACGACACATCCATACCCGTACATCACAGGAGGTTTTCCGCCATGCCCATGACAGATAAACAAATGTCCCGTACCACGTCCTCGCTGATCTGCGTGATCGCCGTTCTGGCAGCGCTCTGCGTGCTGCTGTCCATCATCCTCTTGTTCGTCAAGGGATGCAACGGCTGCGCCGATAACGGCAACAGGGATACTTCGACCGATACCGCCGCCGACGGCACCGGGACCGGCTCCCTGCCTGTCGATAACCCGCAGACGGCTGACGTCGTCCTGCCCGCCACCGCCGACGCCGGAAACGCCTATCAGGACAAGCTGGTCTTCGTAGGCGACTCCCTCACCGCACACCTGATCAGCCGCGGCGTCCTTACCGACGGCGTGAATACGAAACAGGTCTGGCGGACGCAGAGCAACATGATGAACTTGAACTCCGAGATCACGAACGTCAAGGTCAACCTGCCCGGCACCGGCGAGTACGTCACCATCGCCGAGGCCGCCGAACGAGTCAAGCCCGCGATCCTCGTCATCACGCTCGGGACCGACTACGGCGTCTCCTACCTGAACGAGCAGGACTTCAAGGACGCTTACACGAAGCTGGTCAAGGCGGTGCAGGAAAAGTCCCCGAATACCAAGATCATCCTGCAGTCCATCTTCCCCGTGGCAGACAACTGCAAGGTGCTGGCCAACGCCAAGATCGATACCTGCAACACGTGGGTCAAGGCAATTGCCGCCGAGAACGGCTGCCGGTACCTCGATACGCAGTCCGTCCTCAAGGACAGCCGCAACAACCTCAAGTCCGAGTACTGCGGCAGCGATGACGGCATCCATCTGACCGAAAGCGCCTACAGGACCATCCTCCAGTATATCCGCACCCACGCGCTCACCGAGTGAGCAGCTTTGACGTAAAGAGGCCGATATCCATGAAAAAGCATCTTCATACCGCCGTTCTGACGCTGATCCTGACCGCCGCGCTGCTCCTGTGCGCCTGCGCGGGCGGCTCCTTTCGCAACGATCTGACCGCCGCGGACGTCGCGGACAAGCTGACCGCGGCGCTGCCGCAGACCGGCCGACACGCCGTTGCCGACGACTATATCTCCTACTCCGCGTTCGGAGAGGACAAGGACCTGCTGCTTGAAAAGACCGACAGCCACGTCATCCTGATCGCCGATAACTCCGACATGAACATCGACGAGATCGGCGTGTTCCACGTGACGAGTGCGTCCGACGTGGCCGCTGTCAGGGCGCTGCTTGAGGAGTACACCGCGGCACAGGCCCTGCGATGGAAGGACCTGCTGGCCGGATACAATCCCGGTGAGTCCCCCAAGCTGGACCACGCCGGAGTCAAGGTCTGCGGGCAGTACGTGCTGTACACTATTTTGTCGGGAGCCGATACGGAGACCGCACAGAGTGAATTTGAAAAGCTGCTGAAAGCAGAATAAGGTGAAAAAAGCTGTCCTCCGGGACAGCTTTTTTCGTCGGCGGGAGCCGGGCGTTTCCGCATCGCCGGAGGTTCAGCTAAACCTTTTTCCCCCACCCCCCTGACCCCCCGCCCGGCGGGCGGGGGGAATATTTTAGGGCGTCTCTAAATATTCAGCGTGCGGGGAGCGGCGAGAAGATTTTTCGTCAGTCTAAACAAAAATCCGCGCGTATAGTTTATCCTATACGAAGGATTTTTGTGACGAATGGCGGAAAATATTCCGCCGATTCACCGTGCGATGAATTTTTAGAGCTGCCCTTTATTTGATAGCAGGGAGAAGGGAGCGGCGATGCCCTGCCGCCCTTGGGCGGCT
>JAKSPU010000187.1 GCA_024404505.1 Clostridia bacterium
CGCTCCCTTCTCCCTGCAATAAAAATAGTATTCCCCCCGCCCGTGGGGCGGGGGGCCGGGGGGTGGGGGAAAAAGGTTTAGCAGAACTTCCAACGATGCGGAAACGCTCGGCCTAGGGCGGCTGAACCTCGGGCCCCCGCCCGCTTTTCCTTTTGTTTTTCATGCTTTTTCCGCAAAACCTCTTTACTTTTCCTGCTCCCTATGGTATAATTTGCATGATGGGTGCCTCTGTGCATACCCGTCACGCATACCCGCGGACGGAGCGCCGCCCGCGTTACGGAAAGGAAAAACCGATATGGCAAACAAGATACAGCTTTGTGCCTTCGCCGACGAGGCTTCCCCCGCGCGCGAGGGCCAGATCGCCGCGATGAAGGAGAACGGCATCGGACTTCTGGAGGTCCGCGGCGTCGACGGCGTCAATATCGCCGCTCTGCCCGAGGACAAGGCCCGTCAGTATAAGGAGCAGCTGGACGAGGCAGGCATCGGTGTGTGGTCGATCGGCTCCCCCGCCGGCAAAACGCCGATCACGCAGGACTTCTCTGTCGAGCAGCGTCAGTTTGAGCATCTGCTGAAAATGGCGGAGATATTCGACGCGAAATGCATCCGTCTGTTCAGCTTCTACGGCACGGATTTCGATGAGAAGTGGTTTCCGGAGATCGTCCGCCGCCTCGAGGGCTTCGTCGACATGGCGAAGGGCTCGGGACTCGTCCTCTGCCACGAGAACGAGAAGGCCATCTTCGGCGAGGATGCCGCTCACTGCAAAATGATCCACGAGGCGGTCCCTGCTCTGAAGGCCGTCTTTGACCCCGCCAACTTCGTGCAGTGCGGTCAGGACGTCATGCAGGCGTGGGAGCTGCTGTCCCCCTACGTTTACTACGGACACATCAAGGACTGCGCTCCCGACGGACACATCGTCCCGCCCGGAGACGGCATCGGCGCGCTGGATCGGTTCCTGCCGCTCTTTTGGGCGGACGGCCACTCCGTTCTGACGTTGGAGCCGCACCTATCGCAGTTCGTCGGCCTTTCCGCGCTGGAGGGCGTACAGCGCAGTGCCGTCGGTGAGGTCGTCCACTTCGACACGCCCCGCGCCGCGTTCGACTACGCCGCGTACCGCTTGAAAAAGATTCTCGCAAATATCTGATAAAGAGAGGATGTCATCATGAAAATCGGAGCTCAATTCTACACCATCCGCGATTGTTGCAGGACGCTTGAAGGACTTGACGAATCCATGAAGAAGGTCGCCGACATCGGCTACAAGCATATCCAGCTTTCGGGCGTCTGCGCCTACGAGGCTGATTGGATGCGGGAAAAGCTGACCGCTTACGGCCTCTCCGCCGACATCACGCACTTCAGCTATGACCGCATCACCAAGGACGTATCCGGCACCATTGCCTTCCACGACACCATGAACTGCAAGTACATCGGCATCGGCTCCAACCCGCGCGGCATCAACCCCGAGGGACTTGCCGTGATGGAGACCGAGCTGCGTCCCGTGCTTCCGCAGATCATCGCGTCCGGACATAAATTCATGTACCACAACCATCACATGGAGTTCGCCCGCTTCGGCGGCAGGACCTTCCTTGACCTTCTGTGCGAGACCTTCACTCCGGAGGAGTGCGGCGTCACGCTGGACACCTATTGGGTGCAGGCCGGCGGAGCCGACCCTGCCTTCTGGCTGCGGAAGCTCAAGGGCCGCGTCGACTGCATCCACTTCAAGGACATGGTCTTCTCTCCGGAGGATCGGGCCGTCCGCATGGCCGCCATCGGCAAGGGCAACATGAACTATCCCGAGATCCTCAACGCCTGCGAGGACGCCGGCGTCTTCTGCGCCTTCGTCGAGCAGGACAACTGCTACGGCGAGGACCCGTTCGTCTGCCTGAAGCAGAGCTACGATTGGCTGCACGCGCAGGGACTTGACTGACGGAGGCCGATATGGAGCTTGACGACTTCAAACGCAGGTATTTCGACTTCCGCGCCCGTCTGGCCCCGTTCCGCATGAAAACGGACTTTGAGACCGTCAAGACCGTTTCCATGATCTCCGCGCTGATCGACCGCGCGGACGTCGTGCATGACGGTGCGGACACCGGCGGCCGCTTCGGCTGGAACGTCGGACACAACGTCGACAACTATATGACCCGCGCCGAGCGGTACCTCACAGCCCTCGAGCGCGGCGAATGGCCGCTGCTCGGTATGTTCTGCGAGCCGGGCATCGCCGTCGTCGACCATTGCTTCGTCGAGAAGGACGGCAGGATGCACCTGTTCTACAACCGCGACGAGGTCGGCTTCGAGTGGGACACCCGCCCCGCCGACACCATCGGCCACGCGGTGACGGACGACCTCATCCACTGGGAGATCCTCCCGCCCTGCCTGACCGTCACGCCGGGCCGGTTTGACGGCTATCAGGTCTGGTCGCCCGGCGTCGCGTACAAGGATGGCGTCTGGTGGATGTACTACACCGGCGTCAATCTCGCCTGCTCGGAGGCGATCTGTCTTGCCAGGTCAGACGACCTGTACACGTGGGATAAAGTCGGAGACGGCCCGATCCTTATACCGGGAAAAGAGTGGGGCGTCTGGGACGAGACGCGCTGGTCGGACTGCCGCGACAGCATGGTGTTCGTCGATGACGACGGCACCGCCTATATGTACTACTGCACCGCCATGCGCTGCGGGGACGGGACCACGCGTCCCGCCGTCGGCATCGCGTCCTCGACCGACATGGTGCATTGGACCGACCGCGGAGCGTATCACTTCGACATCTGCGAGCACGCGCTGGAGTCGCCGTTCGTCCGCAAGCACGACGGACGCTACTACCTGTTCTACACCAACTGCGGGAAGGGAACTGCCTACGCCGTGTCGGACAGCCCCGTGTCGGGCTGGAGGAGCATGGGTATGCTGATCGAGAAGGTCGGCACGCCCGCCAACACCGCGAACGTCCCGTCCTGCGCGGAGGTATTCCCGTTCAGGGGAAAGTGGTACATTTCCTCCGCCGAGCGTCAGCCGGGGTGTGAGCAGTACATCGAGATCTTTGAGTTCTTCTGGCATGAGGACGGCACCGTCTCACTCGGCAAGCGCCTTGAGCCGTCGCTCTGAAACCGTATTTCAAAGAAAGGATGAACGAAAATGAACGAGTTCAACGAAAGCAGCCTCAAGCCCGGCCAGTGGATCACGCAGTACAACAGCGGACTGTGGATGGTCGTGGGCATTGCCCCCCGGTATGCCGAAGAGGCGTACACCACGAAAGAGGGCGTACACTACAATAAAGGCGATCACGACGGAGATTTCGTCCTGATGAAAAAGGGCTTTACGTCCAAGATGAAATTCCGCGTGGACAGCGATATATGCAGCGCGGGCTGGGCCAAGCCGGTCAGCGCCGAGACCGAGGCGTGGATCAGGCAGTATTTTGAAGAACATCCGAAGGACCTCGCCAAATTTGAGGCGTATGAGTTCAAGGAGAAACCGCTCTATTCCTCGTTTTGGCTGCATTTGACGGAGGAAGAGGAACAGCAGATGACCGAGTTCCTCGCGTCGCTGCCGCCGAAATTCTCAAGCGTTTATTTCAACACCGCAATCACGGCCCGCAGCCTCGATCACACGATCCAGAAACCGCCCGCGACTCATATCCTTTGGCTGCAGAGCTCCTGCATAGAGCTTGACGAAAACAATGAAAAGCTCTACCACAGCCCCGAATTGAAGAGAATGGGCGAATAACAAAATCACGCCGTATATATCCCGCACATCAATCAACATATTTTTTCAATCAGAAAGGATGAATCACCATGAGTAAAGTAAGACTCGGTGTCCTCGGCGTCGGTAACATGGGTACCGGCCACATCGACAATATCCTTTGCGGCAAGGTGCCGGAGATGGAGGTCACGGCTGTGGCCGACTACAACCCCGCCCGTCTTGAATGGGCGAAGAATCAACTTGCCAAGCGCCGCGAGGACCATCCCGACGTCGGTCAGCCCGACATCGCCTGCTTCGCCTCCGCCGAGGAGATGTTCGCCTCCGGCCTCATCGACGCCGTCGAGATCGCCGTCCCTCACTATGACCACCCCAAGTACGCCATCAAGGCCATGCAGGCCGGCATCCACGTCATGTGCGAGAAGCCCGCGGGCG
>JAKSPU010000188.1 GCA_024404505.1 Clostridia bacterium
TTATGCAAGCATATGTGCCGTCAAGGCGTCAGCCGTGCATTGTGCGGTGATGCCTCAAGGGTAAAGGGAGATTTTAGTTATTCTTGATAGTGGAAGTATTCGGGGCTGCGGCCCGCAATATATAGACTCAATGCTTGAAGAAATCAAACACGAGACTGTTGTAGAGGTCGATGATCCACGAATCGTAGTTGTGTTTGAAGCCGGGCTTGTCGAGGAAGACAGTGTTCTCGCCGTCGCGGAGGCGGTCGGATTCCTTGAGGAAGTACTTGTAGTCTGCGACGTGGTCCGCGTACATCACGTCGTCGGTGCCGCAGCTGTGGTAGGCAAATCGGACGTCGTAGATTTCGGTGTCCTTGTTCCGGAGCGTGCGGCGGAGCATGATCTTGCGGTCACCGCTGCACGTGCCGCCGGAGTAGAAGCCGTAGTAGGCGTACTTGTCGATCGAGCGGGACATTACGTCCCACGTGATGATCGAGCCGAGTGACAGCCCCGCAAAGGCCCGGCTGTCCCGCGAGACGACCATGTCGCCCGCGGTGAAATCGGCGGGATCTTTGCCGTACATACCCGCCTTGGTGCGGTAGCGCGTCTCGATCAGCGGGATGATATAGTCCTCCATCTCACGCCAGAAATTGGCCGTGCCGTTGAGATTTTCCGTCGGCGTCACGACGATCGTCGGCTCGCAGAGCTTGTAGTAATGCAGATTGTCGAGCAGATACTGCGTCTTTTTGGTGTATCCACCCTGATAGCTCAGCTGCGCCAGCCAGTAGGCCGCGTTCTCGCCCGACCCGTGCAAAAGGTACAGCACGTTGTACTCCGCTTCGGGATGCTCGTCGTATCCGTAGGGCAGGTAGATGAATACCGTATTGGTGTAGGGGGACTTCGCCGCGTAGTTGCAGCTGTCGTAAACGATCTTTTCCACGCGGCCCTTCTCGGGGCAGAATTCGGATACGTACTTCGACGGGATCCGCCTTGCCTCATAATCGGTTTTCTCGGCGCACATCTCACATTCACATCCTTCCAGCGTGTGCCTGACGGTCCTTCCGCAGACCGCGCAGACCATGTTTTCCCCATGGGCGGGGTGGGTGCAGTCGTCGCAGAGGAACATAAGCTCCTGCCCGTCTGCCGTGACCGCCTGCGCCCGGTTGGCGATCTCGGCACACAGGTATCCGGTCGGGAACAGATCCAGCACCGACGGGTCGGAGGCGCTGTCCTTCCGGTACTTTACGTGGCAGAACGCGGTCAGATCCGCGTTTGCCGTTCCGGCCTCCGCCGCGCCCAGCACGACCGCGTGATCGCCGACCGTATACGCGCCGGTGAACGTGAAGACAGCGCAGGGGCTGTCCGCCCGGGACAGCGTTTTGGTCAGCGTGTACCTGCCGTCACCCGAGAGCGTCAGCGTGACGGTCAACGACAGCTTCTCCGACGCAGCGAGGGCGTAGTACAGCGCGTCGTGGGGCAGAGCGGCGCAATCGGTCGTGTTCGTCAGCTCCGCGGGGATCGTTTTCCCGCAGCCGTAACAGACGCCGAGCGCGTCAAAAGTACAGGTATGCGCGGTCTCCGCGTCAGTTTCAGGCGCGGTCTCCGCTATGGTCTCTGCTTCGGTCGGTATGTCTGCCGCCGTATCGGCACCCGGACCGTCCGTCTCCCGGCATCCGCACAGGGCGGCGGAGAGCATGGACAGTGCGAGAAAAACACAAAGCGGTCGTTTCCGTGAATGGGGCATGGGTCGTTCCTCCTTTGATCGTCATGCCTCTATTATAGCAGATTCCCGCGCGGATTTCTACCTGTTCCCGCGTTTTTCTTGATTTTTTCGTCTGCCCGTCTTGATTGTCGCCGCGATGTGTGATATAATGAAAAAAACGTACCTGAAAACAGAAGGGAGCCGTCATGGCTATACGTATCATCAGCCCCGCGCCCGACAGCCGCGTTTGCCTGCAGACCGCGATCTACTATCACTGCTGGGGCGGCGCCGACCGCACGGCAACGGCGGCTTTTCTCCTCGGTGCGCTGCTCGGCATGGATGAGACGCAGCTCATCGCCGATTACGAGTTCACGAGTCTGTCCATCTGGGGCATCCGGTCCCGCAATCTGTCCGTTTTCAAGGCGCTGTTTGACCTGTTCTGCTGTTTCCCCGGGGAGACGCTCCGGGAGAAGGCGGAGTATTACTTCCTCGTCCGGCTGGGCATGAGCCGGGAGGCTGTCGATCTGATCCGGCAGACGCTGGTGGAAGAGATCCTCGGAGCCGATTGACGAAAAGGCTTTCCTGCGTTGTAATTTTATACGGTCCTTAAGACCGAAAGGAGAACGATATGAAGAAGATCACGATGCGCGTCACGGCGCTGCTGCTGGCTGCCGCGATGCTGGCGTTCTGCCTGTCCGCCTGTGCCGATACGGGTAATCCGGAGGACACCTCCGCTGCCGGTGGGGGCACGCTTGAAGAGGAAACTGCCGAGGATCCGTTCAAGACGCTCGACAATCCTAACGTCACCTTTGACAATTTCGAGTTCAACGTGCTTTCCGCCGATTATAAGGAGTACTATACGCCTCTCGACGTGGAGTCGTTGAATTCCGAGATCGTCAACGACGCGATCTATACCCGCAACCGCACGATCGAGGATCAGTACAAGATCAAATTCTACAATGATCTCGATCACTACGACAATCTGCTCACCGACATGGAAAAGCAGGTCAACGCGGGCGGCGACGGCGACTACGAGCTGATCATGCTGATCTGCCGCAACGCCTACACCGCGACCATCAAGAACTACCTCATCGACTACGACAATCTGCCGTACGTCGACGTCAACAAGGAGTACTATTTCCGCGATCTCAACAAACAATTCACCATCGGCGGCAAGATGTTCTTTGCCTACGGTGCCGAAAGCATCAACGTGCTGTCCTTCGCCAACTGCATCCTGTTCAACAAGAACATGGCGGTCGAGCACGGGATGCCTGATTTCTACGACATGGTCAAAAACAACACGTGGACGTTTGCGGAAATGTTCAAGTACGCCGAGGAGGCGGCTGTCGATACGGACGGCGACGGCAAATTGAAGCTCAACACGGACGTGCTGGGCCTTGTCGGCGACTACGACAAGATCAATCCCGCCGCGTGGATCGCCGCCGACGAGTATCTGATCACCAAGGACGCGGACGATATGCCGGCCTTCACCTGCACGGAAAGCGAGCGCTTCATCGACGTGATGCAGTACGTGCTGGAGAATTACTCGCGCGATTTCGTATCCGCCTTCACCGCCGGCGACGGCAAGAATACGGCCTTCATGGAGGACAAGGCCTTCATGTGGGCGCATCAGGTCGGTACACTGATCTCCATCCGCTCCATGTCGAGCGACTACGGCGTGCTGCCGTGGCCCAAGTACGACTTGCAGCAGGATCATTATGTGTCCCGCGCCGAGGACGCATGGCTGCACTGCGTGCCCACGACCTGCGGGAACACGGAGCGCACCTCCGTCATCCTGCAGGCACTGGCTTATTACTCCTACCGGACCGTCTACGACGCGTACTACGAGCAGGCGCTGTCCGCGCAGTACGTCCGCGACCCGCAGTCCGTGGAGATGCTCAAGCAGATCGTCGCCACGATGACGGTCGACATCGGCGACAACGTCTGGTATCAGGATATCCGATTGCCGCTCGTCGCTGCCTTCTGCTCGCAGAAGGGCGGCACCAAGCTGGCCTCTACACTCAAAAAGTATTCCCGCACCGCCGAAAGGCTGATCAAGACCGCTGCCGAGTTCGCAGCGAAGAACTGACGATTATAGGAAGCGCTTGTGGGGCTCTGCCCCGGACCCCGGAGAACGCGTGGGGCTCTGCCCCACACCCCGCTTAAGGGCTTCTTGAAAGAAGCCCTTAAGGATCCCAAGAACTTTTATACAGGGTAAAGAATAACCGAGGTTTGGTTTACGCTGAACGAGATTGGTGGGTGCCGTCATGGGCGCCCACTATTCTTATAAACGCCTACGCGGGGGCCCCTGACCCCGCTCGGGATCGGGCAGATGGCATCTGCCCGATCCGTGCAGATTTGGAGGAACGCCTCGCGCCTCCGGCGCTCGGGGGCCTACCCCCCGCCCCCCTCCCGTGC
>JAKSPU010000189.1 GCA_024404505.1 Clostridia bacterium
AAGCCCTTCTTTCAAGAAGGGCTTAAGCGGGGCGCGGGGCAGAGCCCCGCAAGCGTCCTCCAGAGCGCGGGGCAGAGCCCCGCAAACGCCAATTTTTCATGAACAATCATATTTTCCTATTGACAAAAGCGGTATGACGTGGTATACTGATAGCGCAAGTATTACTTTTCCCACTTTTCATACCAAGGAGGATATCATGAAGGGACCGGAAGGAAAGCATTTGTTCGGTTTGGTGAAGATCGGCGAAAAGGGGCAGATCGTGATCCCCAAGGAGGCACGTGACGTGTTCGGGCTCAAGCCCGGTGACCAGCTGCTGCTGATCGGCGACGAAAAGCAGGGCATGGCGCTGGTCGACCCGGCGCAGCTGGGCGTGTTCGGGCGCTTCCCGGGCGGTATCTACCCGGCAGCCGGACAGCCCGCAGACGAAAAAAAGGACAATGACGGCCGTTGAATCTCTAATCGGTCGTCGGGAAGGAGATCATGACATGAGTACGGCACAGAATGCCCGCGGCGCTTCCATCGAGGTGCAGGGGCTGACCAAAATCTATAAATCCCGCGGAAAGACCGTGACCGCGGTGGATAACCTTGACCTGTCGGTCGGAGCGGGGGAGTTCTTCTCGCTGCTCGGCGTGAACGGCGCGGGCAAGACCACCACGATCAAGATGCTTTCCTGCCTGTCCGTTCCCACAGCGGGAACGGCCCGGATCGGCGGCTTTGACATCAGGACGCAGGCGGACAAGGTCCGTCAGATCATCAACGTGTCGCCGCAGAACACGGCTGTCGCGTTGAATCTGACCGTCCGTGAGAATCTCGAGCTGACCGCTGGTCTGTGGGGAGCGGCAAAAGCCGATGCCCGCACGGCGGCAGACCGCGTGATCGCGGAGCTGGGACTCGGAAAAACGGCTGACAGCCTCGCACGGACGCTCTCCGGCGGCTGGCAGCGCCGTCTGAGCATCGCCATGGCGCTGATCACGGAGCCGTCGGTGCTGTTCCTCGACGAGCCTACGCTGGGCCTTGACGTGCTGGCGCGCCGCGAGCTTTGGAACGTGATCCAAAAGCTCAAGGGCAGGGTCACTGTCATCCTGACCACGCACTACCTGGAGGAAGCCGAGGCGCTGTCCGACCGCATCGGCATCATGGCGGACGGGCAGCTGCACGCGCTCGGGACGGTATCCGAGCTGTGCGCGCTGACCGGAAAAGAGCGGTTTGAGGACGCTTTCGTGGAGATCGCGTCCGGCTCCGCGGGAAAGGGGGAAGACTGACATGGCTGCGACGTCAAAGAGGTCCAATCGGATGCTCCTGTTTGCGGGCCGGGTGCTGAAGGAGATCCTGCGCGATCCTCTGAGCTTCATTTTCTGTCTCGGCGTTCCGCTCGTGCTGCTGCTGGCGATGTACTTCCTGTTCTCGCCGACCGCGCCTTGGTTTGAGTTGGAATTCCTGACACCCGGCATTGCCGTGTTCTCCGGGACCTTCACCATGCTGTACATGACGCTGCTGGTTTCGCGCGACCGCAGCACGTGGTTCCTGATGCGGCTGTACACGTCCCCGATGAAGGACGCCGATTTTGTCCTCGGTTATGCCCTGTCCGGCGTGCTGGTCGGGATGTGTCAGGTGCTGATCTGCTGGTTGACCGCCGTGGTCGTCGGTCTGTGCGCCGGCAACACCGGATGGATCTCATGGCGGATCCTGCCCGCCGCGCTCTGCATACTGCCCATGATCGCGGGCTTTGTGGCGGTCGGTATCCTGTTCGGCTCCCTGTTCAGCGACAAGGCGGCACCGGGGCTGTCTTCGATTGTGATCTCCGGGGCAGGTTTCCTGTCCGGTGCGTGGATGCCGATCGAGACGCTGTCGGAGGGTTTCCAAAGCTTCTGCGCGGCACTTCCCTTCTATCCGGCGGTGCAGTGCGGGCGGTGCCTGCTGGTCGGGAAGAACATTCTCGGTGAGCCGATGGGCATGGATGTGTTCCGGCGGCATTTTGTCGTGACCGTCATCTACGCGGTCGTCCTGACCGTGTGCGCCGTGCTGGCGTTCAAGCTCAAGGCCCGCCGCGAGGCGGATTGATAAATCGCAATGCTCTTTATGAAAAACCCATAAAAAAGCATCCGGAAAGCCAAATGCTTTCCGGATGCTTTTTTGCGGATATGCGATCACTTGATAGTGCCGCTCTTGTCCTTCTGGATGACGTCGTGAGCGCCGCCCTCTACGATGGACGTGGAGGAGACGAGCGTCAGCACGGCCTTCTCCTGCAACTCGGGGATGGTCAGCGCACCGCAGTTGCACATGGTGGACTTGACCTTGGCAAGCGTCATAGCGACGTTGTCCTTCAGGCTGCCGGCATAGGGAACGTAGGAGTCGACGCCCTCCTCAAACGACAGCTTCTTGTCGCCGCCGAGGTCGTAGCGCTGCCAGTTGCGGGCGCGCGCGGAGCCCTCGCCCCAGTACTCCTTGTAGTAGGTGCCGCCGATGCTGACCTTGTTGGAGGGAGACTCGTCGAAGCGGGCGAAGTAACGGCCCAACATGACGAAGTCGGCACCCATAGCCAGCGCGAGCGTGATATGGTGGTCGTACACGATACCGCCGTCGGAGCAGACGGGGACGTAGATGCCCGTCTCCTCGAAGTAGCGGTCGCGCTCCTGGCAGACGTCGATCAGAGCCGTTGCCTGACCGCGCCCGATGCCCTTGGTCTCACGGGTGATGCAGATGGAGCCGCCGCCGATACCGACCTTGACGAAGTCGGCGCCGCACTCGGCGAGGAAGCGGAAGCCCTTGGCATCCACGACGTTGCCGGCGCCCACCTTGACCTTGTCGCCATACTGCTCGCGGATCCACGCAAGCGTGAACTTCTGCCAATCGGAGAAGCCCTCGGAGGAGTCGATGCACAGCACGTCGGCACCGGCCTCGACCAGCGCGGGAACGCGCTCCTTGTAGTCACGGGTGTTGATGCCCGCGCCCACGACGTACCGCTTGGAGGAATCCAGCAGCTCGTTGGGGTTCTGCTTGTGCGTGTCGTAGTCCTTGCGGAAGACGAGGTAGACCAGATGCTGATTCTCGTCGATGATAGGCAGGGAGTTGAGCTTGTTGTCCCAGATGATGTCGTTGGCCAGCTTGAGGGACGTACCCTCGGGCGCGGTGATCAGCTTCTCGAAGGGGGTCATGAAGGTGTACACGGGCGTGTCGGGAGCCATGCGGCTGGGGCGGTAGTCACGGCCGGTGACGATACCCAGCAGCTTGCCCTCTGCGGTGCCGTCGTCGGTGACGGCAACGGTGTTATGACCGTTCTTTTCGACCAGCGCGACAACGTCGGCCATCGTGGCGTCGGGGGTCACATTGGAGTCGGACTTGACAAAGCCGGCCTTGTAGTTCTTGGCACGCTTGACCATAGCGGCCTCGTTTTCGATGGTCTGTGCGCCGTAGATGAAGGACACACCGCCCTCGGTAGCCAGCGCGACGGCGAGCTTCTCGCCGGACACGGACTGCATGATGGCGGAGACCATCGGGATGTTCATCGTGATGGCAGGCTGCTCACCCTTTCTGAACTTGACGAGAGGGGTCTTGAGGCTCACGTTCGCGGGAATGCAGGCCGCGGAGGAGTAGCCGGGGATCAGAAGATACTCGTTGAAGGTATGGGACGGTTCGTTGATGAAAGTAGCCATGTTCACTTCTCCTTATATTTCCATTATTTTATTCGAACGTTGATTTATATCAAAAGGCCCTGCCGGGATGCATGACAGGGAAAGCGTGGGGCCGTAAGATGCTGTGCCGGGAATTTTACATATTATATCATGAGAGGGTGGGGTTGTCAATCGGCAAAGGTTAAGATTTTTCGGGCAATCTGCTAAAGGTTATTGGCTTTTCGACCAAACGCCGGTGGGGGCATACCGGCCGCTGCAGGCCGCGTAAAAATATCCGAAAAACTTTCGCAAAACCTATTGACAAATCGCTCGTCATCGTGTATAATATGTGCGTTGTCGAGAGCACCTCATTTATGATCGACAGCCGGATGTTTCATCTGAATATGCGAGAGTGGCGGAATTGGCAGACGCGCACGTTTGAGGTGCGTGTGGGTATCC
>JAKSPU010000019.1 GCA_024404505.1 Clostridia bacterium
GCAGGGAGAAGAGCCGCCCAAGGGCGGCAGGGCATCGCCGCTCCCTTCTCCCTGCCATCAAATGGAGTATTTCTCCCCGCCCGCCGGGCGGGGGGACAGGGGAGTGGGGAAAAAAGGTCAGTCAGAACTTCCGACGATGCGGAAACGCCCGGCTCCCGCTTACGGGCCTATCTCCCCCTAAAAGCCAAATCAGCACTTGGCTTTGAAAAAGTCAAAAAGAATTTTTCCAAAACCTATTGACAAATGTCGTGTGACGATATATACTATATACGCAAGTAGCGACACACGATATTGTCACACGATACTGAAATCAAGGGAGCAAAAAAACGCCCCGGAAGGAGTGACCGGAATGCCCAGAGAAACGCTGCAGACACTGACGGAACCTATGTACTACGTCCTGCTCTCCCTCACGGAGCCGCGCTGCGGCATCGAGATCATGGACCGCTCGCGCGAGCTGTCCGGCGGGCGTGTCGTCATCGGTCCCGGCACGCTGTACACCATGCTCGCCAAGTTCGAGGAAAACCGTCTGATTGCTCACGCGGAGGTGCCGGACGCACCGGAGCGCGGGATCGGCGGTGCCAAGCGCAAGCACTACCTCATCACCGGCGCGGGCATCGCCACGCTGCGGCAGGAGTACGACCGTCTCGCGCGCATGGCGGCGGACGGGAGAGAGATCATGGAGGGACTGACATGAAGCAGATAACCGAACAGAAACCCAAGACCCACCGTGTTTTCCTCGCCTGTGAGTACACGGACGCCGCCGCGCTGGCGGACTATCTCAATACACAAGCCGCCAAAGGGTGGCGGTGCGTGTCCATCCGGCACGGCATACAGCTCGAGGCGTGCGAGCCGGGCGCGTACCGGTACGACACGGCGGTTCAAAGGCCGATCCCGTACGAGCATCCGCGGCGCGGACCGAGCGAGTGGATGGGCGAGAGTGATCTGTTCGACCCGTCCTTCTCCGACGTCTGCGCGGACGCCGGGTGGCGCTGCGTCGGGCACAAGCGCAGCCTGTTCGTTTTCGAGACGCAGAATGCGGACGCCGTTCCGCTCATTGCGCAGGACGCGACGTCGATCCGGGAGTACGCCGACACCGTCCGTGCCTGCGGGAAATGGCACCGCCGGATCCCGCTGTTCTTATCCGCCTTCATGCTGCTCCTCTTGGGGCTGTACGCGACCAATCTGTTCTTCGGCGAGCAGTACCGGCGTCAGATCCCGTATGATTTGATGCTCGCGCTGCCCGCGTTGGCATGGCTGATCGTGCTGGTCGGAGAAAGCATCCGCGAAGCGCACCGGTACCGCCGGGTCATCCGGGCAGCGGAGTCAGGTACACCGCTGCCGCCCGAGTCGCGCCGGGTGCTGTACGTCCGCACCGCGCTGTATGCCCTGCTGACCGTGCTGACGTTCGGCGCGGCTGCCGCGATCCTTTGGCTGGACGTCCGTCTCAACGGCGCGCAGGATCTGCCGTTCCTGCTGGTGGTCATAGGCTTGGGCACAGGGCTTGTCGTGCTTTTCCGGTTTTCCTTTGCCCGACGACGGAAAATCGAGCGGGACAACCACTGCTGACATTCCATTCATCTCACGAATATTGCAAAAAGGAGTCTGTTATGAGCAAAAAAACGAGTGATCCGAATACGATGAAAGTCAGGCTGCGCTACCGCTACACCGATCTCATGGCGCTGTCCGAATATCTGGAGCGTCAGGCACAGCGGGGCTGGTATCTGACGTCGCTGGCAAGCGGCACCTTTACCGCCGGGGAGAAGAAGATCGTGCGCTACTGTGTGGAGGTCATTCCCGAGGCCGACCGCATTGCCGACGACCGCGCCTCCGGCGGGGACGACGGCTTCAAGGAGCTGCTGACCCTGTGTGAGGAATCCGGCTGGACGTTCGTCTGCCACAAGGACGATATCTGCGTGTTCATGTCCAATAACCCGCGCTCCCCTGCCATCGTCACCGACCGCGCGGCGAAGGTCGACGCGGTGCGGAAGGCCGAGCGGCGCGGCCGCATCCTCGCGTGGGCCTTCGTTGCTTCTCTCCTGATGGAGGTGATCCTCTTCCTGCTGCCGTGGAACGAGAACCGAACGGCTGCGGTCTGGATAGTCGAAGGCGCTGCCGCCCTCATCGCGGCGACTTTCGTGTACCTTGCCGTCGAATCCCTCGTCAACGAGCGCCGCTGGCTGAAGTTGGAACGGGAAGCCGAGGCAGCCGGGTGGCCGGTGCCGTACTTTGACACGGAGTACACGCAGAAGCGGGATAAGCGGGAGCGTATCGTTGTCCTGATCATGGCAGCCGCCGCCATGTGCGCGCTGATCGTCGGGATCCTGTTCATGTAAATCTGTCGGTCTGTAACCCATCAATCCGAAAAGGAGGCTGCGTCGTGGATACCGTGAATGATACATCACAAAAGCCGAAGGTCCGCCGTCAATACTATATGTACGAATACACCGACCTCACGGCCGTCGAGGAGCACTGCGAGGACATGGCACTCAAAGGATGGAAGCTGACGTCCATCCGGAACAGCCTTGAATTTGAGGCGTGCGACCCCTGCGCGCTGCGGTACAGCGTCGAGGTGCTGCCCGAGGCCGGCAAGTCCGGCAACGAGATCAACGAATCGTGCCGGGCGTACATCGACCTGTGTGCCGAGGCGGGCTGGACGTTCGTCTCCAACCGTGGCGACATCTACGTGTTCGTCACGTCCGATCCGGATATCCCGCCTGTTGTGACGGACACGCACGAGAAGGTCGAGGCGATCCGGCGGAGCAAGCACCGAACCCGGCGGTTTGAAACGTCGATGTGCGTCTACTTTATGCTGACCGCCACGGTGCAGTTGATCCGCGCGCTGTCATTCCGCGCGTCGAATCCCGGTCAGTATACTGCCCTGCTTGCGGTAGCTGCGATGCTGTACGCTTTCGGGCTCGGTTTTCTGACCATTCTGATCATTCGCATCGTCACGCACCGGCGCTGGTGTCGGTGGGCAGATGCCGCACTGGATGCCGGCGAGCCAATCCCGTACTACGGCAAGTCGGTCATGCGCCGGCGGACGATCATCTATTGGACTGTCATCGGCCTCATGCTGGCAGTTGCCATCGGCGCCATCATGTGGGTCTGCGCCCGCGACGGCATGATACTCGGCGGCGTCCTGTTTGTAGCCGTGATGGGAGTCCTCGTATTCGCGATGCTGCGGAGCGCTGCTTTTCTGGAGCATGAGTGACACAAAAGCCCTTCCATACGCAAAACCCCCGTGCCGGACGGCACGGGGGTTTTGCGTATTCTGACTTACAGCAGATAATTCGGCATATCGTCGGTGATCTTGACGTGCGTCTCGCCCTTGCCTTCCGGGTGTCCGGTGACCTTCTCCACGACCTCGGGGGACACATTCCCCATGACGGCGGTGGACGGCTCTGCCTTGACGGCTTCCTCCGGCTTGGCGGTTTCGGCCTCAAGCTCCTTAGGCGCGGTGGGGGTGGGCAGAACGCCCTCCTTGAACGCGGGCGTGACCTTGGGCCCCGTTTTCTTCACGGTGGTCTTGACAGGCTTGGGAGCGGGTGTTGTCTCCGGTGCGCCGATGACGCGCTTCGTGATACTGTCCTTACCGATGGGCATACTCCATTACCTCCTTGGCGAGTGCCATATATTCCTGCGCCGCCCGGCTGACCTTCTTGTAGGCCATGACGGGCTTGCTTTCATCCTGCGACTTCTCAATGGTGCTGTCGATGCGGATATAGGTGCGGAACAGGCGGATGTTCTTTTCCTGCTCCAGCTCGGACAACACGTCGATCGTCTGCTTGAAGTAATTCTTGCGGTCGTTGACCTTGGTCACGGCGACGCCGAGGATCGTCAGGTCGGGCGAGATGCGCTTGACCTTCTCACAGAACTCGAACATATTGGCCAGGCCGAACAGCCCCCACGGGGACGCTTCGACGGGAATGATCAGGAAGTCGGAGGCGCAGAGGATGTTCATGACCCAGCAGCCGAGCGTAGGCGGTGCGTCGATGAGGATGTAGTCATACTTGCCGGATTCCTTGACGGCCTTCAGCCCCTGACGCAGGATCAGCTCCCGCTGCCACATGGTGAACAGCTCAAACTCGATGCCGCTCATCAGCGTGGAGGACGGGATGATGTCGAGTCCCTCGTATTCGGTGTGCTTGATGAACGCGGCGAGGTCGCGCTGCTTGGTGACTGCGGTATACAGGTTCTCCCCGTTTTTCGCCATTTCCAGCGAGGCTTCGTCGTCAAAGAACGACAGCGTCAGATTCATCTGCATATCGCCATCGATCAGAAGGACCTTTTTGCCCTCCGCGGCCATGCTGTAACCGACGTTGGCGCAGGTCGTGGACTTTCCGCTGCCGCCCTTATTGTTGGCAAAGCAGATCACGGTCGTCATGGTCAATCACATCCTTTCAACAGACTTTCGGGTAGAGTATGTTAAACTTGCTTTTCCTCGTGCAGCCCCTTCGGCTTGAGGAGAGTCTCCTCCGTATCGGAATCCTCACGCAGGTACGCGATGATGTCCTCGAGTCCCTCGCCGGTATAGGAACTGATATAGAAGATCTTCTCGCAGCCGCAGAGCTTCAGCCAGCGTGTGACCTGCGGGACGTTGGCGTCCGGCTTGTCGATGCCTGCCACGATGCCGATGACGTCGCGGTTGACCATCGCCGCCACGCCGGGTGGAAACACGCAGAACGGCTCGTTAGCGCTGATGACGATGCCCACCACGTCCGCCTCATAGGAGTAGACCGCGAGCGCCGCGCCGAGCGCGTGGACCTCGGTATACTCGCCTGGAGTGTCGATGATGGTATCGTAGTAGTTGATATATTGGGTCTTGCAGTAGTGGATCTGCTCGCCCTTGAGTGCTTGGGTCAGAGTCGTCTTACCGGCGGCGACCCGGCCCATCAGGATCAGCTTTTTCATAGCTGCTGCACGCCTCGATCAGGTGCGGTACCGTCGGGTTCGGTACCGTCAGGTACGTGTCATCTCGCACACGGTGAAATGCAGCTTGTCGCGGAAGTAGTCACCGATGTGCTGGAACGCGGACTCCACCTCGGCCACGCGGCCGGTCAGGATCAGCGTGCCGGAGAAACGGTCAACGAAGCCCAGCTCGACGTTGGAGGTTTTCATGGAAATGTCCGCGGTGATGACGGCGGTCTCGGCGGGGCTGACGGTCAGCACGCCGATTGCGGAGTGGGAATAGTCCAGCTTGGGGTCAAGACCGAGCTTCTGGTAAAGGATCGGGTCGGGGTTGGCGATGATGTGCAGCAGCGTGATCTGCCGTCCGGGCACCAACTCCTGAACGATCCGCATCTTGTCCTGAAATTCAAAATTCTGCATGATTCATACCTCGTTATCCGCTGATCTGTTGTTATCCGCCGATCTGGACGTGAAGGCTGCTGACCGCCTCAGCGGCTGCCTTCAGCTGATCCATGTGATCATTCTTGGGCGGAAGGATATCGGGCAGCGTGTAGGTGCGTCCCAACCCCGTGTACTTGTCCATGCCGAGGCGGTGATACGGCAGCAGATGCAGCTGCTCCACGCCGGGCAGGGAGTCCGTAAAGCGGGCAATGGCCATAATCTCCTCGACGGAGTCATTGAAGCCGGGGATGACCGGCACGCGGATGGTCAGACTGGACGCGTGAGACGCGATCCAGCGCGCGTTATCGAGTATCTTTTCATTGGGGCGGGTCGTCCACGCCTCGTGCTTTTTGGAATCCATGTGCTTGATGTCCATCAGCACGTAATCGATGTGCGGCACCAGCCGCTCGACCACTTCCCTGTCGGCAAACGCGGTGGTCTCGATCGCGGTCGTGAAGCCATACTCGTGGCAGGCGCGGAAAATCGCCTCGGCGAAATCGGGCTGTGCCATCGTCTCGCCGCCGGACAGCGTCACACCGCCGCCGGAACGCCGGTAATACTGGCGGTCCTTTTCGACCTCCTCCATGACCTCGCGGACGGTGACGTCGCGGCCGACCGTCTTGGTCGTGCCGTTTATAGTCAACTGCTGGATCTTGTATTCCTGTGACTCTGGGTTGCAGCACCAGCGGCACCGCAGCCAGCAGCCCTTCAGGAACACGATGGTCCGGATGCCCGGTCCGTCGTGGATGGAGAACCGTTGTATATCAAAAATCCGACCGGTCTGGTCGTAGATGTTTTCCGTCATAGGACTCTCCTTGCGTCAGAAGGTTCTTGAAGAGCCCCGAGGAACTTCTTGAAAGAAGTTCCTCGGGCGGGGTTCGGGGCAGAGCCCCAAGCGTACTTTTACAGTCCGCTCTGTTCGGTGCGGTTGATGATGTCGTCCTGCAGCGAGCGGGACAGCGTGGTGAAGAGGGCGGAGTAGCCAGCCACGCGGACCACGAGTGTCTTGTAGTTTTCGGGGTGCTTCTGGGCATCCAGCAGCGTCTCGCGGGAGACGACGTTGTACTGAACGTGCATACCCTTCTCGTCGAAGAAGCTGCGGAGGTAAGCGACGAACTTTTCAAGTCCGGCGTCACCGGCGAGCGCGGAGGGATGGAACTTCTGATTCAGCAGCGTGCCGTTGGAGGCATCGCCGAGATCGAGGCGGGACACGGAGTTGGCCGTAGCGGTCGGGCCGTGCGTGTCGCGTCCGGACATGGGGCCGACACCGTCGGCAATGGGCGTGTTGGCCAGACGGCCGTCGGGCGTCGCGCCGGCGTCGTAGCCGAGCGGCACGTTGGCGGACACGGGATACAGACCGGCATGGAACATACCGCCGCGGGGGTTGGTGTGCTTCAGGAGGGGCTTGGTGTAGGTCTGACCGATCTCGCGGGCGAACATATCCACCTCGTACAGATCGTTACCGTACTTCGGCACCTGACCGATCAGCTCCAGCATCTCGGCGTACTTCTTTTTCTTGTCCTCGGAAACGGTGGACGCGTTCAGGAAACTCGTATAGATGGCCTTGATCATGTCGGCGTTGACCTCGACGCCCTGCGCGTCAAGCGCCTTGACGGCGGCGGTCGTCAGCTCGGCAGACTTCTTGGGCGTGCGGCCCTTGCCAAAGTTATCGTCCAGGGCCTGCTTCAGCTCTGCCATCGTGAACTTCTGCTGATCGAACACGAGGTCGCGGACCACGGCAAGTGAGTCAGCCACGTTGGCGATACCGAAGCCCTGCGGGCCGGTGAAGTTGTAATGGCATCCGCCCTCCTGCACGCTCTTGCCGTTGGCAATGCAGTCGTCGATCAGGCAGGACTCAAAGGGCAGCGGGCAGCGCACGGCATGAGCAGCGTCCACGGCGTTGTCGGCCTGCGCCATCATTTCGATGAACCACTCCTCCTGCGTCTTGTAGGCGTCGTAGAATTCCTCGAACTTGGTCATCTTCAGCACGTCGGGCGTCTTGGGACCGATCTGCTCGCCCTTGTCCATACCGGACGAGAACACCAGCTCCAGCGGACGGAGCATATTGAAGAACGCGGCGTCATGCCAGCCGTCGGTCTTGGCGCAGGCCTGCGGCTCGACGCAGCCGATGATGCAGTAATTGCGGGCGTCCTCCAGCGTGTAGCCGCGGGACATCATGGACGGAATGATGACTTCGTCGTTATAGAACGCGGGCACGCCAAGGCCCTCTCGGACCACGGACGCGGCCTTGATCATCAAGGAGTGAGGCGTCATGTTCCAGACGCGGATAGACAGGGAGGGCTGGGGCAGACGGACATGGAGCTGTGCCTCCATGCACATATAGGACAGTTCGTTGGTGACGTCGATGCCGTTCTCGTTCTGTCCGCCGACGATGAGGTTCTGGAAGAGGCCGTACCCGGCGAAGCCCTCGGCGGACGCGGCGTCACGGACCTTGTTGAGGTCGTTCAGCTTGATCCAAATGCAGTCGATCAGCTCCTGTGCAGACTCAAGCGTGACCTTCCCTTCGTTCAGGTCCTTCTTGAACAGAGGATACATATATTGATCGAAACGTCCGGGGGAAATGGAGTGACCGGAGGACTCCAGCTGCATCAGCTGCTGGATGAACCAGAATGCCTGGCACGCCTCGTGGAAGTCACGGGCAGGCTTGGCGGGCACATGGTCGCAGGCGTCCGCGATCTTGAGCAGCTCAGCCTTGCGGTCGGAATCGGTGCAGCCGGCAGCCTCAGACAGCGCCAGCTCGGAATACCGACGGGCATAGCCGATGACGCCCTCGCAGGACTCGATCACGGCCTCGAGGAAATTGCGGCGGCTCGCGTAGTCGCCCTGCCCCCTCTTCAGCTTGGCCAGCTCGGCCTTGCACTGCTCGATATAGGACTCAAGGCCCTCGTCGATGACGCGCTTGTAGTTGACGTTGACGTGACCGACGCCGTTGAAGAAGTAGTTGCCGACGGTGAAGATGCCGTGATTCATGAAGACGTCCAGCACCTCGGGATCCATGTTGGCGGCAGCGAGGTCACTGGTGGTCTTGCCCTTCCAGTAGGGGTAGACGGCCTTCAGGCGGCGGACGGTATCGGGCGAGATGTAGAACGGGTCGGCCTCACGGGTCGCCACGGTGTCGTACTCCTTCTCGAGCCACTCGAAGGAGTACTCGGGATAGGTCTGGCAGCCGCGGGGCGCCAGCGAGTTGGAGCCGACGATCAGTTCACCTTCGCGGATGATGATCGGGATATTCTCCAGGATATGACGGAAAGCAGCCGAACGGCGCTTGACGATGGGCAGATTCTCGGTCTCCTTGTAGCTTTCGGTGATCAACTCGGCGCGGTCCGCCTCGATCTCGGGCATATTCGCGTACAGATCAGCGATCAGCTTGGGGATACGGGGGCTTTTCTTGATGACGTACTTGATCTCAGCCATGACAGTTCAAAAGCCGTCCTTTCATCAGGATAACTGGTCCCACAGCTCCTTGTGAGGCGCGGGAATAATGGAATTGTTGCAGAACAGGCCCTGCTCCTTGGCGTATGCGGAGCCGGCTTCGACGGAAGCGGTCACGTCACCGACGTCTCCGGTAAAGATCACGAGTCCCTTGCCGCCCATACCGCGGGACAGGCGCAGCTCATAGATCGTGACCTTGGCGGTCTTGACGGCGATATCCGCGGCGCGGATCAGAGAAGCGGCAGAGAAGGTCTCGATGATGCCGACTGCGCCCTCCTGCGGATTCTCGTGGGTGCCGAACAAGCCCGTGATGACCTGCGGATCGATGCGGCCGATGACGCAGCAATCAATGAGGCGGTCCTCAAAGCGGGACTTGACGTGTTCGACGGCGGCGGAAACGTCCGCGATGGCACCCGTCAGAGTGATCTCATATTTACCGGGGCAAGTGGGATGTGCGGACACCAGCCTGACACCGGCGCTCTTGAGCGCAGCATCCGTGGCCTCGATCCCTTTGGCTATACTCTTCAGCTCGATAATACCGATTGCCTGATACATGATTCTACCTGCTCCTTATCAGTCTTGGACTTCGATGATGATGCGGGAGGCATCCACGAAGGTAACGCGCCCGTCGATGGAGGCGTACTGCGGCACGGACAGACCGTTGCCCGCGTTGGCGATCATCTGCCCGGTCGTGACGTCAGCGCCCACCTCCACGCAGGGGATGGACGGTGCGCCGATGTGCTGGGACATACGGATCTCGACCCGGTGCGCCTTGAGCTTCTCGGGGATATAGGTCGGATGCTTGTCGAAGCGGGCGACGCCGATCGCTTCCTTCCATTTGCCGGACGTGAGCATCCGGTACTCGCGGTCGGGGTCGGGCTTGTAGACGTCGTCCGGACCGGCGGTATACTTGATTTTGTTCTGTGCGAGGATCTTCTTGTACTCCTTGATGACCATCATCGGGGAGATACCCTGGCAGCACGCGAAGGAGCCGCAGATATCGCAGGAGCAGCACAGGCTGGCGTTGCGGATCAGCTCGGGCGATTCCTGCGCGGCGGACAGCGTGGCTCTCACCATCTTGTGAGGCTCAAGCGGATATCCGAGCAGGTGACGGGGGCACAGATCGGTGCAGCGCGTGCATTGGCAGCAGACGGAAGCGGCCAGACGCAGATTCTCCTCGACGGTGCGCTTCTTCTGAACGACGGCGGGAATATTGTCCGGCACGATGATCAGCGCGTTGGTGGTCTTGCAGACAACGTCGGAGGCGGGATTCTTCATGATACCCATGGAGGGACCGCCGTCGAACATGACGTAATGCTCGGGGACCTTGACATTGGTCACAGCCAGCACGTCGCTGATACGCATACCGACGGGCACGCGGACGACGTACGCCTCGGGGATATCACCGCCGATGGTCAGCCACTTCTCGGTGACGGGCTTGTCGTCGCGGATGGCAGCGCGGGTGTTGTACACGGTCTCGACGTTGTAGACGATGACGCCCTGCGTGATGGGCAGGTTGCCGGGCTTGATGAGGCGGCCCGTGACCTGATAGATCAGGTTGATCTCGTCACCCATCGGGTAGATGTTCGGCACGGTCTTGACGTGGATCCCTTCACCCAGCGTCTGACCGTCCTCCAGACCGAGGGTCTGGGCGCGGTAGGCCTTGATAGCGAGGATCGCGTTGGGGATATGACCGAACTCCATGATGGCCTGAGCGCCCGCGACGATGTCGGGGAGCTTCTCCTTGACCAGCGTGTAGTCGGTATACATCAGGGGCTCACATTCGATGCAGTTGATGACCAGCAGGGACGCGCCGTCGGTCAGCTTTCCGTAAGACGGGAAGCCTGCACCGCCGGCACCCACGATGCCGTTCTTCTGCATGATCGATTTCAGTTGTAATCCAGACATAACTATCTATAATACTGTGCGCCGCGGCAGGGATCACGGATCCGCCCCGGACACACGTCCTTTCAACATTTCGCGATTTCGCTGTGTCAGCGCCGCCGTCAGGCGGCGCAGGACACGGCTGTAATGACCATGGTTGAAAAGCGATGGAAAACGCGGCCGTCCGGTCAAACGGTCTTATCGATGACGCCGGCGACCACGGCGTCCACAGGCTTGTTGACGTCGCCTACGGCCACGCGTGCGCTGCTGCCGGTCACGACCAGCACGTTCTCGCCGATACCGGCGGAGATGGTCTGATCCACGGCGATGATGTGCTTCTCTGTCAGCACGTCACCCTCGTACAGCTGTACGTCGAGGAACTTGAAGCCCACGAGGGCATCGAACTTATTGGTGGACACGATGTTGCCCACGACTTTTCCTTTTAACATAACGGTACCCTCTTTCAGGCGGAATGTGTCGGTTTTACGGTATGCGGCTTACTTGGCAATGGTAACGGTACTGCCGTTCTTGATGCCGACTGCGTTGGCGTCGTCGGTATCGACGTGCATTTCGAGCGTGAACTTCTCGGAGGCACGGATCTGAACGTCGAACCAGCGGGTGCGCTTGGTGCCGGAGAACACGTCGACGTCGATGTAATCGCCGTCCTTGACGCCGAAGTGAGCGGCATCGGCGGGACTCATGTGGATGTGACGGTTGGCGATGATGCAGCCCTCCTTGAGCGTCAGTACGCCCTTGGGACCGACGATGGTGATGGGCGCGGAGCCCTCGACCTTGCCGGACTCACGCACGGGAGGCTTGACCTTCAGGACGTAGGAGTCGGTAACGGCGATCTCGACCTGGCTCTTGGAGCGCAGCGGGCCGAGGATGCGGACGTTCTCGATGGGGCGCATGGACGGGCCGATCAGCGTGCAGGTCTCCTTGCAGGCGTACTGCCCAGGCTGGGACAGGTCCTTGATGGGGGTCAGCTCGTAGTCCTTGCCGAAGAGGGTGTCGAGGTCCTCACGGGTCAGATGAATGTGGCGGTTGGAAACGCCGACCGGGATCTCGTCGCTGACGGGCTTGTCATCGATGCCGGCAATCACCTGCCTGACAATGGCTTCAATGGTTTTTTCGTTGATTTCCATGATCCAAAATCCTCTTTTCTATGTGGTACATTTTTGTTTTTTCAAATGAGAAAACAGATATGTTCCTTACCTGAAAGAAACACACGTGTTTGCTCATTTTGCCTCCGGAAGGCTCCCGCAGGGGAGCCCTCCGGAGAGGCCGATGCCGACCTCTCAACGCGTGACGGACGTCATGACGCCGGGAGGATCAGGCAGCGTCAAGGGATGACTCGTACCGTAAACGATCAACCCAGCTTGGGCAGCAGCAGATCCACATCGGTGTGGGGTCTGGGGATGACGTGGGTAGCGATGACCTCGCCGAGGCGGGAAGCGGCAGCACCGCCGGCCTCAACGGCAGCCTTGACGGCACCGACGTCGCCGCGGACCATCACGGAGACCAGACCGGAACCGATCTTCTCGGAGCCGATCAGCTTGACGTTGGCAGCCTTAACCATTGCATCTGCTGCCTCGATAGCAGCAACGAGACCGCGGGTCTCAACCATACCAAGAGCTTCGTTCATTGTATTTTTCCTCCTGAAAAATTATGTTTTTGTTTGTGGATGGGTGAATGTGGGGTGCGCGTATATCAATCGGCGTCTCCGGACATGACCAGCGGGTCAGTCTTGAGGAACCTCATGATCTGGGGATGCGGGCGGGCAATCACCTCGCACAGCTTGACAGGGCCAACCTGTGCAGCGGCGGCTTTTCCGGCATCGGCTGCGGCCTGCACAGCGGAAACCGTTCCTTCCACCACCACGGTAACCAACCGACCGCCCAGGCGTTTCTCGACATGGATCAGCTTTACGTCGGCAGCCTTGACCATAGCGTCAAGACCCACGATGGCTGTGACCATAGCCTGAACTTCCAGCAGTGCGATTGCCTTTTCCATAGTTTTTCGTCCTCTTCAGTCTCATTGTCGGGGACACGTCGTGCGGTCCCCCTCCCGGTCGGCCGTCACGCGGCTGACCGGGAGGTCAGGCGGATCTCAGTTCCGGGATCAGCCCAGCTTGGGGAGAAGCAGGTCCACGTCGGTGTGGGGTCTGGGGATGACGTGGGTAGCGATGACCTCGCCGAGGCGGGAAGCGGCAGCACCGCCGGCCTCAACGGCAGCCTTGACGGCACCGACGTCGCCGCGGACCATCACGGAGACCAGACCGGAACCGATCTTCTCGGAGCCGATCAGCTTGACGTTAGCAGCCTTAACCATTGCATCTGCTGCCTCGATAGCAGCGACGAGACCGCGGGTCTCAACCATACCAAGAGCTTCGTTCATGATTCATTTCTCCTTTAAGAAATATTATTTTTTGATTTTGTGAGTACGGGACGTCCGGCCGGCGGTCAATATTTCTTGCCGTCGGGTCCGGTGTAGTTTCTCAGCTTGTCCCGTCCCGTTGCGGGCAGATGGGCGAACCATTCCACCTCAGGGGACAAACCGGGATTGATCTTCGAGGTGATGTACAGACCGCGCTTCTGCGCTTCGGCCACGCCTGCATCATGGGCAGCGGCCACAGCTGCGGGGTCACCCTCGAACTTGACGACCATCACCAGCGGCACCTCGCACTTATCGGCGTTGGCGGGCTTATTGCGGTCGATGGCGACGACCTCGACATCGGCTGCCTTGGCGACGGCGTCCGCCACCACGATAGAGGTGGCAAAGCCGAATACTTCAATCATTCCGAGAGCTGCCATAGCGGTAACTCCTTATGATCACTTGGCAATGTAGCAGATCTTGATGCCCTTCTGCGCTACATTGGTCTCCATAGCCTCGTTCATCTGATCGAGCGAGTAGGAGTGAGTGATGAGGTCCTCGATCGGGATGTTCATCTCACGGCACTGCTTCAGGAAGGCCATGGTCTTGGGATAATCCTCTGCGGAGTAGTCCCAGGAGCCGACGATGTTGATCTCCTTGTTGCACATAGCGAGGTGCGGGTTGATCTGGTATTCGCCGTTGTTCACGAAGAAGCCCATCTCGCACATACCACCGCCGCGGCGCACGTAGCTGAAGATGTCAGCTGCTGCCACGGGAGCGCCGGTGCACTGGTAAGCAAAATCAACGCCGACGCCGTTGGCGACTTCCTTGACCTTGGCGACGCGCTTCTCGAGCGTGTCCTCATCGGGACGGCGGAAGCAAATGGTCTTCTTGGCACCGAGCTTCTCGGCGACCTTCAGACGATCCTCGTTACCGTCGACGCAGATGATATAGTTGATACCGGCGGCGCGCAGCACGCACAGCATCACGAGACCGACGGGGCCGCAGCCCTGCAGCAGGACCTTGGAGCCGAAGTTCAGCAGGCCGGTGGACTGGCCGCGCTCAAGAGCGTGGACGCAGACGGTAGCCAGCTCGAGCAGCATACGCTGATTGAGGTTGAGGTCGTTGACCTGGAAGTAGGTCACGCCTGCGCCGCGGATCAGCATATAGTCTGCGAACCAACCGTTGACACGGTTGCCCTCGGCGGTGCCTCTCTTCTCGCCGATCAGGCCGAAGACGCCCTGATTGTCGCAGAGATTGGTGCGGCCGGGAACCATGCGGCAGACGTAGCAGTCGCCGCAGGAGATGACGGAGGTGACGATCTTATCGCCGACCTTCAGGGGCTTGCCCGCGGTGTCGCACTTGATGTTCTTACCGCAGTAGACGACCTCGCCGGTACCCTCGTGACCAAGCACGACAGGGATCAGGCCGAAGGGGTCCATCTTCCACTCGTGGACGTCGGTGCCGCAGATGCCTGCGCCCTCGACTCTCACGAGAATGTCGTCATCGGTCAGATCGGGGATCGGGATCTCCTTGACCTCAAACTTCTTGGGGGCGACCAGCATCGCGCAGTGAGCGACCTTGGGCAGATCGCCCTTGGCAGCGGGAGCGGCGGAGCCACCCATGCCTGCGAGTACCTGGCGCACGATTTCTTCGATCTGAGAAGAAGTCATATCCATGATATTCAGTTCCTTTCTGTTATTTCAAATAATGGGTTATGCCATCCTCATCAGATGATGCGGAAGTGATCGGCCATCACGCAGCGGCGCAGACGGGTGTAGCTCTTGGCAGAGGTAATACCCTCGCCGGTCGGGCCCGCGATGGTGAAGGTGGTGTGGCCCTCGCCACCGAAGCCGATGCCCGCATAGGAGGGTGCGTTCTTGACGAAGATCGTGGTCTCGATCGCGGTAGCGAAGCGGGACAGGTTGTCGATGTTCTTGGAGTGCATATGAGCGGTGTGGCGGTTGCCGTGCTCAGCCTTGACGGCCAGATCGATAGCCTCGTCAATATCCTTGACGCGGACGATACCGAGGATCGGCATCATCAGCTCGGTCTGGACGAAGGTATGCTCGAAGGGAACCTCGGCGATCGCGCAGCGGATCTCGGGACCGACGTGCATACCGATCTTCTCGAGAATCACGCGGCAGTCGTGACCGACACAGTCGCGGTTGACGGAGCGGGAGACCTTGCCGGTCTTGGGGTCGGTCTTCTCGACGACGACGACCTTGGCCAGCGCGTCGGCCTGCTCACGGGTCAGAAGGATGCAGCCGTTCTTGAGCATACCGGAGATCAGACGATCGGCGACGTTCTCAAAGACGAAGACTTCCTTCTCAGCGATGCAGGGGAGGTTGTTATCGAAGGTGCAGCCGTCGATGATGTCCTTGGCAGCCTTCTCGATGTCGGCGGTGTCATCCACGATGACGGGGGGGTTGCCGGCGCCGGCGCCGATAGCCTTCTTACCGGAGGACAGGACGGACTTGACCACGCCGGGGCCGCCGGTGCAGACCAGCAGGCGGATGGCGGGGTGCTTATACATCACGTTGGCGGTGTCCAGCGTGGGCTTCCTGACGGAGGCCACGAGGATCTCGGGACCGCCTGCGGCGTGAACGGCGCGGTTGACGAGGTCAACGGCGTAGTTGGAGGTGGCGATGGCACCCGGATGGGGGTTGAAGACGACACCGTTGCCGGCGGCGATCATACCCATCGAGTTGCAGATGACGGTCTCGGAGGGGTTGGTGGAGGGGGTGATGGCACCCACGACACCAAAGGGAGCCCGCTCGGTGAGCGTCAGACCGTGGTCACCGGTCTTGGCCTCGGCCACGATATCCTCGGTGCCGGGGGTCTTGTCGGCGACCAGGATGTGCTTGGCGGTCTTGTGGTCAACGCGGCCCATCTTGGTCTCGGCGACGCCGAGAGCAGCCATCGTGCCGGCCTCGGCGCGGCAGTAGTTACGGATAGAGGTGATGAACTTCTCACGATCGGCAACGGAGGTCTGACGGATGGTCTTGTAACCGGCCTCGGCGGCGGCGATAGCCTCCTCCATGGTCTCAAAGACACCGATCAGCTTGCGGCCGTGGTACTGGGTAGCGTCCCAGCTGTCATCATTCGCAGGCTTTTCCGCCTTCATCTCGGCCACGATCTTGGTGACGAGCTCGGCGATCTGCGCTTCAGTCAAATTTGCCATGTTCGGTTTCTCCTTTCCGGTCAGTCATTTCCTTGCGGAAATCACTTACCCATAGCGGCGAGAACCTTCTTGGTGATCTCGGCGACCATAGCGGCGTCATCGTTCGCGCCGCAGGTGCAGACGTGGCCTTCGCCGTTCTTAGGCAGGCACTTGCAGTTGGGCGTACCGCGGTTCGGGCACTTCTGGCAGCCGGGATGCTTGCCGGGCAGACCCATCTTCTTGCGGAGCTCCATGAGCTTCTCGAGCTGCTCGCAGGGGATCTCCTCGATGTTGGCGTTCAGGCCGGCACCGAGCTGACGTGCGTACAGGTTGATCTTGGCGTTGAACTCGACCTCTTCCATCGTGAAGCAGGCACGGATCAGGGTGTTGCCGACGGTCAGAGCGCCGTGGTTCTTGAGCAGGAAGGCGTCATGCTTCTGGATATAGGGCATGAGGGAATCCGGGATCTCCATGGTGGAGGGAGTACCGTAATCGCAGGTGGGGACGTTGCCGATAGTCAGGATAGCCTCGGGGAGGATATACTGGTCCATAGCGATGCCGGCCACGGTGAAGGCGGTAGCCACGGGAGGATGAGCGTGAACGACTGCACCTGCATCCGGGCGCTCCTGATACACTCTCATGTGCATCTTGATCTCGGAGGAGGGGTTGAGCTTACCGTCGATCTTGTTGCCCTGAGCGTCGATCTTGATGATCATATCGGGGGTCATATAGCCCTTGGACACGCCGGTGGGGGTGCAGTAGAACTCGTTGGGGCCGACCTTGACGGAGATGTTGCCGTCGTTTGCTGCGACGAAGCCGTGATCGTAGATGCGCTTACCGATGTCGCAGATTTCCTTTTTGATTTCAAACGGAGACTGTGCCATAATGTTTACATTCCTTTCGCAATAAAGATTTCTATTTGGTGTTTCTCTCCGGCTGACCCGGAGAGATTAATTGGGAACAGAGGGATCACAGAGCAGTGACGATCGTCTGCGTATCGGCAGCGATCATGAACTCCTCATCGGTGGGCAGGACGAGGATCTTGACGGGGGAATCGTCAGTGGAGATCTCGCCATTGATGCCGCGGGGCAGGGTCAGATTCTTCTCCTTGTCAAGCTTGATGCCGAGGAAGTCGAGATCGGAGGCGATGATCTCGCGGGCCCGGCGGTCGTTCTCGCCGAGGCCGGCGGTGAAGACCAGCACGTCGACGCCGTTCATCTCGGCCACGTAGGAGCCGATGATCTTCTTGGCACCGTGGCACATGACGTCCATAGCCAGCTGTGCGCGCTCGTTGCCGGCGTCGGCAGCGGCCCAGACCTCACGGGCGTCGTTGGACACACCGGAAATACCGAGCAGACCGGACTTCTTGTTCATGGCGGTATCCATCTCGTCGGGATCCATGCCGGTCTTCTTCATCACGAAGGTGATGACGGAGGGATCGATGGAACCGCAGCGGGTGCCCATGGGCAGACCCTCCTGAGGCGTGAAGCCCATGGAGGTGTCCACAGCCTTGCCGTACTTGGTGGCGGTGATGGAGGAACCGGAGCCGATATGGCAGGTCACGATCTTGAGCTCCTCAAGGGGCTTGCCGACGAACTTGGCAGCCTCGGCAGCCACGAAGCGGTGGGACGTGCCGTGGAAGCCGTAGCGGCGGACACCGTACTTCTCGTACCACTCATAGGGCAGCGCGTAGGTGTAAGCCTTCGGCTCGATGGTGGCATAGTAGGAGGTGTCGAACACGCCGACCATGGGGATATCCTTCATGATCTTGCGGCAGGCCTTGACGCCCTTGATGGCGGGAGGACCGTGCAGGGGGTTGATGGGAACGATCTCCTCGAGGTAGTTCATTTCCTCGTCGCCGAGCAGACGGGAGGAGGTGAACTTGCCGCCGTGTGCGAAACGGTGGCCCACGGCAGAGATCTCATCCACGCTGTCGATGACACCCAGCTCGGGGTCGGTCAGCAGCTTGAGGACCAGCGCGATGGCCTCATCGTGAGTAGGCATGGGGTAATCTGCCTCGTAGTTCGGCTTGCCGGGGCGCTTGTGGGTGATGGCGCCGGAGAGACCGATCTTCTCGCAGAGTCCCTTAGCCAGCACCTTGTGCTCGTCCATATCAAACAGCTGATACTTGAGAGACGAGCTTCCGGCATTGACAACCAGAATCTTCATGATGAATTGTTCTCCTTCTTTCAGTAGATTTTAGAAGACAAATCTATTCACCATGTATTATATCAAAATGACGAAAAAAATGCAAGGGGGTACGGCAAAAAACTTGCTTGCAAAGCATACAAACTTTTTCGGACGGGCAAACGGCATTTTCGGGCAGAAATGCCACTGTCAAAAATTTATCAAAATAAACTGATAAAAAAATAACAAATCCCCTCCCCCTCCCTACCGAAACACTTCCTATTATTATATATCGACAGCCTTACGAGGAGGCGCGGGAAGCACCTGACAGGAACGGGAAAACAGGGGAACAGAGGAAAAAAACGGAAGAAACAGAGGCTTGTGCAATATGACGGACACGGTCTTCCGGCAATGGCCGCGGGATGAAATAAGATTGACTTTTTTACCTGCCGCCCTGCCGGAGCGCCCCCAAAGCCCGCTCAGCGCCGGGAATCGGGCGGTGCGGCATCGCCGGAAGCCCCGTAAAAGTTCCTGTCCCACCCCCCTGACCCCCGCCCGGCGGGCAGGGGGAATACTTTATTTTATAGCAGGGAGAAGGGAGCGGCGAAGCCGCTCCCTTCTCCCTGCCCCCTCATCCTGCGGGATGCGGGAGACGGATCCCCCGTTCCCCCGGGTCTGCCCGATCCCGAGCGGGGCCAGGGACCCCGCGCAGGCGTTTATAAAAAATGGGCGCCCATAAGGGCACCCACCAATCTCGTTCAGAGTAAACTCAACCTTGATCAATAATCTTTTTTGAAAGTTCTTGGGATCCTTAAGCCCTTCTTTCAAGAAGGGCTTAAGCGGGGTCCGGGGCAGAGCCCCGGCACTCTCTCAGGATGCGGGGCAGAGCCCCGCAATCGCGCCCCCGATCACATAATGAATCGGCTGATATAGTCGACCGTGAACTCCACGCCGGATCTGCCGCGTGCGGATTCGGGCATCCACGCGGCGGAGTGCGGCTCTATGGACAGACAGCCGTCGTAGCCGCGCGCGTAAAGAGCGGCGAAAATAGCGCCCCACTTGAGATCGTCCATGCCCGCAGGCGGATCGTCAACGCCCCGGCCGCCGGTCTTGACCGCACCCTTGACGTGGACGTGCGCGAAGCGGTCGCCCCAATCGCCGACCTCACGCAGGTAATCGCGGCCCGCGTGGTAGCTGTGGGAGGGGTCCCACTTGACGTACAGCTCGGGCAGTTCGCCCAGCACGACCGACCACGCCGTCATGTTGTTGACGAAATTGTTCCAATCGCAGTTGTAGGAGGCGATGCGGGTGCCGGTGCCCTTCGCGTGATCGATCAGACGGCCGAAGATCTCAACGGCGGCGACATAGTTGCGGAACAGGGACACGCTGCCGTCATAGTTGACGCCGGTCACGAAGGTCGGACAGCCGATCTCGATCGCCTTGTCGAGGTTGCTTTCGATCAGCCTGTATTCGTCCTCGTTGACCTTGCCGCCCTTGTTCATTTCGGCGTTCCAGCGGCCAATGGAGCCGATGAACAGCCCCGCGTCCGCGACAGACTGCTTCATGACGTGGAAGGTGTCGTTGAAGCGCTGGGATTCGTGATCATAGTTGTTGCACATCTCGACGAACGACAGACCGAGTCCTTTGACGTAGGCCAGATGCTCCGGAGACGGGAAATTGGCGATGATGCCGAGCTTCATCATGGTGATAATCCTCCGTGTTTTTCCCGGACGGACCGGGATACTTTCGGTATCATGATACCACAAATCCAGAGAAATTGCAAGAGGATAATCCGCCTTCCGGGCATAAAAATAACCCGCCGCGACTGCGACGGGTTGTGGTGGAGACAGTTGGAATCGAACCAATGACCTCAACGATGTCAACGTTGCGCTCTAACCAGCTGAGCTATGCCTCCGTAACGGGTGGTATTATAGCATAGCCGGCCGAGTTTGTCAAGGGGTTTTGGAAAAGTTTTTTGAGAAAAAGTTTTCAGACGTGCGTCAATCCCGGTTTCTTCTCACGATCTGCTGCCGCGGGTCGTCGGTATACGCATCATACACCGCGCTCCCCACCGTGTCGTCGCCGGTGAACGTGCAGTATTCCACCCCGTATTCGTACACGTACCCGAACGAATCGGTGATCTCAAGCACAAAGGAAACGCTCCATACGCCGTGTGCGTCGGAGTTCCCCGCCGCGACTGAGCCGCTGATCCCGACAGAGAGCTTCCGGGACACTTCGCCGGTCATCAGTTGATCCGTCAACTCGTGTCTGGCCTTTTCCACTCCGTTCACCCTGACGACCAGTACCGCGGACACGATCTGATCGTCGGTCAGTTCGGGCCGGCGGATCAGGGCGTTCAGGGTATCGTCGTACCGGAACGTCTCTCCGTCCCGGATGCAGTTGTTGTCCATGGAGAAGCCGCACTTGACTATCGGCAGATATTCCTCGATCTTTTCATATCCCAGCAGCCGCACGGAACTAAACAACTCCGGATCGATCCTCTCCGGCGTGCTTGATCCGTTCTGCCGGACGGAGACCATGACCTCATTGTCGTCGGGCGCATCGAACAGGGGAGACCTGTACTCGGCGCGGAAGACGTCACCGTCCCGCTCGGTGATCAGAAAGTCATCCCCTATCGACAGCGTGACCTCCGTCGTGATGTCCGGCTGCTTAGGCGTGATCCCGATGATGAAGGCGAAGGTCTCGGTCGCGGGATCGAAGCTGTCCTCCACCGGCGTCACGGAGAAGGACGTGAGCAGGCTGTTCTGCCGCTTCATATCCTTCAGCAGTACGTCAAGCTTTTCCTGCAGCTGCTCGTTTTCCTGATGCAGCAAGCGGTTCTGCATCTCCTGCTGCTCCCACAGCTCGCCCCATCTGTCGTCGAGCTTCTGTATCTTCTTGTTCGTCGTAAGCAGCACAATGACCACAGCCGCGGCGACGAGCAGCACCACGAGCATCCCCTTCATGAAGGTGTCGGGGTCACCGCTCTCGTGATTGCGGCTGCGCCGCTCGGGCGGACGTCCGTCGGTCTCCATGGAAGCCTTGTCCTCCTTAAGGTGACGGTTGACTCTGATCGCGTACACGATCCAGAAGATCACGGCAGCCATGATCGGTATCACAATGAGGGCGATCAGAAGCACGCTCCTCGGGTTGATCCCGATCGCAGCAGGATCCTTATATATGAGTGCATTGACGAATCGCATCTTCCGCACCTCCTCAGATTCCGAATTCCGCCCTGAAGGCGTTGTAATAGCTTCTCGTGACGTCCACGATGCTGCCGTTGGACAGCACCAGCACGAATTTTCTCGACAGCGTGGGCCGGATCTCCTGAATATGCGTCCGCGCCACGATGACGGACACGCTCACCCGCAGGAACCGCACCGGATCGAGCAGGTACTGCACCTGATACAGCGGGTCGGACGTGACGTAATCCTTACCGTCCGTATGGACGTACACCTCGTGCCCGAAGGATTCGAGGAACACGATGTTCTCCACCGGCAGGTACACCCTTTCGCCCGTGTCCGCGTCGCGCAGCGGCAGACGGCTGACGTGCTTGCTCTTTTCCGTCAGGATCAGGTCCGCGTCATCATCAAGCTCGATGCCGTGCGCGGTCAGAAAGTCCCGGATCTCGTCCGTTTTTTCCGCGCTGACCGCAAGCCGTATCTTCATGTCCTCACCTCCGTCCGTTCCGTCGTTACCATTCCCTTTATACCATACCGCCGCAGTTTTGTCAACCGTTTCCGCACGCTTTGCACGTTCCGCCCCGCGGCTTACACGTCAACAGCCGTCACCCGGAGCTCTCTCCCTGCCGGCTCCAGCCGCGCGACGTCCTCCGCGCGCGCCACGCCGTCCGCCGTGAAAGCCGTCGCCGCGCCGCACACGGTCGCAAACCGCAGCGCGTCCGGGAGCGTCATCCCGCGGTCGACGGCGTACAGGAAGCCCGCCAGCATGGAGTCGCCCGCGCCGGTCGGATCGCCGGCGGGCAGGTCTGCGGGGCGGGACAGCGCCCCGATCCGCAGTGCCGGGCCTTCCTCCGGGACGAGCAGCGCCCCCTGTGCGCCGAGCGACACCAGCACGTTCCGCGCGCCCGCTTTCTGCAGGGTCCGGGCTGCCGCGGCGATCGTACTGTCGTCCGCAGCACCGTCGACTAATCCCGTGAGCGCCTTCAGCTCGGACAGATTCGGTTTGATGACGAACGGCCGGTACGGCAGGACGGCCATCAGGCGGGCCCCTGAGGTGTCCGCGGCCAGCCGGACGTCCCGGAGGCCGTTCCCGGCCGCGGACAGCCGGGCCAGCAAGCGGGCATAGGTATCGTCAGGCGAGCCGGACGGCAGGCTGCCGCACAGCGCCAGCGTGTCCCCGGGGCGCAGACGCCCGGTCAGCTTTCCCGCGAGCGTATCAAGCGCGTCCTCCGGCAGCGGTGCGCCGGGTGCGTTGACCTCCAGCGCGGTCCCGTCCTCTGCCGTCAGCTTTACGTTGATGCGCGTCCGGACGCCGCTTGCATCCTCCGGGTCGGTCAGGACGAAGTCGGGCGCAAGTCCTTCCCTCTCCAGCTCCCGGAGCAGAAACGTCCCCGTCATGCCGGCGCAGACGCCGAGCGGGATCGTCGGGCTGCCCAGCCGGTGCAGCATCAGCGACACGTTGATGCCCTTCCCGCCCGCCGCGAGGCGGCAGGACGCGGCGCGGTTCGTCTCGCCCGGGACCAGCGCGGGCGCTTTCATGATATAGTCCACCGCCGGATTCAGCGTCAGCGTACAGATCATTCCGTTCCCTCCTTAAATCGATACAAAAGAGGGCTGCCCCCCGTAAGGCAGGGCAGCCCGGATCGACCGTTTACTCCTTGTCGGCCAGAATGAAGGCCGCGCCGGCGGGATTGCCGAAGCTGTTGCACAGGTTCAGCGTTTCGCCGTAGAAGTTCTCGGACAGATTGTTGTACGCCACGCCGGACATGGCGGACGTGCAGGTGATGGTGATCTGGTCCTTGGCGGTGATCTTGGCGCTCGTAACCTTCGTCATACGCATATTTCCTCTCGCGTCGACACGCACGTTCTGGAAGCCCAGCACGTCCGCACCGCCGTCGCAGGTCGCAAGGCCCTCACCGACGTTGTAGTAGGTCAGGACAGCACTCTTGCCGTCCTCGGAGATCTCGATGGACTTGATGATCGGGCCCGTCGCCTCGTCGAGCGTCATAGCGCCCTCCGTCACGCAGGCAGCCAGCTTGGCAAGACGAACGCCCTGCTCAAACTTGCAGTTGGGGTGCAGACTGTTCCAGAAGGTGCGGTCGGGCCAGACGTCGCAGGAAACGGCCAGATAGCTGTTCTTGAGGATCAGCGGGACGACGCCGACCTGGCAGCGGACGAAGCCGAGGTCCATATAAGCCCAGCTCTGTCCGGCGGGGATAATGGAGGCCTTGGACTGCTTGTAGATGGTCGGGAACTCCACGATGAAGACGGGGAAGTCGGGATGGCAGAGGTTGTGCGTGGAGCGCATATACGTCATCAGCGCGGCGAACTTGGTCGGGAAGGAGGTGGCAAGCTCCGTGGTGATGGAGTCGGACTCGCCCTGATACCAGACCACACCGGCCATAGCGAACTTCTCGAAGGGAGCCATGAACTGGTTGTACATATACCGCGCGGGCTGACCGGTCGCACCGGCGTTGCAGCCCTCGGTCACGTATACGCCGCGGCTCTCGTTCCATTTATCGGTCTTGAGCTCGTCCGCGACCTCATTGCACATGAAGGAGCCGATGGGCAGACCGTTGCCGTCGATCTCGATCAGACCGATCGGGATGGAATTGCCGGTCTCGGCGCACAGGTTGGCCGCGAACAGGTAGCCGATCGCGGTGAAGCTGCTGACGTTGCCCATCGTGGCCTTGCGCCACTTGGAGCCGTTGCCGATATCGACGTTGACCTCAGCGGTGCCGCGCTTGGCACCGGTAGGATTCTGACCGAGCGAATTGTAATGCAGACGGATCGGCAGATCGGGATCGAAGCCGGACTGACCGCCGCGGTCAGCGTCCTTGACGGCTCCCCAGTGAGCGTTCATGCCGTAGGCCACGTTGGACTGACCGATGACCATGTAGACGTCGCCGATCAGCACGTCCTTGAACACGACTTCCTTCTTGTCGGTGTAGATCTTCATCTCGTTGCCGTTGGTATTGGCCTCCTGACGGGCGCCGAAGGTCAGGGTCCACTCGCCGTTCTCGATCAGGGCTTCCGCGAACATACCCATGAATTCACCGGAGACCTTCTTGCCGTTCTCGGACTCCTTGGCCCAGCCCCAGACGCGGATATGCTCGCCGCGCTGGACGACCATGTCATCGGAGAACACCTTGGATACGGTGAAATCGGCCGCATAGGGCGCGTCGATCGTTTCACCGATCTCAACGTCGATGATGGGCGGTTCGGTTTCCGGCTCGGTGGGAGCCTCGGTCGGCTCCTCGGTCGCGGGTTCGGTCGGCTCTTCCGTCGGTTCCTCGGTCGGAGCCGCGGTGGGCGCTTCGGTCGCGGGATCGGTCACGGGCTCGGTGGGGGCTTCGGTAGGCGTCTCCGGGTTGTCGTCCTTGCAGGAGAACAGGAGGGCAGACGCGGACAGGATCATCAACAGTGCCATCACGAGCGAAAGACTGCGCAGCGCGATATGTTTCATACTTCTTACTCCTTATATGCAGATTGGGCACGGATATGCGTATCCGTTTCTTATAGTATAGCACCGCCGGACGCGTTTGTCAACGGGTTTGCTCATCTTTCCGCCGGGGTTTGATGATCTTCCCGCGGACAGCTTCCGCAGCCAGCCTCATTCCGGTATTGTGCAAAATGCCGAAATGCAAGGAGTTGTCGAAAATCTGTTGAAATGTTCATATATTTCATGTAAAATGGTAGTATCCATTAGTATGGAGACGTGTATCCGTCCGCAGGCGGAGCACGGTCGGGACCGAGAGTAAAATATCATTCAGAATAAAGGAGACATTGATCATGGGAACTGAAAATATCGTACGCATCGGCATCATCGGCTGCGGCGGCATCGCCAACGGCAAGCATATGCCCTCCCTCAAGAAGATCCCCGGCGTACAGATGGTCGCCTTCTGCGACATCATCGAGGAGCGCGCCGAAAAGGCAAAGCGTGACTTCGGAACGCCCGACGCGGCCGTCTATACCGACTACCGCAAGCTGCTGGAGGACAAGACGATCGACGTCGTCCACGTCTGCACCCCCAACCGTGCTCACAGCTTCATCACCGTGGACGCTCTCCACGCCGGCAAGGACGTCATGTGCGAAAAGCCCATGGCCATCAATTCCGCCGAGGCCAAGAAGATGCTGGACGCCGCCAACGAGACCGGCCGCAAGCTGACCATCGGCTACCAGAGCCGCCAGCGCGCCGACTCTCAGTACATGAAGAACGAGTGTCTGGCCGGCACCTTCGGCGAGATCTACTACGCCAAGGCCACCGCGCTCCGCCGCAGAGCCGTCCCGACGTGGGGCGTGTTCCTGAACGAGTACGAGCAGGGCGGCGGTCCCCTGATCGACATCGGCACTCATGCCCTCGACCTCACCCTGTGGATGATGGACAACTACAAGCCCAAGTACTGCCTCGGTCAGACCTTCCACAAGCTCAACAACGACGTGGAGCAGGGCAACGCGTGGGGCAACTGGGATCCCGCCAAGTTCACCGTCGAGGACTCCGCCTTCGGCATGATCGTCATGGAGAACGGTGCGGTCATCAACCTCGAATCCGCGTGGGCGCTCAACACGCTTGACGTCCGCGAGGCCGTGACCTCGATCTGCGGCACCAAGGCCGGCGCCGATATGAACGACGGCCTCCGCATCAACGGCATCCGCCAGAATATGCAGTACGTCTTCAAGCCCAGCTTCTCCGCCGCCGGTGCCGCGTTCTTCGACGGCGTCAGCTCAGCCGACCCCGCCGTGCTGGAGGCCGCACAGTGGATCCACGCCGTTCGCAACGACACCAAGCCCTGCGTCCTGCCCGAGCAGGCGTACACGGTCACCCGGATCCTGGAGGGCATCTATATCTCCGCCAAGACCGGTGATCTGTACAGATTCTGATCCCGGCGTTCAAAAACAACCAAACAGAGGTATCATCAATGTTTATGAAAAAGAATTGGCCCGTCCTGCTTGTATGCACCTGCCTCATGGCCGTCATCTGCGTGATCTGCAGCTGCTCTCAATGGATCAATCCGGGCAAACAGCCGGATGACAACGTATACACACCGGCGCCGCCTACCATGCCGCCTGAATACGTCACCGCCGCCGCACCCGATACGGAGCCCGCGACCTCCGAGTTCGACACCGTCATCGAGTACAAGACCGACGACAACGGTGAGGAGTATACCGAAATCGTGACCGTCGAGCCGGAAACCAACGTCGGCTATGAGTACATCGCAGTAATGCAGCATATCGATCATCTGGAGCACGGTGTACAGTACGACTATATCCCCGAGGCCGAAGCCCGTGCGATGACCAAGCTGGCAATGAATTTCGCCAACACGCCCCTTCCCGTCGGCGGCTGGGTCACCCCGGCTCCCTCCCTGCGTGACGAGCGCAACGATACGTCCGGCGTGCTGGATGCCGCTTACAAGAAGCTCGCCCGGATCGGGCTGACCTTCGTCATCACGCAGGACGAGTGGAGTTCGCCCGCGTGGACGCTTGAGGCACTGTCCTCTGCCCGCAGAGCCGGCCTCAAGCTGTGGTATACCTGCGGCAACGAGATCGACGCACTCACCTCCGTCGAGCGCGTACAGGCCATGCTGTCATCCCCCGACGCAGAAGCACTGGCCGGCGTCATCGTGCAGGTGTCTCCCACCGAGAGCAGCCTTCCCGATCTGGCCGAGAAGTCCAAGGTCATCCGCCGCGAGCTGGGCACCGCCAACGGTCTGAAGATTCAATCCATCCTGCCGCCTCCCTACGCCACCAATATCGGCTATACGGGCGGATACCGCAGCTATCTCAAGAGTTACGCAAGCACCTGCAACCCGTATATCGTGGCCGCCGACTACGCGCCTTATCAGGGCAAGTCCGGCAACACCATTCCCGAGATGGTCGCTTCCCTGCTGTCGCTCCGCAGCGAGGCAGCCGCGACCAAGTTCCAGACCGCGTCCGGCACCTCCGTCACTCCGCCCATGTACGGCGTCGTGCAGTGCTCCGGCTCCGGCACGCTCCGCGAGCCTACCCTGTACGAGCTGCGTCTGAACGCGCATCTGGCACTTGCCTGCGGCGCCAAGGGCATCATCTACAACTCCGTCTGCGAGCAGGAGTTCGGCAACACGACCGGCGTTCTCGACAACAAGGGTGAGACCAACGAGATGTACAAGATGGTCTCCGCTGTCAATGCCGAGCTGGAGGAGATGCGCGGTCGCTGCCTGACCCTCACCTTCAAGGCCATGCTGGTCTTCAACGCCGACGATATCTCCAAGGCGCTGACGAAAATGAATCTCAACGAAAACCGCACCTCGTGGAGCATGCTCTCCTCCGTGACCGTCGAGAACAACAAGCCCCTGCTCGTGAGCTGCTTCGATTCCGCTGCCGGCTCGAGCGGCGAGGGCTATTACCTCGTCAATCCCGATGTGACGGAAAGCACCACAGTCACCTTGTCCTATAAGGATCCGCAGGCGCTTCTCGTGTGGTCCGGCAAGGGCCTTGAGCTGGTCAACTGGATGAAGACCCTGACCGTGACGCTGGATCCCGGCGAGGGCCTGTTCATCGAGAACACCGGCCTCGTCTACAACGATTCGACCCCCTGACGATACCGAATATTTTAACGACAGAAAGGAATCCTGATATGAAGCTGAGTGTTCTCGCAAATCTTTACGGCGCAAAGTCTCTGGAGGAGACCCTGCAGATCCTGACCGGTCTCGGCATCCACACCGTGGAGCTGGGTGCCGGCGGTTATCCCGGCAAGGCACATTGCAATCCCGAGGAGCTGCTGGCCGATCCCGCCAAGTACGACGCCTTCATCGCCCTCCTCAAGAAGTATGACGTTGAGGTCTGTGCGCTGGCCGCTCACGGCAACGCGCTGCATCCCGACAAGGCCGTCGCCGCGCAGTACGACAAGGACTTCCGCAACGCGGTCCTTCTGGCCGAGAAGATGGGTGTCGACACCGTCATCACCTTCTCCGGCTGCCCCGGCGACTGTGAGACCGCCAAGTACCCCAACTGGGTCACCTGCCCGTGGCCCGAGGACTTCCTTGCCATCCTTGACTGGCAGTGGAACGAGAAGCTGATCCCCTACTGGAAGGAAGCCGGCGCGTTCGCCGAGGCTCACCACGTCCCGCACATCGCGTTTGAGATGCACCCCGGCTTCTGCGTGTACAATCCCGCCACGCTGCTGCGTCTGCGCGAGGCTGTCGGCCCCGTGATCGGCGCCAACTTCGACCCCTCTCACCTCGTCTGGCAGGGCATGGATCCCGTGGCTGCCATCCGCGAGCTGAAGGGTGCAATCTACCACGTCCACGCCAAGGACACCAAGATCGACAAGTACAACACCGCAAAGAACGGTGTGCTGGACACCAAGCACTACTCCGACGAGCTGAACCGCTCCTGGGTGTTCCGCACGGTCGGCTACGGCAACGGCGAGACCTATTGGCGTGACCTCGTGTCCAACCTGCGCCTCTGCGGCTACGACCGCGTGCTTTCCATCGAGCATGAGGATTCCGTCATGACCATCGACGAGGGCCTGCAGAAGGCTGTCGCGTTCCTCAAGGACATCTGCATCTACGAGGAAAAGCCCACCACGATGAGCTGGGCATAATACCTCGGCATAGGAGAACGGGGGGAGGGAGTGACTTCTTGAAAGAAGTCACTCCCTCCCCCCGCCCCGCTTTGCGGGGCGGGGCCCCTCTCTTTTTTCAAGAACTTCTTATAAAAATTGCAATCAAACATATTGACATTGCGAATATTATATGATATAATGCAATCAAGTAAACGCGTGCGGAACTATGCCGGAAAGGGGGCTGTATGAAAGCGAGAATCAATATTGAAGGATCCCCCGGCGGGAGGCGGTTTGTGCTGTCACAGACGGAACACGGAAAGCGGATCGGCATCTTCCTGTTTGTCTTATTCCTTGTTTTTACCGGTTGTTTTTTGGCAATGGCGGTCTGGCTGCCCGCTATTTACGGCTGGACGCGGGTTCTGTTGATTATCTGCGCTTCCGCCGAGATGCTCGTCTGCGTCCTCCTGCTGTCGGAGATCGGGTGGAGCATCGTCATAGACGAGGCAGGCGTGCTGCTGAAGACCCCGCTGTGGTTCCGGAAGGAATATATGATCCCGTGGCGTTTCTGCGCCTCATGGGGCATCGCCCGCGTGGATCTGAAGACGACCTGCGCCGCGCTGTACGCATCGTGCGATGCCGACTGCTGTTATCCGAGAGGCGGTCATATCAAAAAGCAGGACATCACTTGTTACTTTACCACCAAGGCAGAGCTGAAGGCACTCTTATACTCCGGTCTCCCTGACTTCATGGAGGAAATGACCGGCCGGCAGATGCTCATCAACCAGAGCGACGAGCTGTGGAGGATGCTGCCGTAACCGATAGAAAAAAGCCCGCTCCGGGTATCCGGGGCGGGCTTTTCGTATGGCGTTTATTTCTCCTTATAGTACAGCATACAGTGACAATAGCCCTCGAAGTTCGGGTCCTTGATCTGCTCGCGGAACTCCTTGCACATACACTTGGTGTCCTCGTTCTTTGCGAGGCGGCAGGGGCAGTAGCCGCCCTTCGCGGCAAGGCCCTCCTTGACGGTCTTTACGACCTCCTCGTTCTCGTTCAGTCTGATCTTCATGTGTTCTCCTCCTTACGTGATCTGCACCCGCGCGGAACCGACGATCTCCGTGGGGATCGGTGCGTCCCCGGCTTCCGCCGAAATCGTCCGGACCATGCCCTCCAGCACGGCCAGCGCCGGGAATTCCGTATGATAGTGTCCGGCAGCGATCAGGCTCATCCCGCCGAACGGCGCGTCACACAGCTGATGATATTTCAGCTCACCGGTCACGTACGCGTCAGCCCCGGCAGCCTGCGCCGCCGAAACGTCGTCTCCGCCGGCTCCGCCGAGGACCGCGACGCGGCGGATCGGACGGCCGCTGTCGGCCCCCACCACCGCCGGAAGATGCAGTACGCGCTTGACGCGCCCGCAGAACGCCTCAAAAGATTCCGCCGCGGGCAGCATACCGATGCGCCCGATCGGCATACCGGCCTCGTTGCCGTCCTCGCCGGACGCGTCCCCGAACGGAGCGACGTCCGTAAGCCCCAGCGCCGCGGCCAGCGTATCGTTCACGCCACCCGGCAGCGCGTCAAAACGCGTATGGAAGGCCATCGAGGAGATCCCGCTCTTGATCATCGCAATGACCTTGCGGGACCCGCTGTCCGCCCCCGTGACCGCTCCGAGCGGCCGGAACAGGAGCGGGTGATGCGTGAGGATCACGTTGAAGCCGCGGCGGCGCGCCGCCTCCACGGTGTCCTCGGTCAGATCCAGCGCCAGCAGGACGCCCGTCACGGGCGCGTCGGGATCCGGGCAGCAGGACAGCCCGTCATTGTCCCACGCGCAGGAAAAGCTGCGGGGGATGCGGCGGTCCAGCGCCGCGTACAGTTCATTTACAGTCATAGTCCGTCCTCCTGATCCATGTTGGGTTAAGTCCCGCGGCAAACCGCGTACCGCCCGCGTTTTATGTTGGGTTAAGGCATTACCGCACAATGCACGGCTGACGCCTTGACGGCACATCTGCTTGCA
>JAKSPU010000190.1 GCA_024404505.1 Clostridia bacterium
CGGGATGAGGATGCAAGGGGAAGGGGCTGCCGCAGCAGCCCCTTCCCCTTGCTTATATAATAAAGATTTTCCCCCCGCCCGTGGGGCGGGGGGGCAGGGGGGTGGGGGAAAAAGGTTTAACTGAATTTCCGGCGATGCGGAAACACCGGGTCTCCGGCGGCAGAGCGCCGGCTTTCCTCTGTCTCCCGCGCACGGGAGGGGGCCGGGGTAGGCCCCCGAGCGCCAGAGGCGCGAGGATACACCCCGCGTGGGTAACCCACCCCGGCGAAAAGAGAAGGGAGAGGCTTTCGCCTCTCCCTTACAATATTTCCGACTTACTCGAAGTCGATGGTGACGTTGGTGTAGTTGTTCTGGGACAGCCAGGTGTTGAGCCAATCACCGCTGTTGGCATCAGCGGGCGTCTCGGAAGCAGGCACCAGAGTACCGTTCTTGATCTGGGCATACAGAGCGTTGTACTCGTCCAGCGTCCACTTCTTCAGCGTCTGAGTAAAGGTATCGGTCGGCAGACCGGTAGCATCGTCAGCAGCACCGAGGTTAGCGGAGTTGCCCATCTCGGCCCACTTGTCAGCGTAGATCTGACCGAGGATGTACTCGACGGAAGCGGACAGACCCTTCACAGCGGAAGTGATGACACGGTCGGACTGGCTGGACTGGTCGACGTCGACGCCGACGATCTTGGCGTTCTCGAAGGTGTTGGCAGCAGCCACGACGGAGTCGAACATGGAACCGCCGCAGGAGAAGACGACCTCAGTACCGTTCTGGTACCAGCCGGCGATCTGGGACTGCAGAGCGTCGGAGGCGGAGAAGGTAGAACCGTTCTGGAAGCTGAACTTCACGGTGATGTCCTTGCCCTGAGCCTTGGCAGCTGCAGCAGCGCCCTGCACGAAGCCGAAGCCGTAACGGTTGCAGGCGGGGTTGGAGCCGCCGCCGCCGCCGGTGAAGCCGAGCTTGGTGTAACCTTCCATGACAGCGGCGTAGCCGGCGAGGTAACCGGACTCCTGCTCCTTATAGGAGACGCCGATGACGTTGGCGAGACCGAGGTCCCAACCGTCGATGAAGACGAACTTGACGTCGGGGTTCTCCTTAGCCACGGTGGTGATGGCGGTCTCCTGCAGGAAGCCGGGGGTCACGATGATCTTGGCACCGTTGTTGATGGCCTGCTTCATAGCGGCGATACGGTCCTCATCGGTGGCGTTGGAGCCGTTGGCGGGCTGGTAATACTTGTAGGTCTTACCGTTGTCCTCGGCGTACTTCTTGGCACCCTCATAGGTACCCTGGTTGAAGCCCTTGTCCATGAGCTGACCGACGTCGGTGACGACGGCGATCTCATAGGTCTTGGAGCCGCAGGCGAACAGAGACAGGCAGCCGGCAAGCATCAGGACGCAGAGAGCGAGAGAGAGAAACTTTTTCATTGTCATACTCCTTCTTTTTTTTCGGGGGAATCCCCGTATTCTTTACCATTTTATCACAGGACGGCGTGAAAGTCAATCATATTTCGCAAAATCATCACAAATTCGTCAGATTGCTCAAAATCACAAAAGATCTTTCGGCGTAAAGGCAAACGGCAGAAGATCCGACAGCGGGTGGACGGAGTAAGCGCCGGGTTTTCCGAGCAGGACGGGGAAGTGAGCGGGGCAGAACTCGGCCAGCACCTGACGGCAGACGCCGCAGGGCGCGCAGAAATCGGCCGCGGGACCTTCCGGTCCGCCGACGACCGCGATGGCGGCGAAGTCGGTGTCCCCCTCGCTGACGGCCTTGAAGACCGCGGTGCGCTCGGCGCACACGGTGGGGGTATAGGACGCGTTCTCGATGTTGCAGCCGGTGTAGATCTTGCCGGACTTGGTGAGGAGCGCCGCGCCGACTTTGAAGTGCGAGTAGGGCGTGTACGCCTTTTCGCGCGCGTCGGCGGCGGCCTGCACGAGGGCTTTTTCGACGCGCTTGAGCAGCTTGCCGGACAGCGTGTAGACGGGTCCGACGTCCTGCACGCGGATATCGCGCCAGAAGCTCTTTCCGGCGGTCGTGCCCTGTGCGACGCCGAGGGCGTCCAGCACGGTGGCGGAAATATCGGCGAACGAGGAGCGCGTGCCGAGGTCATAGCCGGGCTTGATCTGCTTTCCGAAGACCAGCAGCGGTGTGTACTCGCGGGAGTGGTCCGTCGAGGGCGTGGACGGATCGCAGCCGTGGTCGGCGGTGATCATCAGCACGTCGTCCTCGCCGAGGCGGGGGAGGAAGCTGCCGAGCCAGCGGTCGAACGCCGTGAGGGCGCGGGCGTACCCGGCTGCGTCGTTGCGGTGGCCGTAGGCGGAGTCGAAGTCCACGAGGTTGATAAAGCACAGGCCGCGGAAGTCGCGGTCGACAAGGCCGGCGGTCAGCTCCATGCCGTGGTCGTTGTTCTCGGTGCGGCGGCACTCTGAGACGGGGATGCCCTTGCCGGCGAATATATCGTATATCTTGCCGACGGTGACGACGTCGAGTCCGGCGGCGGACAGGCGGTCGAGCATGGTGTCCGCGGGGGGGACGAGGGAGAAGTCGTGGCGGCGGGCGGTGCGGACGTAGGGCCATTCGCCCTCGAAGGGGCGCGCGATGACGCGTCCGACGCCGTGCTTACCGACCAGCAGCTTCCGCGCGATCTCGCAGCAGCGGTACAGCTCGTCGACGGGGACGACGTCCTCGTGGGCGGCGATCTGGAAGACGCTGTCGGCGGAGGTATAGACGATGAGAGCGCCGGTCCGGCAGGCCTCGGGGCCGTAGTCGCGGATGACCTCGGTGCCGGAGTACGGCTTATTGCAGAGGACGGGATGGCCGGTCAGGCGCTCGAACTCGGCGATGAGGTCGTCCGGGAAGCCGTCGGGGTAGGTGGGCAGGGGATCATCGGAGACGAGGCCGGCGATCTCCCAATGTCCGATGGTGGTGTCCTTGCCTTTGGAGGCTTCGCGCATACGTGCGTAAGCGCCGGCGGCCTGACCCTGACCGCCGCAGACGCCGTCGATATGGAAAAGACCGAGGCGGGCGAGGTTGGGGCAGTCGAACTCGGGGTGGTTGCGGACGGCGCCGAGGGTATCGGAGCCTTCGTCGCCGAACGCGGCGGCGTCCGGAGCCGCGCCGACGCCGAAGCTGTCGAGGACGATCAGAAAGATGCGTTTGATCATGGCGTTACTCCTTCTCCATAGCCTTGACGGCCTTGACGACGCGGCTGGTGCCGAGGCGGTCGGCGCCGAGGCGGATGAAGTCCTCTGCGTCGGAAAGGTCTGCGATGCCGCCGGCGGCCTTGACCTTTACGTCCGGGCCGACGTTCGCCCTCATGAGGGCGACGTCCTCGCGTGTGGCGCCGGCGGTCGAGAAGCCCGTGGAGGTCTTGATGAAGTCCGCGCCGGCCTCGGTGACGAGTCTGCACATGGTGAGCTTTTCCTGCTCGGTCAAGAGGCACGTCTCGATGATGACCTTCAGCACCTTATCGCCGCAGGTCTCCTTTAGTGTGCGGATCTCGTCGCGGACGTAGTCCGTGCGGCCCTCGCGGAGCGCGCCGATATTGATGACCATGTCGATCTCGTCCGCGCCGTCCCGGAGTGCCTCCGCCGTCTCGAAGGTCTTGACCGCGGTCGTATTGTACCCGTTCGGGAAGCCGATGACGGTGCAGATCTTCAGTCTGTCCCCGACGTACTCCTTCGCCTGCTTCACGTAGCAGGGCGGGATGCACACCGACGCCGTCCCGTATTTCATGCCGTCGTCGCAGATCGCCCTGATCTGCGGCCACGTTGCCGCCTGACCCAGCAGCGTATGGTCGCACCGGGAAAGAATGTCGTGTAGTTCCATAGTATATACCTCCTGTAGTAAAAGGATGCGCCAAAGGGACTTTCTGAAGAAAGTCCCTCTGGACTCTTCAAAGACTTTATGGGCAATGGATTAAACGAGGTTTCGTTTACGCCGAACGGGATCGGTGGGAGCCGTCCCGGGCGCCGGCGTTCGCAGAAACGCCCACGCGGGGGCCCCTTACCCCGCTCGGGATCGGGCAGATGGCATCTG
>JAKSPU010000191.1 GCA_024404505.1 Clostridia bacterium
CAGTAAGGGATGCGTTCGTGGGGCGCGCCGGAGAACGCCGGGGCGCTGCCCCGGACCCCGCTTAAGGGCTTCTTGAAAGAAGCCCTTAAGGATCCCGAGAACTTTCAAAAAGGATTATTGAAACAGGCTGAGTTTACGCTGAACGAGATTGGTGGGTGCCGTCATGGGCGCCCGCCTTTTTTACTGTCGTACCCGCATCCCGCAGGATGAGGGTGCAGGGAGAAGGGAGCGGCGCAGCCGCTCTCTTCTCCCTGCTATCAATAAAGTATTCCCCCCGCCCGGCGGCAGGACGCCGGGCTGCGCCCGGCAAACGAACCGAAAGCCGGGGGCTCAAGCCCCCGGCTTTCGGTTATTCAACGTCGGATTGGATCTTATCTTTCTTTTTCCTGAATATCTGCTTGCGGAACAGGATGATATTCAGAGCGACGCAGTACGCGATCAGGATGACCATCGTCAGAACGGGCTTTTCGGGTGCCAGCGTTGCCAGCAGCATCATCGGGAAGCCGAATGCGATCGCGGGCAGATTCTGATACACCATGTTGTCCGACGCGGGCGTGCGGAACTCACCGTCCACCTCGCGGAGCAGGATGATGCCCGTGCTGGCGGTGCCGGTCAGCATACCGTACATCATCAGGAACTGCTCCTCAGCGTAGTGCGGGAACAGCACCTTGGCGGTCACTCTCGTGTAGATGAAGGTCACGATGGTGCCGGCTACGGCCAGAATGGCGATCACGCCCCAATACTGCTCGAGGATGTCGAGGCGGATGGCAGCGATGCCGGAGACGATCATGATATCGAAGAAGAAGTTGCCCGTGCGGGTCAGGAGGAAGTTGTTGAGGTACTCCTTCTTGACGATGTTCTTCCTGCGGAAGAATTTCAGGACGGACTTGACGATAATGGCGGCCATCACGCCGATGAGGAAGTTGAAGCCGTACACGATGGATTGGAGTCCGGGCACCAACGTGCCGAGCAGGAACATGAGCAGGTAGGTCAGGAAGTAGGCGACGGCGATCAGGGAGACCTGCACCGTCAGCTTGTCGAGGCTCTCGTTCAGCGGGATCTCGTTCTCGCCGTCGACAGACTCGGACGCCGGCTTCGGGAACTGCGACTTGTCTGCCAGCTTGAGACGTCCGCGGTGCTTCATGAGGTTGAGGTAGATGACGCCGCCGATGCTCGCGCTGAGGAAGCCGAGTGCCGCGATGGTAAGGCCGAAGCTCTTGCCGCCTACGAAGCCGAACTCTGTTTCGTAGATGTTGCCGTAGTTGAGCGCCTGACCGGTGCCCTGACCGTATCCGAAGGGCAGGATGATGCCGGCGGCCTTGAAGAAGCCGGGGATGACCTTGGCGACGATCATGGTGATGCCGAGGCCGACGATGCCCTGAATGAGGTACATGGCCACAGTCGTGAGGCCGGTATTGAAGACCTCTCCGGCGCGCTGTTTGGTGACCTTTGAGTCGTTGCTCTTGAGCGTGGAGGTAATGAAGCCGAGTGCGAGAGTATGGTAGGTGATGATCTCGAGCACCTCCGTGCCCTTGCCGCCGAAGAAGGCGGTATCCCACATCACGTTTCCGGTGATCGCCTTATAGACCGCAGCGATGATGATGAGGATCACGCCGCCGATGACGGAGGTGGGGGTCAGGGAGTTGCGGAGGAAGGGGATCCCCTTCTGCAGCATATTGCCGATCAGCAGGCTGGCAAACAGGACGGCGAATATATTGAAGGTGCCCCATACGTTAAAGTCCCAGAAATTGCTCATTTTCTTGCTCCTTTGCGATGTTTTGGCAGCGGTAGTACAGGTTGACGTACTTGAGTGCGTTGAAGCGCTTGTCGCCCTTGATCTGCCAGATATGCTCGCTGTCGTACAGGTTGAGCTTGTTGCGGCCCAGCACGGCCGCGGCGGTGACGTCGCTGAACTTCAGCTCTACGGGATCGCCCTTGCCGCCCAGAACGACGCGGTCTCCGTAGAGGGACAGGGAGGCGTGTTTCCGGAAGGGTACCTTCTTTTTATTGACGATGACGTGGAAGACGTTGGCGGTATCGGTGCACAGCGGCTCGCCGGTGAGCAGCCGGGTGTCGAGGTGGTTGATATAGTCCTTCTGGTACTCGTACCAGTCGTTGACGAAGCGGAACGGGAAGTCAAAGCCGACGCCCTCCAGCTCTTTGCTCTGCTTGTAGCGGACCGACTTTCCGCACTTTTTGCAGCGGACGAGGTCCTTCCGGCTCTCGAATTCCGAAAGCCCGCAGTCGGGGCAGACGTACAGTGCGCGCTCCAGATACTCGGCGGAGCGGCGGCTGCGGAAGCTGGCGTCGGCCTTGGCCTCGTTGACGTCCAGCTCGGTGCGGATGGTGGAGTACAGCTCGTCGTCGGTCATCCGGGCGTACTCGTCGGGCTGCAGCACGCGTGCGACGCGGATATTCATCCGTCCGCGCCGGACCACGTCGCTCCAGCGGGGCTGGACGCCGTATCCGCCCTCGATACGGACGAAAACGATAGGCAGGCCCAGCTTGCGGGACAGGGACGCGATGGACGGCTTGATGTACTCGGTCTTACCGCTGTACGTGCGGTTGCCTTCGGGTGCGATGGCGAGGGATCCGCCCTCCTTGGCAACCCGCAGGCAGTTGATGACGGCCTTGATGTCCATGGTCTGCTTCTTGATCGGGATCGGTGCAACGAAGGAGCGGATGATGGACGACGTGAATCCGTTGGAGAAGATGTCCTCCGTGGCGAGGTAGTAGACGGGCTCGCGGATCGTCATGCCGACGAAGAACTGGTCCATCGGTGTCTGATGGTTATAGAGCAGCAGGTACTGCTTGCCCTTGCTGTCCTTGATATGGTCCACCTTGGCGCGGTATCTCAGGCGCACCCAGACGCCGAGTGTGGCGTTGGCGATGTCGCGCACGACCTTATGCCGCGGCTTGATCCATGTTTGTGCTTTTTTCATCCGTTCACCCCCTCAGGGACAATTTCTCACAATAGTTGATTATATCATATTCTTCCGGCTTTTGCAAGTGCTTTTCGGCAAAAAATCGGGTCAGGGATGACGAAACGATGAAATCTGTCCGATCGGAGCGGAAAAGGCTTGAAAAACGGGACGCGGTCTGGTATAATAGGTACGGAAATTGATATGAAAGCGAGGCGGATATTATGACGACGGGGTCTGCGGGCCGCGGTCTGACGGCCAATCAGCTCAAGCTGATCGCCATAGCGGCCATGACGGTCGATCATCTGACGTGGGCGTTGTTCCCCGGCTGTCAGCGGGTATGGTACGTTCTCGCCCTGCATATCATCGGTCGTCTGACCGCGCCGATCATGTGGTTTTTCATTGCCGAGGGGTCGCATTACACGAGGGATCCCCGCCGGTATATCCTCCGGCTGTTCGGCTTTGCCGTCGTGTCGCATTTTGCGTATGATTTCGCGTTCGGGATCCCGTTTCTGCCGCTGTCCTCGGGCTTTTTCAATCAGACGTCCGTTCTGTGGGCGCTGGCTTTGGCGGCTGTGCTGATCGCTGTCGAGCGGCAGGAGCGGATCCCGTCGTGGGTAAAGTACGTGTGCATCTTTGCGGCGTGTCTTTTGGCGTTCCCCGCGGACTGGTCCTCCATTGCCGTGATGGCGCCGTTTTTCCTGTACCTGCACCGCGGCGATTTCAGGCGTCAGGCGTGGGATATCGTGCTGTGGACGGCTGTTTACGCGCTGGTATACGTTGTCCGGCTGGATCCCGTATACGGCGTTCTGCAGATGTTCACCGTGCTGTCGATCCCCCTCCTTCGTCTGTACAAGGGCGAGCGCGGCACCTGCCGCGGCATGAAGTGGCTGTTTTATATCTACTACCCCGCTCACCTCGCCGTCATCGGCGTCGTCCGCCTTGCGCTGCACGGAGATGTGAGTATCATCTTTTAAGAGGCCCCGGGGCTCTGCCCCGGGCCCCGGGGCGCGTTTGTGGGGCTCTGCCCCACGCCCCGAGGACGCGCCGGGGCTCTGCCCCGGACCCCGCTTAAGCCCTTCTTGAAAGAAGG
>JAKSPU010000192.1 GCA_024404505.1 Clostridia bacterium
AAGTCTTTGAGGAGTCCAGAGGGACTTTCTTCAGAAAGTCCCTTTGGCGTTCCCCCGTTCCCTCGCTCCCTCGCCCCCCGCTCCCCGGATTTTACGGACTAATTTCAAGCAGCTTCTTAAGCGGGGGTCCGGGGCAGAGCCCCGGCGCACCCCCCTTCCACATGAAAGGATATATCCCATGGACACCAACAACAATCAGAACAACAATCCGGAACGGCAGCAGAAGCCGAACCACAACCACTACCATCACCGCCGCGGCCGCGGGAACGGTCAGGGTCAGAACAGACAGCCCGGCGAGGGCGCCGGCACGCCCGCCGCGCAGAACGTGCAGGGCGGACAGAATAACCAGAACGTGCAGAACGCGCAGAACGGTCAGGGCAGACAGCCCAATCAGGGCGGTCAGGGCGGTCAGGGCGGTCAGGGCGGTCAGAACAAGCCGAAGAACCGTCCGCACAACGAGCAGAAGCCCCGCGAGAACGACGGCCGCCCCGCCGCGGACCGTCAGACGGGCGGTCAGACCGCGCCCCGGACGGCGCCCGACGCGCCCCGGCAGAGTCAGGGGAGCCGCACCGTGTGGAGCAGCAGCAACGGCAGACGCCGCCCCAACCGGCCCGTCGCGCCGCCGCAGGTCAAGGCGCCGTCCGCGCCCGCCGCGCAGAACAAGCCCGCACAGCCCGCCCGTGACGCAGACGTGCTGCCGGATTGGCGTCCCGCACCCGCAGACCGCCCCGCAGCCGCCGACGCAAAGCCGCAGCGCGTTCCGGGTCAGCGTCCGCCCCGGATGCCTCACCACGCCGCGCGGCAGCAGGAGCTGCCCCAGATGGACAACCTCCTCATCGAGGACGTCCCCGAGGAGGCCGCGTCCGGCGATCCCTACACCCCCGACGCCGCGGAGCTGGAGCGCATCCTGCAATTCGAGACCTGCACGCCGCAGTCCCGCGTCATCCCCGACGTGATCCCCGAGGGCAAGGTCGTCATCGTCGGCGTCCGCTTCCGCGCGGGCGGCAAGACGTACTTCTTCGCCCCCGGCCGCAACAAGTGCCAGACCGGTCAGCACGCCATCGTCGAGACCGCGCGCGGCATGGAGTACGGCGAGATCTGCCTGCCGAACTGCCTCGTCGACGAATCGCTGGTCGTCCCGCCGCTCCGCCCGCTGGTGCGCGTCGCTACCGAGGAGGACGCCGCCCACAACCGCGAAAACCACGAGAAGGAGGCCGAGGCCTACCGCATCGGCGTCCAGAAGATCCGGCAGCACAAGCTCGACATGAAGCTCGTCACCGCGCAGTACACCTTCGACAATTCCAAGCTGCTGTTCTACTTCACCTCCGCCGGACGCGTCGACTTCCGTGAGCTCGTCCGCGATCTCGCTTCCGTCTTCCATATCCGCATCGAGCTGCGGCAGATCGGCATCCGCGACGAGGCCCGCATGATCGGCGGTCTCGGTGCCTGCGGACGTCCCCTGTGCTGCTCCACGTTCCTCTCCGACTTCGGTCAGGTCTCCATGAAGATGGCCAAGGAGCAGAATCTGTCCCTCAATTCCTCCAAGATCTCCGGCGTCTGCGGCCGTCTCATGTGCTGTCTGCGCTACGAGTACGACACCTATCAGGAGGAGATCCGCCGCACGCCTTCTCCCGGCTCCTTCGTCATGACGCCCGACGGACCCGGTGTCGTGACCGAGATCTACCCGCTGCCGGGTGAGGTCAAGGTCAGTCTGCGCCGCGACCCGGATGCCGCGCCCAAGAAGTACAAGCGGGAGGACGTGACGATCCAGACCGCCTGCTGCCGTCCCGGTGACGGGGCCGCGCCCGCGCCGGCGGACGTTCCCGCGGACGAGCCGAGCGAGCCGGATTCCGATATCTGAACGATTTTTTGTCGGTATACACACATTATTTACAATTTCAGATCGTTTTTCATCAATTTTTACCTGCCGCAACCACTTGCAAAAATCCGTGGATATGTTATAATATAAGCGGTCGCATAGTATGGTGCGATAGAATACGTAAGAGGAGGACATATATCATGGCATACAAGATTTCCGACGACTGCATCTCCTGCGGTCTGTGCGCTGAGAACTGCCCCGTTGAGGCTATCACCGAGGGTGACGGCAAGTACGAGATCGACGCCGACAAGTGCATCGACTGCGGTACCTGCGCCGAGAACTGCCCTGTTGAGGCTCCCAAGGCTGAGTAATATTCAACCGTAAAAGAGGCCACAGCCCCGGCTCATGCTCCCCAAGGAGCTGGGCCGGGGGATTTCTTTTCGGGAGAGGCGGGAGACGTCCCGCGGAAGATTCTGAGTATTTTCGGAAAGGAGCCGTATCATGAGTGAAAACGAGTCATCTCTTTTTACGGAACAGGTCAACGAGCAGCTGCGCCTGACGCAGCGCCGCGGCGGCCTCTGCTTCGGCACCGACGCGTACCTCCTCGCCGCCTACGTCCGCCCCCAGCCGCGCACCCGCGCGGTCGACCTCGGCGCCGGGACCGGCATCATCCCCCTGCTCTGCCTCGCGCGGCGCAAGGCGGCGTCCTTTGTTGCTGTGGAGCTGCAGGGATCCTTCTGTGACGTCATCCGCGAGAACGCCGCCGTCAACGGCTTCTCCGACCGCCTGACGCCGCTCTGCCGCGACGTCCGCAGTCTGGGTCCGGACGACGTCGGCGGCGAGGTCGGGCTCGTCACCGCCAACCCGCCCTACATGAAGGCGGGGTCCGGCGCGGGCAACGTAAGTAACGAAAAATACCTTGCCCGCCACGAGGCTGCCGGGACGGTCGCGGACTTCTGCGCCGCCGCCGGGCGCATCCTCAAGGATCACGGGCGGTTTGTCTGCGTGTTCCGTCCGGAGCGCATGACGGAGCTGTTCGCCGCCATGCGTGACGCGCGGCTCGAGCCGAAGCGGCTGACCGCCGTGCAGGCGACGCCCGCCGCGAAGCCGTCGATGATCCTCGTCGAGGCGGTGAAGTGCGCGTCTCCGGGGCTGTTCCTGACCCCGCCGCTCTGCCTCTGGGTCCCGGACGCGGAGCGCCCCGACAAGCCGGACAGCCGCATGATCCCGTCCGCCGACTCGGACTTCATCTACGGCGGCTGCGCGTTCCCCGAGGTCTTTATCACGCGATAATTCCTTGATGTGAAAGGATTTTTCGATTATGGAGCACATGAAGCACATCCTGAGCTACACCCGCCGCGCGCTGGACGACTACGAGATGATCCGGCCCGGCGACAAGGTTTGTGTCGGCGTCTCCGCCGGCAAGGACTCGCTGACCCTGCTTGCGGCTATGGCGCGCATCCGGCAGTTCTATCCCGTTCCGTTCGAGCTTACGGCGATCACCGTGGACATGGGCTTTGAAGGCAAGGCGGGTGACTTTTCGCCCATTCAGGCGATGTGTAATGAGCTGGACGTCCCCTACAAGGTGGTGCCGTCGGAGATCTCGCACATCATTTTCGACGTCCGCAAGGAGCAGAATCCCTGCTCGCTGTGTGCCAAGCTGCGCCGCGGTGCGCTGCACAATGCCGCGAAGGCCGAGGGCTGCACGACGGTCGCGCTGGGTCATCACTTTGACGACGCGGTCGAGACGTTCATGCTGAATCTGTTCTACGAGGGGCGGATCGGCTGCTTCCAGCCGGTGACCTACCTGTCGAGGACGGACATCCGGGTGATCCGGCCGCTTTTGTACGTGCCGGAAAAGGAGATCCGGGCCTTTGCGAAGGAGGCCGGGCTGCCCGTGGTTCCGAGCCGCTGTCCGGCGGACGAGAAAACCGAACGGGAGGAAATGAAGCAGCTTCTCCACCAGCTTGAGCTGCAGAACAAGGGTCTGCGTCATCGCATCTTCAACGCGATGCAGAAGGGCGGCGTCGACGGCTTCCACCTCCCCGACCGCAGGCCGCTGAGGTTTCCGGAAAATGATGATATGGAGTAATAAGTACGCCGGGGCCCTGCCCCGGACCCCGGGGACGCGTTTACGGGGCTCTGCCCCGGACCCCGCTTAAGCCCTTCTTGAAAGAAGGGCTTAAGGAT
>JAKSPU010000193.1 GCA_024404505.1 Clostridia bacterium
ACCGACTTTTTCATCGGGACGGCCGCCGAAGATGCGGAAAGAACGCATATCCTGTCAAATAACGGGCTTTTGCTGAATGACACCTATATGTTCACAAACACTTCCCATCAGGGAATCAGCAAGATCAATCTTGAAACGTTTGAATTCACGCCCGTGTGCCGTGACCCGTTCTGTAAGCACAACAATATGGTGTATTTGAGTGATCTGAAAGACGCGTGTATGCTGGGCCCGATTTACCAGATGGGTTTTCTGTATGAAAACAAGGTGTACTACATCCGTTCCTACATTGTTGATACGGACACCGAAGGTTCTGCCGAATATCACGACGTCTTCTCCTCTTACGACTACACGACCGGGGAGTACCACGCTATTCAAGACAGCATGATCCCGTACAACAAGGAGCTGATGAAGAAGCAGATGCGGGTCACACCCGTTCATGAAATCTACCAGAGCATCGGCACTTATATCGTGTACGGCTCGTATGCGTATTCCATTCAATACCGCCCCATCGCGGGCGGCGGGGATACGCTTTCAGATTATCGCCGGACGTTGGTCCGCCTTGATCTGAGTACCGACAAGAACGAGGATCTGATGGTCATTGACGGCGTACTTCCCGAAAGCGCTTCCATTCTGACCATTCTGAACAGAACCATTTACCTATTGACAAATGACACGCTGTATGCGTGGAGTCCGGAGAGAGGGACTATTCGCACCATCGTTACAATCGACGCCGCGCATCAGCGTTGGTACCGGAAATGGTACGACGCCATGCGGGACGGGTACTGGTACACTGTGATCGACAACTACCCGGACGGATTCGCGCAGAAAAACACGATGGACTCGGCGTTTGTCCGTATCGACCTGCGTACCGGAGAGATCGAGAGGATGACGAGCGCCTGCCCGAATATGACGTTTATCGTGGGAGATGCCTTCTATCTTCTGCTGCGCCAGGGCTTCTGGCAGATCGACGAGCGGTGGAAGGCGGATGCCTCTCCGTGGCAGTATTCCGGTGACCAACACTTGATGTATCTGTCAGCCGTCGTGAAGATCGACATGGACGGCGGGCAGGAGGAGCTGCTTGGGTATTGCTATCCCGGCAGCTGGGCATATGCCACACCGGAGGGCATCGTCTGGATGGATGACGCCCTTCCGGGTTGCTTCCGGATCTTCGAGTTTGCCACGGGACTGACCCGCTCGGAAAGCGGGGAGATCCTCGACGACCCGAAGAAGTATCCGCGCACCCCGCCGCCTGCTGGTATTTGAACCATACTGTACGTTTATGAAAAGGAGGCCCCGCCCATGCGTCCCCGACTGATCCAATACGAGCTGACCAAGCTCCGCTCCGCCCGCTTTCTGTGGGGGCTGTTCGCGCTGCTGCTGGTCGTGAACGGCGTGCTGTGTTATCTGAACGCGACGCCTCCGGAGAACGTGTCCGGCATGGAGGCGGTGCTGGAGGCGTACCGTGCCGACCCGGAGGCGCTGATGGCGTACCGGGACGAGCTGAACAAAAAGCAGCAGGAGCAGATCCCGAAGTTCATCGAAGCGCAGATGAAGGGCGAAAAATACGAATTCGACCTGCCCACCACCTTCGACCAGAACCCGGATAAGTCCGCCCGGCTCAACGACCTCACCCTCATCAGCACGATGCAGGCGACCGTGCTGGACATGAAGCCCGCCTACGTCGGCAAGGTCACGCCCGTGATTCAGGCCGCCGCGCGGAACAAGCGCGAGCTGATCGAGTCCTTCGGGCAGACGGAATCCTCTCTTGCCTGCATCAAGCAGGACAGCATCGTCAACACCTACACCGCCCGGACGGAGGACCTGACCTTCAAGCCGGAGCTAAAAAAGGGTTGGGATCAATTCTTCGGATTTGAGCCGGTCAACCTGTTTATTTTGGTCGTGATACTGGTCGGTGTGACCTCGCTGTTCGCCGCCGAGCATTCCGGCGGGGCGTACCTGCTCCGCGCATACGCGAAGGGGCGGTCACACACCGCCGCTGCCAAGCTGTGCGTGTCGGTGCTGTTCGCCGCCGTCACGGTGCTGTCGTTCCTGCTCTCGACGCTGCTGGCCGTAGGCCTCAAGTGCGGATTTTCAAGTCTTTCACAAGCGATTCAGGCGTTCGACGATTTCGTGTTCGTCCCCTATAAGTGGACGGTCGGCGGGTACCTCCTGCACTTCACGGGCGCAAAACTGTCCGTCGGCGTGCTGTTCGCGTGCGTCTGCGCGCTTGTGATGGTGCTGACCGACAGTACCCCCGTCACCTTCCTCGTCGGTCTGCTGGCCGGTGCGGGCGGGTATTGGGTGTACCACAACGCTTCCGACCGGCTCTACAAACTCGTCAATCCTTACGGGTACATGGTCTTCACCGAGGAGGTGAGCAAGTACGACGTCTTCGTCGTCGGCAACCGACTTGCGGAGTACCGCACATTTTGCGCGTGGATGTTCCCGCTGATTGCCGTGTTACTCTTCGCCGTGACTGTCCCGTTGTTCACCATGCGGCATCCCGCAGGCGCACGGCATCGCCTCCGCACCGTCCTGTCCGGTCTGCCGGAGCGGGTGAAGGCTTTGACCGACCGCATGAGCGGCAAGATGTCCGCGTCCAAGCCAAAAACTCAGAAGCAGGAAAAAGGCCACAGCCTGACCTACTACGAGTGGTACAAGCAGGTGTTGTCCCCAAAATTGATCCTGCTGTTGGCTGCTATACTTCTATTGCGCGGCTTCCTGCTCGTCCGGCAGATGCAGCCCGCGCGGGGCTTTACGCTGGCGGTCTACCGCGACTACCTGACCGAGTGGGAGGGCCCACAGACGTCTGATAAGTCTGCCGCCATTCACGCGGAGAACGAGTTCATCACCACGACGCTGGCAAAGCAGGACGCGATGCAGCGGGCGTTTTTCGCCGGTCAGATCACCGCCGAGGAGTTCAGCGCCTATCAGGAGGATGTCGACTACGCGACCGTCCACGAGGGCGGCTTTGCGCGGATATGGAACCACGAGCTGTACCTGACCGACCTGCAGGCGGAGCGGGGCATCAGCGCCGACTTCCTCTTCGAGGACGACTGGCTGACCTACCTCACCGCCGGTGTGGACTGGCTGCTGCTCCTCTTGATGCTGTTCACAGTCTCGGGCACCTTCGCGGACGAGTACAGCACACAGAGCGGCAAGGACCCGGTGCGCTCGCTCATCCGCTCCACCAAGCGCGGACGGCAGGACACCTTCAAGGCAAAGATGTCCTTCGCCGCCGTGCTGTCCGCCGCACTGGCCGTTATCTTTGAAGCAATGGAGACAATCACAGCGTTCGCGCGGCTGTCGCTCGATCACCTGTCGTCGCCGCTTCTGTCCGTCGAGCTGTTCCAGTTCACGGACGGGACGCTGTCGCTGCTGGCGTTTGTGATTATCCGTCTGCTGATGCGCTTCGTGGGCTTAATGATTGCGTCCATGCTCGTGCTGGCGTTCGGAGAACTGTTCAAACGCAAGGTCTATGCCGTCTGCGCCGCCGCGCTGGTCGTCGCGGTGCCGTTCGTGTGCCGCAAGTTCGGCATCACGTTCATGTCGTACCTCGACCTGACCCTCCTGCTCGACGGCACCGACCTGTGGCTGTTCAGTACCTCGCACGGGGCGAAGGATTGGATCATCATGACCGCGCTGACGGTCGGCTTCGCCCTGCTGACGGCGGTGCTGCTCGTGCTTGTCAATCGACGCTATGCCGGGAACCGGCGGAAAGGAGCTGCAAAATGAGACTGACTATCAATCATGTTTCCAAATCCTACGGGAAGACCCGCGCTCTCATCGACTTCACCGCCGACCTCGAGCCGGGCATCTACGCCCTGCTCGGCCCCAACGGCAGCGGCAAGTCCACGTTGATGAACATCATCACCGATAACCTTGCCGCTGACGCGGGCGAAATAACCTATGCCGACGGCGACGGGGAGCCCGAAAACATCCTGAAAATGGGCGAAAGGT
>JAKSPU010000194.1 GCA_024404505.1 Clostridia bacterium
AGCGGCGCAGCCGCTCCCTTCTCCCTGCTATAAAATAAGATATTCCCCCCGCCCGTGGGGCGGGGGGTCAGGGGGGTGGGGGAAAAGGTTAAGCAGCACTTCCGGCGATGCGGAAACGCTCGGCTCATATCGGCAGACGATTATTTGTTCTTCAACTTATCAAGAGACCTCTGCTGGGATTTCAGCGCGTTCTCGACCAGCTTCTGCCACTTCTTCTCCTGAGACGCGATCGCGGGCTTGGTGGAGGAAATGACGGAGCGCATGGAGTCGCGGACGCCGCCGAGCGAGGTGGCGTACACATAGTCGAAGGAAATGGACTCAAACATGGTGTCCAGAATAGCCTTGGACTGCGGGTCCTGCATGAAGCGCAGGGACAGGGCGACGTCGTAGTAGGCCGGACGAACGATCACGTAGCTGTAGTAGGACATAGCCTCCATGACCGCGCCCAGCACGGCCTGACGGTCCTCGTCGCCGATGGATGCCGAGATGCCGAAGCAGGACACCTGATCCTGGATATAGGTGCCGTAGTGCGCCTGCTCCTTGGTGAGCTTGGGGATCGGCGCGATGCCGTAGCTGATGTCGGCCAGATACTCGATGTTCCGCTCCACGAGGCCGAACATGGTGGTTGCCATCAGCGCCTTTTTCTGCGTGAACTTCTCAATGGGAACGTCAAAGCCCTCGTTGAAGGAATTGACCAGATACGTGCCGGGTGCGTTGCACAGGGCGCTGACCTTTTCACCCATGTCTACGAGGCGCTCAAAGGCGTCGGTGTTATAGAGAAGATCACCGTTTTCATCGCGGACAGCCAGATGGATGTCCGACGAGACGGCGTACACGTCCATATCCGTTACGTTGCCGACATAGAAGCCGAAGAAGTCGTCGATATCCCGCTTGCCGTCGCCGTTGGCGTCGGTGTAGACGTCCTTGATCAGGCCGTACTGGTATTCCAGCGTCCAATCTCCGTTCCATACGGTCTCGTACAGATCGGGGATCTGGTATTCGGCCAGCTTATCCCGGTTGAAAATGGTCAGGTAGCCGTCACGGAACATGGAGATGGCGGTGGGGGAAGTGGCCGCGAACTGGAGGTTGTCCGAGGTGAAGGTCATCATCTCGTTGTAGTACTGGTTCCAGTAGAGCTTGGACAGATCGAGGTTGGAGATCCCGTTCAGGTTGAGGTAGTGGCCTGCCAGAATGGGCGTCAGAACGGAATAGGTGCCGATGACGAAAATGTCGACCGACTTGTCTCCGGCCGACACGAGTCCGGAGATCGCGGAGGCGGTGTCGATATCGGAGTTCCGCCCGGTGAACGCAAGGTCGACGCCGAGCTTTTCGGAAACGGCCGCATTCCGCTCGTAAACGGAATCCGAGACCACGCCGAGACCGTAGTCCTCGCTGACCAGCTCGTCGTCCCGGTTGGCGGCGATCGTGTAGAGGTAGTTGACCTCGGTGCCGAAGTTCAGGTCGTCGGGAAGATCGCATCTGTATTCGGGATCGTCCGTCGCGGCCTCACTGCCGGCTTCGGTGGCTTGGGGCGAGGTATCGTCCGGGGTATCGCCGCTTTCGGCGCAGGAAATCAATGAGATCAGCATCAGAGCCGCCAGTATCAGGGACAGCGATCGGGAAAAGCCGACGATATGCTTTTTCATGATTCAAACCTCCGTAAAAATCAACTTGGTTCCTTCCGCAGCAGTCAGGGTATCATTGTCAAAACCATTATATACGAAAAAGCAAAAATTGTCAATACGGATAACCGGATTTTTATGCTTTACCCGAAAAGGATGAGCAAGCAGATCGGTGTGTGCTCTTGACAAATCGATTCGTGTAGAGTATAATATGTATGAATATTCCAATACGCCGCTTATGCGGCAGAAGGAGACATTGAATGAAAATGAAACGGATCCTGATCGCGGGCCTTGCGCTGCTCATGCTGTGCGTGCTGAGCGTGGTCCTGATGACAGCCTGCAACAACGGAAAGGACGATCCCGCGGGCGGCACGGAGACCGATACAGAGGCTGCTCCCGCCACGACGCCCGACGAGGCAACGGAGCCTGAAACCGCCGCTCCGGCAACGGAGCCTGATACCGAGCCCGAAACCGAGCCGGAGACAGAGACCGAAGAGGAGACCTACAAGGTCGCGCTGTACCAGCTGGCACCGGAGGATCAGAGCCTGACGATGTGCTACGTCATCAGAACGACGCATAACAAGCTGATCGTCATCGACGGCGGCGAAGACGGCGTCGGAAAAGACAAGGCACCTTACCTGCCCGCCGCGCTGCGCGCCATCGCCGGTGTCGGGGACAACGATTACTTTGAGGTCGAGGCGTGGTTCCTGACGCACGCGCACAAGGACCACATGAACGAGATCTCCAAGATGATGCGGGACTACACGCCGGAGTCCAACTACAAGATCAACAACATCTACTTTGATTTCCCGCCCTTCGGCACGTCCGAATTCACCGGCACGAGCGACGATATGCAGATCGCGCGGCTGCGTGAGAACATGAACGCGTACGGAGCCGTCATCGGCGCCGAGGTCGCCGAGGGCAAGGACTACTACGACACCATCAACGGTGCCGTCGTCAACGAGGAAGCGATCAAAAACGGCCTTGAGTTCAACATCGACGGCGTCCGCATCGAGGTCCTGCAGACGTGGAGCATCAAGGACGGCTACTCCAACCTCAACGACCAGAGCATGATCACCCGCTTCTGGGTGGACGGACAGAGCATCCTCTTCCTCGGCGACTGCGGCCCGATCGCCGGCAAGCGCCTGCAGGATACCTACGGCGAAGCGCTCAAGAGCGACATCGTCCAGATGGCCCACCACGGTCAGGCCGGTGTCAACAAGGCCTGCTACGCCGCTATCGACGCACAGATCCATCTGTGGCCTACGCCCGTCTGGGTCTGGAAGAATGAGAGCAAGACCTACGGCACCGATACCACGCGCGAATGGCTCTACGGAGAGACCTTCCTTGAGCCTGACGAGTACAACATCGTCGCGGGTATGTACAAGAAGTATCCCGGGCGCATCGACCGCGTGGCGCAGTGGACCAAGGTGCTGCCGGAGATGACCATCGAGCTGCCGTACATCCTGCCGTACCGGGAGGGCAATCTGAACGTCGATCCCGGCGCACCGACTCCCGGCTTCACGCCCGTGGAGACGCCCTACGTGCAGGACGGTCTGGCGCATTGCTACAGCGGCACGATGAACACCCGCAAGGGGCATGACAGCAACGCTGCCGTCTGGGAGGATCTCGCCGGCGGGTACGACGTGAAGATCAAGGTCACCGAGAAGACGCACTTCGTGGACGACGGTCTGTACGTCAACAACGAGACGACGTATTTCCCCGTCAAGGTCGTGCAGGTGCTGGAGGGCAAGGAATTCACGGTCGAGATGCTGCTCGGCGAGCTGAACTCGACGGGCACGCTCTACAACGACATTCTTTCCAGCGGCAACGAGCATATCAACCTGTTCCGCCGCAACTCCGAGAACGTGCTGGAGCTGAAGTCGCTCAACAACGGGCGCATCAAGGTCCCGGACGCGCTGAACATCATGCAGAACGCCCTGATCACCATCACCTACAAGCAGGGTGAATTTGCCCGCATCTACGTCAACGGGGAACTGAAGGGTGAACTGAAGGCTGCCACGGGATCGCTTGAAATCGGCGACCTGTACATCGGCCACAACGCGGCAGACAGCTGCTGCGAGACCGTGTTCCGCTCCTTCCGCGTTTACAACCGGGCGCTGACGGACGAGGAGTGCGCCTTCAACGCGGCAGCGGACGGCGTTGCGTAACGTCTGGATTATCCGGCAGCAGGGCTTTGACTCCGCCCGACGGGCGGGGGGAATATCTTATTTTATAGCAGGGAGAAGGGAGCGGCGATGCCGC
>JAKSPU010000195.1 GCA_024404505.1 Clostridia bacterium
AGTCGTTGCAGCGCTTGATCATGCGGCAGGCCTCGCCGTTGCGGAACAGACGCTGCAGCTTGCGCTCCTCGGGAGCGTTGCCCTTCTGGACCTCCGCGCCGCAGGTCTCGACGGAATGCGCGTTGTGTGCCTTGGAGGAGCCGGTAGCACCGCCGATGCCGTCGCGGCCGGTCCGGCCGCCGAGCAGGATCACGATGTCACCGTCTGCAGGGACCTCGCGGCGGACGTTCTCAGCCGGGGTCGCTGCGATGACGGCACCAATTTCCATGCGCTTGGCCGCGTAGCCGGGGTGGTACAGCTCGTCCACGATGCCGGTCGCGAGACCGATCTGGTTGCCGTAGGAGGAGTAACCGGCGGCAGCCGTCTGCACGATCTTGCGCTGGGGCAGCTTGCCGGGGATGGTTTCGGAGAGAGGCTTCAGGGGATCGGCCGCGCCGGTAACGCGCATAGCGCCGTACACGTAGCTGCGTCCGGACAGCGGGTCGCGGATCGCGCCGCCGATGCAGGTGGCCGCGCCGCCGAAGGGCTCGATCTCGGTGGGATGGTTGTGCGTCTCGTTCTTGAACAGCAGCAGCCACGGCTCGTCCACACCGTCCACCGTGACGTTCATCCTGACGGTGCAGGCGTTGATCTCCTCGGACTCGTCCAACTTATCGAGTTTGCCGGTGCGCTTGAGGTACCGGCCGGCCAGCGTGGCGACATCCATGAGGCAGACGGGCTTGGTGCGGCCCAGTTCCCGGCGGACGCCGAGGTAACGGTCGTAGGCAGACTGCAGCAGCGCGTCCTCAAAGGTCACGCTGTCGATGACGGTGTTGAAGGTGGTATGGCGGCAGTGATCGGACCAGTAGGTGTCGATCATGCGGATCTCGGTGATCGTGGGATCACGATGCTCGGTGCGGAAGTAATCGCGGCAGAACGCGATATCGTCGGCGTCCATAGCGAGGCCGTACTCCCGGACGAAGCTCTCAAGACCGAAGCGGTCAAGCTCACGGAAGCCGTCCAGTGTGCGGACGGTCGTGGGGATGTCGTACTGTGTGAGGAGCGTCTCGGGTTTGTCGAGCGACGCTTCACGGGCCTCGACGGGGTTGATGACGTACTTCTTGAACGCCTCGACCTCTGCGGCGGTGAGCTCGCCCTTGAGGATATAGATCTTTGCGGTGCGGATCACGGGGCGGTTGCCCTGTGACAGAATCTGGATGCACTGCGCGGCGGAGTCGGCACGCTGGTCGAACTGACCGGGCAGATACTCCACGGCGAACACGGCGTCCTCGTCCGCATACGTCAGCTCGTCATACACGTAGTCGAGCTGCGGCTCGGAGAAGACGACCCGGCGGGCATAGTCGAACAGCTCGGGCGTGATGTTTTCCGCGTCGTAGCGGTTGACGACGTTCACGGCGAGAAGCGATTTGATGCCGAGCAGACCGCGCGCCTCCCACAGAAGCGCCTGCGCCTCGTGTGCCTGCTCCGACTTCTTTTCAACGTATACTCTGTAAACCATTGGTCAGTTCTCCTTTCCTGCCTTGAGGGCCCGCTGACCGATGTCCCGGCGGCAGAACTGATTGTCGAAGTGGATGCGGGAGACCTTGCCGTAGGCCGCGTCGATGGCTTCGGACAGGCTGTCTGCCACGGCGGTGACGCCCAGCACGCGGCCGCCGGATGTGACCAGCCTGCCGTCCTTCTCGGCGGCACCGGCAACGTATACGCTGTCGGCGATGTCGTCGGGCATCGTGATCTCGTATCCCTTCCCGTAGGATACGGGGTAGCCCGCGGACGCCATGATCACGCAGCAGGCGTGTGCGTCACGGAACTTGACCTCGGTCTCGGCGAGCGTGCCGTTCGTGGTCGCCTGCATGACCGTCAGCAGATCGGATTCCAGCAGGGGCAGCACGACCTGCGTCTCGGGATCACCGAAGCGGCAGTTGTACTCGATGACCTTCGGGCCGTCCGGCGTGATCATGAGGCCGAAGTACAGGCAGCCCTTGAAGGTGCGGCCCTCGGCGTTCATAGCGGCGATGGTGGGCAGGAAGATGGTCTTCATGCACACGTCAGCCACGTCGGGCGTGTAGTAGGGATTGGGCGCGACGGTACCCATGCCGCCGGTGTTGAGGCCGGTGTCATTGTCTCCCGCCCGCTTGTGATCCATGGAGGACACCATGGGCTTGACGGTCTTGCCGTCCGTGAAGGCCAGCACGGATACCTCGGGACCCGTGAGGAATTCCTCGATGACGACCTGATCTCCGCTCTTGCCGAACTTGTGATCCTGCATCATTTCGCGGATCGCGTCCTCGGCTTCCCCGCGCGTCCCGGCGATGATGACGCCCTTGCCGAGCGCCAGACCGTCTGCCTTGATGACCGTGGGGATCGGAGCCGTCTTCACGTAGGCAAGCGCCTTTTCCATGTCGGTGAAGACCTCGTACCGCGCGGTGGGGATGCCATACTTTTTCATGAGATTCTTGGAGAAGACCTTGCTTCCCTCGATGATGGCGGCGTTGGCACGCGGACCGAAGCAGGGGATGCCCTCTGCCTCCAGCGCGTCGACGCAGCCCAGCACCAGCGGATCGTCCGGTGCGACTACGGCGTAGTCGATGCCGTTGTTGACCGCGAAGCGCACGATGCCGTCAATATCCTTGGCTCCGATCGGGATGCACATCGCATCCTTGGCGATGCCGCCGTTTCCGGGCAGCGCGTAGATGCGGGTCACGTTCGGATTCTGTTTCAGCTTTTTGATGATGGCGTGCTCGCGCCCGCCGCCGCCTACGACCATGAGTTTCATTTCGTTGTCACCCTTTCTTCAGTCGTTGGGATAACATATTATTGACGTTTGCAGGGCTCTGCCCTGCACCCGCTCAGGACCTTCTTGAAAGAAGGTCCTGAGAACTCCAAGAACTTTCAATTATTTGCTTGAAAGTTCTTGAAAACAGAAGGGAGTCCGGGGGGAGGAGAAAACTTCTTTCAAGAAGTTTTCTCCTCCCCCCCGGGAAAAAACTCCTTAATGATGGAACAGTCTCATGCCGGTGAAGGCCATGGCCATACCGTACTTGTCGGCGCATTCGATGACGAGGTCGTCGCGGATGGAGCCGCCGGGCTCGGCGATGTACTTGACGCCGGAGCGGTATGCGCGCTCGATGTTATCGGAGAAGGGGAAGAACGCGTCGGAGCCGAGGGCGACACCCTCGCGGCTGGCGAGGAAGGCGCGGGCCTCCTCTGCGGTCAGGGGAGCAGGCTGCTCGGTGAAGTACTTCTGCCAGATGCCGTCAGCGCAGACGTCCTCTTCGTTCTTGTTGATGTAGCCGTCGATCACGTTGTCACGGTCGGGGCGGCCGAGCGTGGGCAGGAAGGGCAGGTTCAGCACCTTCTCATGCTGACGCAGGAACCAGGTGTCTGCCTTGGAGCCGGCGAGGCGCGTGCAGTGGATACGGGACTGCTGACCGGCACCGACGCCGATCGCCTGACCGTCCACGGCGTAGCAGACGGAGTTGGACTGCGTGTACTTGAGCGTGATCAGCGCGACGATCAGATCGCGGACCGCAGACTCGGGCAGCTCCTTGTTGGCGGTGACGAGGTTGGAGAGCAGTTCACGGTCGATCTTGAAGTTGTTGCGGCCCTGCTCGAAGGTGATGCCGAAGACCTGCTTATGCTCAACGGGATCAGGAACGTAGTCGGGGTCGATCTGCACGATGTTGTAGCCGCCCTTGCGCTTGGACTTGAGGATCTCGAGTGCCTCGGGCTCGTAGCCGGGGGCGATGATACCGTCGGAGACCTCGCGCTTGATCATCTTGGCGGTGGTCACGTCGCAGACGTCGGAAAGAGCGACCCAGTCGCCGAAGGAGCACATACGGTCGGTGCCGCGGGCGCGGGCGT
>JAKSPU010000196.1 GCA_024404505.1 Clostridia bacterium
GGGTCAAAGATTGACCAAGGTTGAGTTTACGCTGAACGAGATTGGTGGGTGCCGTCATGGGCGCCCGCCTTTTTCGTTGTTCCCCCGCGTCCCGCAGGCGCGGTTCCCCGGGATGAGGATGCAAGGAGAAGGGCCGCCCGCAGGCGGCCCTTCTCCTTGCTTACATAATAAAAGATTCCCCCCGCCCGTGGGGCGGGGGGTCAGGGGGGTGGGGGAAAAAGGTTTAGCAGCACTATCGGCGATGCGGAAACGCCGGGTTTCCGGCGGCAGAACGCCGGCCTTCCTCTGCTCTCCGCGTCCCGCAGGATGAGGGTGCAGGGAGAAGGGAGCGGCATCGCCGCTCCCTTCTCCCTGCTATAAAATAAGATATTCCCCCCGCCCGTGGGGCGGGGGGTCAGGGGGGTGGGGAAAAAAGTTTAATTGAATCTCCGGCGATGCGGAAACGCCCGGTTTCCGGCGGCACAACGCCGGTCTTCCTCTCCCCCGCGCACGGGAGGGGGCCGGGGGGTGGGCCCCCGAGCGCCGGTCATTCGTTGATTTTCATACACATGATCGTGATATCGTCAAACTGCTCCTGACCGTCCGCAAAGCGGTCGATATCCTGCTTGAGCCCGGAGATCTGCTCCGCGTTGGAAAGCGAGCGGCTCTTGTCAAGACATTCCAGCAGCCGCGCGTTTCCGAAAAGTTGTTCACTTCGGTCCATCGCTTCAGACACGCCGTCGGTATAGAAGAAGATCTCGTCGTCGCGGGACAGCTCCAGCTGCTCCTGCGTGTACAGGGTGTCTTCCATGCCGGCAAGCACAAGTCCGCTGCGCTGCGGGATGAAGCAGGGTGCCTGACCTTTACGCAAAAGTACGGGCGGGTTGTGTCCGGCGTTGACAAAGGTCATCATGTGTGACTCGGTATCGTACACGCCGACCCAGCACGTGACGAACAGCCCCGCGTCATTGTTCTCGCAGAGCTGGCGGTTGGCGTTGGTCATGGCTTCGGCAGGAGAGATCCCGAGCTGCATCTGATTTTTGATCACCATTTTGGAGATGGTCATGAACAGAGCGGCACCGACGCCCTTGCCCGATACGTCCGCGATAACCACGCCGACGTGCGTTTTGTCGATGATGAAGTAGTCGTAAAAATCTCCGCCGACCTCCTTCGCGGGGTAGTAGACAGCCTGAAGGTCAATGTCCTCATGACCGGGGAAGGCGGGGGTGTAGCAGGGCAGCATACTCGTCTGGATGCGGGTCGCAAGATCCAACTCGGTTTCGATACGTGCCGTTTTGCGTGTCTTTTCGGATTCCATATCGATCATGTCCTTGCCGCGCTGCGCGATGAAGCGGCAGGTCACGGACATAGCCAGAAACGCCATGCACCGCGGGATGAATTCGTTGAGCAGGAGATTCTTGATATAAGCAGATCGTTCAAACCCGGCAAGAGACAGCGCCTCCCGCAGCGTCTGACCGGCATCGGCGTGCAGGCTGACGGCCTCGGAGAACAGGTAGACGTTCAGATTGATGACGCCGAAGAAGCCGTTCAGCACCGCGGCGGCGAGGAAGATGACCGCGGTGAATACGGCGACCTTGGCGGTGTATTTCTGGTCAAAATATCGTGTGCTGATCATGGTGGGCAGGATCATGACCATCGTCACGTTGTGGCCGAGCGCGCAGGCAAGGATCGCGCAGACCACCACAAGATCACCGACCAGCGCTCTGCGGAGCCACGGCTTCGTGCCGACGAAAAAGAAATTGACGATCGTGATCGGCAGCTCGACGATAGAGGCCGCCAGCACGGACCATCTCATAACGGTTTTATCGACCGTGAATACCCCGATCTCGTTGAGCCCGAAGCAGATCAGCAAAAGCACGAAAACGATGAGCATCGTGGTGCCGACCATGACGTTCGCGGTGATCTCGTTGGCGAGAGCGCTGTTGCCGTCGGCGATCGCGTCCGCGACCGCCTGCCGCATACGTTCCCGCGCAGATTTGAATGTAGGCATACGCAAACCTCCGGATAAGTTTTGTCTTATTATACACGAAAGTCCGTGCTTTTGCAATAGGAACTGAAAAATTCACATTACCGGATGATCCTCGTTTTCAATCAGATATCCCGACGCTCTTGACAAAAGGGCGGTTTCCCGGTATAATAGTAAGGACTTTGAATACAAGAGAGGGAATGACTTGAATCATGAATTACCGTAGTTCCGGAATCACAAGAAAACTTCTGTGTCTCCTGCTTGCCGTCCTGCTGACCGCGGGCCTGCTCACCGGATGTGCGGGCAGGGAAGAGCGCGTGACCGTTCCCGTAACGGTCGAGGGAGCCGTATTTGCCGGGCAGGCGGGTGACCGTGTCGCGGCCGATCTGACCTTCGATCCCGCGTGGCTGACGGACGGCAAACCCGAAAAGTACAACGCGGATCTCGCGTCCTTTGCGGCGCTGCTCTGCGCCGACTCGTACTACCGTGAAAAGGATCTGGCCAAGGGAACGCAGAACCGCGTACTGATCGACAGCCTTTCCGCTGACGAATACACGCCCACCGTGCTGCTCGAGACGCTCGGCTTTGAGGACGTCGTGCATATCGAGTCCTTCAAGGCCAAGGAGTATACCGCCGACGGCAACGACAGCGTCACGCTGACGCTGGCTCACCGGAACGTCGGCGACAAGTACAACGCTTATGTTGTCGTCATACGCGGCTGCTTCTCCGCGCAGGAGTGGATCAGCACGTTTGATCCCGGATGCGGGGGCGGCGCGTATGAAGCGCTGACGGGTGCGCATCCCGAATGGACAGAGCCGTCTGTATGCAAGGGCTTTGCCATTGCGGCCGCACGGGCCGAAGAGTTTATTGACGAGTACGTGGCGGCTCATGGTGATCCCGGCTTGAAGGACTGTATGCTGATCACGGGACATTCCCGCGGCGGCGCGATTGCCAACCTTATCGGAGCCGGAATGGAGCTGGAAAACGGTGTCAGATGCCGTACTTACACCTTCAACGCTCCCGGTGTCGTTGATGAAGACGCGATCCGTCCGTGCAGCACGGTGTTCAACGTATTCGACGTCAACGATTTCTATACCGCAACGCTCCCCTTCAGCGGAGAGAAGCTCGCCCGGTACGGGATCGACATGACGCTCAACCTTGAGGTGTCGGCAGAAGCCAGAGCCGCGCTGACCGCGCTCAAGCAGCGCGATGACTACACAGGCGCGTCGGAGGAGCTTCGCAATGCCTACGCCGATCTGTTCGGACGCCGTTTCAATGACCGTGCCTCTTTGTATGAGCTTCACACCGTGACGGAGACCTTCTCCTCGCGTGAGGAGGCTGAGGCCCGTCTGACCGAAATGCAGACCTTGTCGTCAGGACTCAATCTCGGCTCGCTGTATGTCGTCGGGGAGCTGACGGAACAGGGGGATGGCAGCTTCACCTGTCAGGCGTCGTGCTGTGACGCCGCGCTTCTGGTCGGTTACGCGATGGTGCTTGCCTACGGGCAGGCTGCCCACGACGGCTTTATCAGCCTGTTCGCGCAGGACGCGGACGGCTGCGCGCTCGCAGACCTTCTGAACGATCACATCGCGGAGCTGTCCGCCGGGCACCTGTTGATCAACAGCTATGTACTGACGCAGTACGTTAAATAAGACCGGAGTATGCGTGACAGAGCCCCGGAGAACGCCGGGGCTCTGCCCCGGCCCCCGCTTAAGGGCTTCTTGAAAGAAGCCCTTAAGGCATTACCGCACAAGATGTCATACTTGCGCAAATAGCGAAAAAGTGGT
>JAKSPU010000197.1 GCA_024404505.1 Clostridia bacterium
CCCCTGACCCCGCTCGGGATCGGGCAGATGGCATCTGCCCGATCCGTGCAAACCCGGGGAACGGGGTTACGGGAGACGCGTTCCCCGCGTCCCGCAGGATGAGGGTGCAGGGAGAAGGGAGCAGCATCGCCGCTCCCTTCTCCCTGCTATCAAATAAAATATTCCCCCCCGCCCGCCGGGCGGGGGGTCAGGGGGGTGGGGGAAAAGGTCAGTCAGAACTTCCGGCGATGCGGAAACGCCGGGCTTCCGGCGGGCGATCGCCGATTTTCCTCTGTTCCCCGCGCACGGGAGGGGGCCGGGGGGTAGGTCCCCGAGCGCCGGAGGCACGAGGCGTTCCCCCCGCCCGCCGGGCGGGGTTTAGGGGGGGGGGTAGCAGCACTTCTGGCGATGCGGAAACGCCCGGCTCCCGGCGGCAGGGTACCGACACAGAAAAAGCCCCCGCCGGGCATTCCCGGCGGGGGCAATCGCAAACGATCAATTACTTGACGTTGGCGAAGTACTTGATGGTGCGGACCATCTGAGAGGTGTAGGAGTTCTCGTTGTCGTACCAAGACACGACCTGGACCTGGAACAGACCGTCAGCGATCTTGGAAACCATGGTCTGGGTAGCATCGAACAGGGAACCGTAACGCATACCGATAACGTCGGAGGAAACGATCTGGTCCTCGTTGTAGCCGAAGGACTCGGAAGCGGCAGCCTTCATGGCAGCGTTGATGCCGTCCTTGGTGACGTCCTCAGCAGCGACGACAGCGGTCAGGATGGTGGTGGAGCCGGTCGGAACGGGCACTCTCTGTGCGGAGCCGATCAGCTTGCCGTTCAGCTCGGGGATGACGAGGCCGATAGCCTTGGCAGCACCGGTGGAGTTCGGAACGATGTTGGCAGCGCCGGCGCGTGCACGGCGGAGGTCACCCTTTCTGTGAGGGCCGTCCAGGATCATCTGGTCGCCGGTGTAGGCGTGGATGGTGGACATGATACCGCTCTGGATGGGAGCGTAATCGTTCAGAGCCTTAGCCATGGGAGCGAGGCAGTTGGTGGTGCAGGAAGCGGCGGAGATGATGTTGTCCTCAGCGGTCAGCGTATCCTCGTTGACGGAGAAGACGATGGTCTTGAGGTCGTTGCCGGCGGGAGCGGAAATGACGACCTTCTTGGCACCTGCGTCGATGTGAGCCTGGGACTTAGCCTTAGAGGTGTAGAAGCCGGTGCACTCGAGCACGACGTCCACATCCAGCTCACCCCAAGGGCACTCCTTGGCGTCCTTGATGGCGTAGATCTTGATCTCCTTGCCGTCGACGATGATGGAATCGGCGGTGGACTCGACGGTGTGCAGACCCTCACCGATGTGGCCGCAGTAACCACCCTGTGCGGTGTCATACTTGAGCAGGTTAGCGAGCATAGCGGGATCGGTCAGGTCGTTGATGGCGACGATCTCATAACCCTCGGCAGCGAACATCTGACGGAAAGCCAGACGGCCGATGCGGCCGAAACCATTGATAGCAACTCTTACGGACATGGGAAGATACCTCCATATATAAATATATTTTTTCTTTGCTTCTGCGGCTGCCCGCCGCATTCCAATTCTATATTTTACCCTATTTTCTTCAATTATACAAGCGTTTTTGCAAACTTTTTCAAAAATCATCGTTTTGCATCCGGAGGGCAAAAAGCAAGGCCCGTTTTCGTGCATAATGACAACGCCCATCAGCCGGCCGACGGCCTTTTTATGCCGTCCCGGCCTGCGGCGTCATCCCGTTTACAAAATATTCACATCCATTCCTGCCGCTGTTCATATTCGGGACAAAGAGCCGTGATATAATTATATGAAAATCGCGCATCCCGAGCTGTCTCTCTGAAGGAAAGGAGTCTCCATGGCTGATCAGCAAACTGCCGTGGCCCGTACGAATCGGGTCCTGAACAATCTGTCCAGCAGCGTTGTCTCAAAATTGGTCACGCTGTTTTTGAATTTTGTCACACGATCCCTGTTTATCGCCTATCTCGGCAAGACCTACCTCAGCGTGAACGGCCTGTACTCCGACGTGCTGGGAATGCTCTCGCTCGCCGAGCTGGGCTTCGGTGTTTCGATGGGCTTTGCCATGTACAAGCCGCTTGCCGAAAAGGACTACGGCAAGATGTCGTCCATCATGCGCCTGTACCGGACGGTGCACCGCGTCATGGGTACCGTTATTCTCCTGATCGGGCTGTCGCTCATCCCGGTGCTGAACCTGATCATCAAGATCCCCGAGGACATGAATCTCGGGTGGCTGGAGTTCTCGCTGGGCGCGCATGATTTCAGGATCTCGTACATCGTCCTGTATTACATCATGCACCTCGTCAACACCGTTATATCCTACTTCTTCAACGGATACAAGCGGTCTATCCTGTATTCCGATCAGAAAACGTACGTTTCCACCTACCTCAGCACCGCGTTGACGCTGGGGATGTCCGTGGTCAAGGTGCTGGTCCTGATCCTGCTGGCCGACAGCAACCCGGACCTGTCGTACACCATTTTCATGCTGCTCGGCACGGCAGCCACGATCGCGTCCAACATCATCGTCGGCGTCATTACGAAGCGGATGTACCCGAACATCCGCGTGCGGCACGCCGAGCCTCTGCCGAAGGAGGAGGTCCGCCGCATTGCCAAGGACGTCGGCGGCAACGCCGTTGCCCGCATCTGCCACGTTGCGCTGAACAACACGGACAACATCCTTATTTCCGCCATGATCAGCACGCTGCTGATCGGCTCGCTGTCCAACTACACGATGATCACCGGCTCCCTGTCCGGCATCCTGACGATGTTCACGGGCGCGCTGACCGCCAGCCTCGGCAACTACTTCGTGGAAAAGACGAAGCGCGAGGGCCTTGAGCTGTTTGACAACGTGACCTTCGGAAACGACTGGCTGTACGGTCTGTGCTGCGTGTGCCTCGTGACGCTGTTCAACCCCTTCATAGTCATCTGGCTGCACAACGCGGACTATATGCTCGGCTGGCCTATCATCATTGCCATCTGCATCAATTTCTTCGTCGCCGGCTATATGAACGTGCTGACGACCTTCCGCTCCGCGCTCGGTCTGTTCACGCAGGGCTGGTTCCGTCCCATCATCGTGGCCGTGGTCAACATCGGCGCGTCGATCGGCCTTGCCTACGCGCTGCGGAACGTGACCTGGTTCGGCTTTGACGGCGATATGTGGGCGCTGTTCGGCATCCTGTTCGCCACCTTCCTCGCCCGCGCCTCGGTCAACCTGTGGTACGACCCGATCATCATCCACAAGTACGGCTTTGAGGCCTCGACCAAGAGCTTCTTCCTGCGGACGCTCCGCACCGTGGGCTGGACGATCGTCCTGTGCCTCGTGATGGTCCCGTTCCGGCTGCTCCTGCCCGTGACGCTGGATATGCCCCGCTGGCAGCAGTTCCTCAACTTCGGCCTGCTGATGCTTGCGACCGCCTGTGTCTGCGTGGGCGGCTTCTGGCTCATCAATCGCCGCCACGAGGAGTACCGCTTCTTCGTGACCCGCTTCGTCGGCATCTTCCGCGGGCTGACTGCCAAGCTGAAGAAAAAGAAAGGGTAGAGATGCGCTTGTGGGGCTCTGCCCCACGCCCCGCTTAAGCCCTTCTTGAAAGAAGGGCTTAAGAATCCCAAGAACTTTAAAAATAGGACGTTCGGTCAAGGTTGAGGTTATGCTGAACGGAACATTAGAAAAATCCCCGGCTGTTGAGCCGGGGATTTTTCGTTGGCTTTGATCAAGCCTT
>JAKSPU010000198.1 GCA_024404505.1 Clostridia bacterium
AGCCCTCGCCCTTGCAGAGCTTGCAGCCCTTGCCGCCGCAGACGAAGCAGGAGATATCGACCTCGGCGGACGGCTCGGTGAAGGGGAAGTGGTGGGGGCGCAGGCGGGTGCGTGTCTCGGCACCGAACTCGGTCTTGGCGAAGACGTCGAGCGTGCCCTTGAGGTCACCCATGGTGATACCCTTATCGACGACGAGACCCTCCAGCTGGTGGAACAGGGGGGAATGGGTGGCGTCGATGGCGTCGGAACGGTAGACGCGGCCGGGGGAGATGATGCGGATAGGCGGCTTCTGGACCTCCATGGTGCGGGCCTGAACGGGAGAGGTCTGGGAGCGGAGCAGGACCTTGTCGGTGATATAGAACGTATCCTGCGTATCGCGGGCGGGATGCTCGGGCGGGATATTCAGCGCCTGGAAGTTATAGTAATCGTACTCGACCTCGGGGCCCTCGGCGATGGAGAAGCCCATACCGATGAAGATGTCCTCCAGATCGCGCTGGACAAGCGTCAGCGGATGGATGTGGCCGGTCTTGGGTGTCTTGCCGGGCATGGTGACGTCGAGGCGCTCGGCCTTTAGCCGATTCTCAAGTGCGGCGGCCTTCTGCTCCTCGGCCTTCTCTGCGATGGCAGCTTCGATGTCGGCGCGGACGGTGTTGGCGATCTGGCCGACGACGGGGCGCTCCTCGGCGGACAGCTGGCCCATGCCGCGCAGGACCGCGGTGACTTCGCCCTTCTTGCCGAGGTAACGGACGCGGAGAGCCTCAAGATCGGCGTTTTCCGCCGCGATCTGCTCCAGCGCCTCGGCCTTTATGCGTTCAAGCGTTTCCTTCATGTTCATGAGATTGATATTTCCTTTCGTAATCGAAAAATTTTCGTATTAATGCTTTAAAAGCAAAAAAGACCTGTCTCCGCCGCGCGGAAACAGGGACGGCAGAAGTCTCTCTGCCGCGGTACCACCCGTTTTCCGGCGGAACGCTTCATACGCCCGCCGACAACTCTCGTGATGATAACGGTCTCATACCGGACACGGCTACTGACCCGCCTGTACCCGGACGGACCTTCACCGCGTCAGCTCCGAAGCGAAACGCACCGACGTACCGCCCCCACCGCTTCCAGCAACCCGTCCCCGGGTGCGGTGGCTCTCTGTTCGGACCGTATGCTCGTCAGCACTACTTCATCATAGCGATATATATTGGGGAACGGGGAACGCCAAAGGGACTTTCTGAATGAAAGCAGAACCGGCAAACCGGTTCAGGAAGAATGCCTGCGGCATTCTTCCGACCCTCTGGACTCTTCAAAGACTTTTAGGCAAAGGATTAAAGCAAGGTTTCATTTACGCCAGACAAGGCTCGTGAGAGCCGTCTCATAAGCTCGGCCCTCTACCGGAACTACTCCCGGATCACGCGTTCACGATCTTGATAAACGACTTCTTACCCTTCCGCAGCATCCTGCCCTCGGTGAAATAGGCCTTTTCAAACGTCGCCCGGACGTCGGTGATCTTCTCGCCGTCCAGCGTGACGCCGCCCTGCTGCACGGCTTGCCGTGCCTCGGAGGTGGACTTCGCAAGACCGGCCTTGACCATCAGTGCGGGAATCTGGATCGTACCGTCGCGGTAGTCGTCGTCGGTGAGTGCAAAGGTCGGGACCTCGGCATCCTCGCCGGCACCGAACAGCGCACGCGCACCGGCCTGTGCCTTCTCGGCCTCCTCCTCGCCGTGGACCATCTTGGTCAGTTCGTATGCGAGGATCTCCTTGGCTTCGTTGATCTTGGAGCCTTCCCACTTGGACATCTCGTCGATCTGCTCCATAGGCAGGAAGGTCAGCATACGGATGCACTTCATGACATCCGCATCGCCGACGTTGCGCCAATACTGGTAGAAGTCGAAGGGGGAGGTCTTGTTGGGATCCAGCCAGACGGCGTTGCCGGCGGTCTTGCCCATCTTCTTGCCGTTGGAGTCGGTCAGGAGGGTGATGGTCATGGCGTGGGCATCCTTGCCGAGCTTGCGGCGGATCAGCTCGGTGCCGCCGAGCATATTGGACCACTGGTCGTCGCCGCCGAACTGCATATTGCAGCCGTAGTGCTGGTAGAGGTAGTAGAAGTCGTAAGACTGCATGATCATATAGTTGAATTCAAGGAAGGACAGGCCCTTTTCCATGCGCTGCTTGTAGCACTCGGCACGCAGCATATTGTTGACGGAGAAGCAGGCACCGACCTCGCGGAGCAGTTCAACGTAGTTGAGGTTGAGCAGCCAATCGGCGTTATTGACCATGCGGGCCTTGCCCTCGCCGAACTCGATGAATTTCTCCATCTGGCGCTTGAAGCATTCGGCGTTATGCTCGATGTCCTCACGGGTGAGCATTTTTCTCATGTCGGTGCGGCCGGAGGGGTCGCCGATCATGGTGGTGCCGCCGCCGATGAGGGCAACGGGCTTGTTGCCTGCCATCTGCAGGCGCTTCATGAGAGTAAGGGCCATGAAGTGACCGGCGGTCAGGCTGTCGGCGGTGCAGTCGAAGCCGATGTAGAAGGTCGCCTTGCCCTCGTTGATCATGGTTTTGATTTCTTCCTCGTTTGTCACCTGGGCGATCAGACCGCGGGCGACCAACTCGTCATAAATAGTCATAGAATCAACATCCTTTGTGAAATAGAATATTCTATAATATTATACACGTCTTTCCCTTATCTGTCAAGGGGGTGAAAGGATAATTTTCTCGATCGTCGCGTATCGTCGCGTATCCCCGAGCGCCGCATATCGTACCTCCCGGATCACTTTATCTGAAAAAGCTGTATACGATCGGCCCGAGCAGGGCAGGGAGCAGGTTGCCGACCTTGAATTTCTTCCCGAACGCGAGATTGACGCCGACGCAGAAGATCAGAGCGGAGCCGACGAAAGAGAGATCGGCGATCAGCGCGTCACCGATAAAGCTGCCGACGAAGTGTGCGATCAGCGTAAGCGCACCCTGATAGATCAGGATCGGGATCGCGGAACACATCACGCCGGGTCCATAGGAGGCCGCCAGCACCAGCACGATCACAAGGTCCAGCACGGATTTGACCGCAAGCGTCGAGAAATCGCCGGTCATACCGTCCTGCATCGAGCCGACGATGGCCATCGCGCCGACGCAGACCACGAGGGACGCGCTGACGAAGCCCTCGACGAAACGGCTGTCCTCCTGTGCGCGGAACAGCTTCTTCAGCTTTTCGCCGAGTCCGTCCATGCGCTTTTCGATGTCGATCGCCTGTCCGGCAAGTCCGCCAAGCACGAGAGACGCGATCAGCAGCATGGAGCCGCCGACCGAGAGCTTGCCGTCATCGCCGGCGGAGAGCATCCCGGCGAGCGTTCCGGCCGCGCCGATGAACATCGTCGAAAGGCCGCACGCGCTCATCAGGATATCCTGAAGCGGCTGCTTCAGCCCTTTTCGCAGGAGAAGCCCGATCCCGCTGCCGACGATGATGGCGGCAGCGTTGAGCAAAGTACCGATCCCGAACATGATATGACATCCCTCCATCATAACAGGCTGCGGACAGTATAGCACAGGAGCGGGAAAAATGCAAGACGGATGAAAAAATAATCGGTGTATGTAATGCGTTCTGTTCGGAGAGGGGAGAGAACACAGGATAAACACCGATTTTATAATTGATCAAAAAAGTATCTCAATATTTAACATTTAAACTTTAAAAGTTCTTGGGACTCTTAAGGCATTACCGCACAATGATGACGGTGCAGATGCGCCGTCAGAAATTTCG
>JAKSPU010000199.1 GCA_024404505.1 Clostridia bacterium
CGGCGATGCCGCTCCCTTCTCCCTGCACCCTCATCCTGCGGGACGCGGGGGAACGACAAAAAAGGTGGGTGCCGTCATGGGCACCCACCTGTCTCTTTCAGCGTAAACTCAACCTTGGTCAATAATCCTTTTTTGAAAGTTCTTGGGATCCTTAAGCCCTTCTTTCAAGAAGGGCTTAAGCGGGGTCCGGGGCAGAGCCCCGCGCATCCCCGGGGTGTGGGGCAGCGCCCCACAAATTTAATTATCCTTCCGTCTCCAAGCCATGCCGAGGGCGGCGACGACGGCTGTCAGGGCGAGGGCGCCGGAAAGCACGGACTTGCAGCCCTTGCCGTCACTGTCGGTGCCGACCTCGGTGCCGGTGCCGTCGGCGGGCGCGGTGGACGCGGGATCGGTGTCGGCGGCGGTCACGTCACCGGCGGGATCGGTCGGCTCCTCCGTCGCGGCGGCGGTCGGCTCCTCGGTAACGACCTCGCCCGACATCACCGTGAAGGTGATCGGCTGCGTGTACAGCGTGTAGGACAGGAGGCTCTTCTTGTTGGCCGCGGAGGCGACCACGGTAACGGTCCCTTCCTTCAGGAAGGTCAGCTTGCCGTTCTCGAGCGTGGCATTGTCAGCACCCTCCAGGATCGTCCAGACCACACCGGAGGTCGATTCGCCGCGGGCGTAGGTGGTCACGGTGGCTGCCAGCTCCACGGAATCACCGACCTTGAACGCCTCGGATGCGGTCGTCGTCACGACGATGCTCTTGAGGTAGCGGCCCATCGCGTCGGCATTGTTGCCGGTCAGACCGCTGTAACCCCACTTGTAGTAGTTCTTGAAGGCGGAGGCATCGAAGGTCCACGGATAGATCGCAATGCCGCGGATCAGAGCAGCGCGCATCGACTTCTCACCGTAGCCGGAGTAGGACGGGTTCAGGGTCGCGTTGGTCTTGCCGATGACGCTCATCACGTTCCGCATATCGGAATCGGGATTCGCCTCACCCATGTACGCGCCGCACAGGAAGCCGCCCGTCATCTCGGGATAGTACTTGCGGAGGTTGGCGAGCTGGCTCTCATGGAAGGTGATGACCGAGCATTGATCGTACATATCGTACTTTTCGATCTGCTCCTTCATCAGCGGGACCAGCTTGGCGTTCGTGGACTTGATCTCGATGAAGAGACGGCAGTCCTTGCCCTTGAAGGCCTCGAGGTAATCCTCGAAGGAGGGAAGCTGGAAGAAATTCTTCTTGTCGTTCTTCTCAAAGCCCTTGTTGACCAGCAGCTGCTGCAGCTGGGCCAGCGTGGAGCCCTCCACGGACAGATCCTTGTCGCAGGTGCGGCCGGTGTTGCCGTCGTGCATGACGGCGAGATTGCCGTCCTTGGTGTAGTAAATGTCAAGCTCGATGACGTCGGCGCCGGATTCGTAACCGGCGAGAGAGCCCTCGACGGTGTTCTCGGGCCAGGAGGACGGCAGACCGCGGTGGCCGATGTTCAGCGGGACGCGGGTGACCGTCGTCTCGGGGACGGCGGTGGCGGCGGCGTACAGACCGGCGGTGTCGTCGGACACGACGCCGATGGCGCCGGACAGGACGGCGTCATAGATCTCGGTGGAGGTGGGCTTGTCGGCAGCCCTGACCCAGACGTTCACGATGGAATCGTACAGGTACTGCACGGACCCCTTGCGGGCCGCGTTCTGCGGCAGGAGGGCGATGGTGCCCCAGTTCTTGTGGATGTCCTTGCGGAGCTCGACACATTCCTCCTTGGTGAGGCCGTCGGAATCCTTGTACTTGTCCGTGTAGTCGATGATGCCGCGGACGGAGGTCATCTTCTGACGGGCGGCGGCCACGAGGGACGCGTCCTTGCTCATGACGGCGCAGTCGAAGAATTTAAGGTCGGAGAGGAAGCTGCTCAGCGCGTCGATGACCTTCTTGTCAGCCGGCACGAAAACGGGGATGATCTTGTAGTCCAGCTGCGTCAGCACGTCCGCGAGCGGCGCGATGGTCTTGCCGGAGCCGTCGGTGACGTTGAGGTCGGCGTTGAGGTACAGGATCACGGAGGCGGGCTTGACGTCGGCAGCGGCGACGGTATCCAGCTCGGCCTTGCTGTTGATCTCACGGACCAGCGCGATGTCGCCCACGATGTGGGTGACGGGCTGCGCGACGGTCACGTAGCCGGGGCAGGCGGGCTTGTCGCCCGCTCCCGTGTTGAAGACACCGTCCGCCTTCGCGTTCTGCGCGATCTCCGCGGCGGTCAGCACGCGGTTGTAGAAGCGCATCGCACGGTAGGTCGTGTCGTAGTTGTGCGTATTGCGGTCCTGACCGAAGAAGAAGTCGTCGGCACCCATGGCGCTGGGACAGGGGACCTCGCCGACCTGCACGCCGTCCACGTAGACGAGGACGCTGCCGCCGACCTTGTAGGTCAGGGCGACGGTGCTGTTCCTGAACAGCTCAAGGCCGTCGGGAACGGTGGGACGGCCGCCCGCGGCGTTCTTGGCAAACTTGAATTCCAGCACGTCGTTCGAGATGCGGCGGAACAGGGAGAAGGCGTCGTTGGTGGAATTCAGGAAGGTGTTGTAGGCGGAGCCGAGGGACACGATGTCGCCGAGCGACATCTCAACGGTGAATTCATTGGCGTTGATGCAGTCCAGGATGGCCTTCGGGAAGTAGTTGATGACGGAGTTGAGGCGGAAGCCCTCGGGCGTGAAGTAGTTCTTCGCGTCGGTCTTGACGGCCACGTCGTTGCCGTTCGCAAGGTCCTCCCAGACCGTCGCGGACGCGTCGAAGCCGTTCCTCGTGTTCTTGGCACCGAGGTACATGGCCACGAGACCGTCCTGTACGTACAGGTCCTTGAGGTCGCCGTAGCCGTCGATGCAGGCGTTGCGCCTGACCTCGGCCGCGGACAGGCAGCGGTCGTAGAAGCGGATGTCCTTGTAGGTGGTGCGGAAGTCCTTGTTGGTCACCTGACCGATGAACATATCGTCGGCGCCCATCGACGTGGTGCAGGGCTTGGAGGCCTTCAGCTCGCCGTCGACGTAAATGGTGACGTCGCCGCCGACCTCGTAGGTGACGGTGATCAGGCTGTTCCGGATCAGGTTCAGGCCGTCCCCGCACATCGGGCGGCTGGTGCCGGCGACGGCTGCCCACTTGAACTCAAGATTATCGTTGGAGTTGCGGCGGAACAGCGCGAAGTTATCGTTGGAGCTGTTCATGAAGGTGTTGAAGTCGCCGCCGATGGAGATGAAATCGTCGAACAGGATCTCCACGGTGAAGGCGTCACCGTTGACGGTATCGACGATCCCCTGCGGGAAGAAGTGCTTCGCGTTCTCGGTGACAAGGCCCTTTTCGTTGAAGTAGACCTTGCTGCCGGTCTTGACGGGCAGATCGTATCCGCTGATCAGGTCCTCCCAGACGGCGGAGCTTGTATCCTCACCGCCGCGGGTGTTCTGCGTGCCGTGATACCACGCCACGAGTCCGGGCGCGTATCCGTAGGGAGCGGGGACGATGGCGGGATCCTCTTCGCCCTCGGCTGCGGCAGGCACGACGCAGGTGAGCACGGAGGAGAACACCATCAACAGGCACAGAAGCAGGCTGACGTACTTTTTCATGATTCCTTTCCTTTCTGACAATCAACAGTTTATTTCGGGCGGCTCTAAAAATTCATCGCACGGTGAATCGGCGGAATATTTTCCGCCATTC
>JAKSPU010000002.1 GCA_024404505.1 Clostridia bacterium
TCAACAACGTGGTCGTGTCCGGCGTCTCCGCCATCGTCATGATCAAGGGCTGCGAAGGCTCCGCACGCGACCGCGCATGGAACTTCATGAAGTGGTACTGCGGCGAGGACTGCCAGACCACCTTCGCAAACGAGATGGTCGCAATTCTCGGTCCCTCCGCAAAGCAGGCTACCGCCAACAGAGCAGCACTCCAGAATATGCCCTGGACCACCGAAGAGTTCAAGCAGGTCAAGGCACAGTTCGAGAATCTCGCATCCGTGCCGAACTACCCCGGTTCCTACATCATCGGTCGTTATACCAACTTCGCATTCCTGAGTGCCTACAACGATCATAAGGATCCTTCCGAATCCATGCTTCAGTACATCCAGACCATCAACAAGGAGATCGAGCGTAAGCGCGAAGAGTTCAACCTCGAGACCCTGAGCGACGGTGACGTGGAGTACAAGGACCTGCGCACCAAGCGCGTGGCCCAGATCAACGAGCTGCTGGAGACCATGAAGAAGGCCGACGGCTACGACTCCAAGTATGACGCTCTGCTCCAGCAGATCGATCAGGCATTGAGAGCCGACAACCTTGCCGTGCTTATGGCCGCTCTTGACGAGGTCAAGGCTGCTGTCAGCGAGATCGACCCCGACGGCTCCAAGTATCTGGCTGATAAGATCGAGGTCATGGGCTACGATATGAGAGACGAAAGCCTGACCAAGGATCAGAAGCGCAAGATCCGCAACTGCTTCGCATACGAGGTGTACAAGAACAGCGATCAGTTCTGCACGCAGCTCACCTGCTGCGGTGAATTCCTGCAGGACGTCATTGATCTGACCACCAAGTAACGATCCCGTTTCCCGGAAGAGCAGCCGGATGCCGGCTGCTCCCCCGGGGGAAGCATAACCCCGGCAGTCCCCCATCCTTTGAATCTATGTAAGGAGAATGAGTAAATGGCTAAGAATGTAGCAGAAAAACAAGCCTCCTCACGGGAACTGACCAAGGCACAATGGAAACTGAAGGAAATGAAGCAGAACTGGGTCGCTTATGTTATGGTTGCACCTTACATGATCCTGTTCACGCTGTTCACCATCGTGCCGGTCGTCCTGTCCATCTTTATCAGCTTCACCGACTTCAATATGTTGGAGTGGCCCAACATCGTGTGGCTGAAAAACTACGTTACCCTGTTCTTCGATGACGATATCTTCCTGATCGCCATCAAGAACACCTTCATCTTCGCAGTCATCGTCGGTCCCTCGTCCTACCTGATGTCCTTCCTGGTGGCGTGGTTCATCAACGAGCTGCCCCCCAAGATCCGCGCAATCGTCACCCTGATTTTCTACGCACCGTCCATCTCCGGTCAGGTGTACCTGATTTGGGGTACCCTGTTCTCGTCCGACTCCTACGGCTGGGCCAACGCCGTGCTGATCAAGCTGGGCATAATCGACGCGGAGATCGCATGGTTCCAGAACGAGGCGTACGTCATGCCGCTTTGTATCGTCGTCTCGCTGTGGACCTCCCTCGGTACCTCCTTCCTGGCGTTCATCGCCGGTCTGCAGGGTATCGACCACTCCCTGTTTGAGGCAGGCGCCGTCGACGGCGTCCGCAACCGGTGGCAGGAGCTGTACTACATCACGCTGCCTTCCATGAAGCCGCAGCTGATGTTCGGTGCAGTCATGTCCATCACCGGCTCCTTCGGCTTCGGCGGCATCGTTACCGCTCTGGCCGGTTTCCCCTCCGTCAACTATTGCGCTCACACCATCATGCACCATTTGGAAGACTACGGCGGACAACGATACGAGATCGGTTACTCCTCCGCGATCGCAGTCATCCTGTTCCTTATGATGATCGGAGCCAATATGCTGGTCAAGAAAATCCTTTCCAAGCTGGGAACGTGAGGTACGTGATATGGCAAAATTAAGAACAAGAAATCACAAGGTCGTCCTGGCCCGTTCCGCGGGCGGTGACGCGGGTATCTCCGTCGTGCTGATCATTCTCGGTGCGTTCATGTTCCTTCCGATGCTGTATGTCATCATGCAGTCTCTGAAGCCTCTGGATGAGCTGTGGATGTTCCCCCCGCGTTTCTACGTTATGTCTCCTACGCTGAAGAACTTCAGAGACCTGTTCACCCTGATGAACATCTCCTGGGTCCCGTTCTCCCGGTACATCTTCAACACCGTGCTGGTCTCCGTTGCCGGTACCTTCGGTCACCTGTTCCTTGCCTCTCTCGCAGCTTACGCGCTGGCAAAGATCAAGTTCCCGGGCCGTGACCTCATGTTCCAGATGGTCCAGCTGTCCCTGATGTTCAACTCCACCGTCACCACGATCACTTCCTTCATCCTGATGTCCGGACTGCATTGGCTGGATACCTACACCGCACTCATCGTGCCGGCATGGTGTTCCTCCCTCGGTCTGTACCTGATGAAGCAGTTCATGGAAACCAACGTCAACGATTCCGTGCTGGAGTCCGCCCGTCTGGACGGCGCATCCGAGCTCAAGACCTTCTGGGTCATCGCAATGCCGATGGTCAAGCCCGCATGGCTGACGCTGATCATCTATTGCTTCCAGGGTCTGTGGAACGCCGGTGCTTCCATGTACATCTACTCCGAGCAGTATAAGTCCTTCAACTACGCTATCGGCCAGATCACCGCTGGTGGTATCAAGCGTGCCGGCGCATCCGCTGCCGCGCAGGTCATCATGATGCTGGTCCCGATCACGGTCTTCGTCATCTCGCAGTCCAACATCATTGAGACGATGGGCTCCAGCGGCATGAAGGATTAACGGGAGGTAATTATAATGAAGAAACTGAATTGTAAAAAACTCCTCTGCCTGCTGTTCGCCGTCCTTCTGACCGTTTCCTGCTTCGTCTTTACCGCTTCTGCAAGCTCTGCTTACCAGACCTACATTTACGGTATCGATGGCAAGGCGCTCTACTCCCCGGATGCTTACACCGCCATCAGAGCGGTCAACTCCGTGGATATGGGACTCGAGGTTTCGCTGTCCAACCCCGGTGACATGGTCACCGACGACGCGGGCAACATCTACATCGCCGATACCGGCAACAGCCGTATCGTCGTGCTGGACCGCTACTACAAGCTCACCTTCACCATTTCCACGTTCGATAACGGTGAAGGTGTTCCGGACCGCCTGTCCGGCGCACAGGGCGTGTACGTCTCCGAGCCCAACGAGAAGTACGGCAAGCTCATCTGGGTCTGCGATACCGGCAACAACCGTATCGTCGTCTTCGATGACAAGGGCGAGTTCATCAAGATCATCGAGGAGCCTGAATCCTCTCTGTTCGATGATAACGCCGTGTATAAGCCCGTGGCTATCGCCGTGGATGCTTACAACCGTCTGTACGTCGTTTCCTCGACCACCTATCAGGGTATCATCGTCCTGACCGATGACGGCGAATTCACCGGCTTCATCGGCGCACAGGCCGTCGCCCTCACCGCATGGCAGATCCTCTGGCGTCGGTTCCAGACCAAGGAGCAGAGAGAAAACTCCGAGATCGTGGTCTCCACCGAGTTCAACAACGTCGCCATCAACCGCTCGAACAACCTCGTCTACGCTACCACCTCCTCCATTGAAGACGGCAACGTCGAGAGCGCCATCAAGGGCGGTGATGTTTCCGGTAAGTATTCTCCCGTCAAGCTGCTGAACGCAAACGGTACCGAGATCATGAGACGTAACGGCTTCTGGATCCCCGCCGGTGAGGTGGACTGGTCCATCAAGTCCACGGATGATATCCGCGGCGTCTCCACGATCATCGACGTCGGTGTCGGCCCCGAGAACACATGGTCCCTGATCGATGAAAAGAGAAACCGTGTGTATACCTACGACTTCGACGGTAACCTGCTGTTCGCCTTCGGCGATAACGGCACCATGCTCGGTAACCTCGGTTCCATCGAGGCCGTCGCTTACCAGGGCACCAATATGCTGCTGCTGGATAAGACCAACAACAACATCACCGTTTACCAGCGCACCGAGTACGGTGACAAGCTGCTTGAGGCCATCGCCGCCGAGTCCACGCAGGACTACGACAAGGCCATCAACCTCTGGACCGACGTCCTTAAGCGGAACTCCAACTTCGACTCCGCTTACATCGGTATCGGTCAGGCTATGTACCGTAACAAGGACTACGCGAACTCCCTCACCTACTTCGAGTCCGCGTACGATACCTCCAACTGGTCCAACTCCTATAAGGAGATTCGTAAGGAGTGGATGTCCACCTACTTCCTGCTCCTGATCCTCATCATCGTCGCCGTGATCGTGGGCGTGGTCCTGTTCTTCAAGGCCATGGGCAAGATCAACACCAAGGTCGCCACCTCCGGCCAGAAGCGCACCTTCGGTCAGGAGATCGCGTACGGCTTCTACGTTATCTTCCATCCCTTCGACGGCTTCTGGGATCTGAAGCACGAGAAGAGAGGCTCCGTGAGAGGCGCCATCTTCTTCATCGTCGTCGCCATCATCACCTTCTACTATCAGGCCATCGGTCAGGGCTACCTGATGAATCCGAGAGGCAAGTATGCCGGTATCTGGGCTCAGATCCTCGGCGTGCTGGTTCCCCTGTTCCTCTTCGTGCTGGCCAACTGGTGTCTGACCACCCTGTTCGAGGGCGAAGGCTCCTTCAAGGACGTCTTTATCGCCTGCTCCTACAGCCTGGTCCCGATTCCCCTGCTGATCATCCCCGCTACGATCTACTCCAACTTCTGCGTGTCGACCGAGACCGATATCGTGACCTTCCTCGGAACGCTGGCCTTCATCTGGCTGGGCCTGCTGGTCTTCTTCGGTACTATGGTCACCCACGATTACTCGCTGGGTAAGAACGTCATCACCACGCTTGGAACGATCGTTGCCATGGTGTTCATCATGTTCGTCGCTGTCCTGTTCACGACCCTGGTCGGAAAGATCGTCAGTCTGATCACCAACATCGTAACAGAAATTCAGTACAGACTCTAACGCAGAAGGAGAAGTCCGAATGAAGAAATGTAATAAGATCTTGTCCCTGCTCTTGGCTGCTGTGATGCTGTTGGGGTGCCTGACCTGTATGACTGTCACGGCGTCTGCCGATGAAGCCACCACAACGGCAGCAGAAGAGACCAAGAAGGAAGTCAACTATCTGACCGACGTTTTCGCAACGCCCGAGGATAAGCTGGCTACCATGAAGCTGAAGCTCACCAAGGGTGACCTCCAGCTGTATGCAGATTCCAAGTCCGGTGAGGTTGCCGTCAAGAACGCCAAGACCGGACAGATTCTGTCCACCAACCCCTATGACGTAGGCTGCGCCACGTCCTCCGACAGCATCAAGTACCAGCTGCTGTCCCAGATCATCGTCAAGTATCTGGACAACGGCAAGGAGAAGGAATTCTCCAGCTACGAGTACGCTTCCATGCGTGACCAGATCAAGGTCAAGAACATCAAGAACGGTATCCGCGTGGAGTACATCATCGGTCGTGAGGAAGCAAGACACCTGCTGCCCCGCCAGATCGAGGACAGCCGCTTCCGCGAGAAGATCCTCGCGCCCATGCTGGAAGCCTACAACAACGATGAGGAAAACTTCTACTATAAGAAGTTCCTTGCTTACTACGGCGGCAAGAACGGCGTCAAGTCCGTTGAGACGCAGGCCACCGACTCCCTGAAGCAGGACCTTATCAAGGCCTTCCCCGTCACCGGTAAGGGTATGGCGATCTGGGTCTTCGACTCCTCCGCCTCCACCACCGAGATCGAGAAGATGGAGGAGCTGGTCAAGGCCAACTGCCCCGAATACTCCTACGAGGACATGGATGAAGACCATCAGATGACCGAATACGAGAGCAACGAGACCAATCCTCCCGTGTTCAAGATGGCACTGGAGTACACCCTCACCGAGGATGGCTTCACCGTGCGTCTTCCCGTCAACGGTCTGACCTACAACGAGTCCCTGTATCAGGTCAACAACCTCAGCATCCTGCCTTACATGGGCTGCGGCAACAATGCCTATGACGGCTACATCTTCTACCCCGACGGCTCCGGTACCCTGTTCTCCATGCAGGACCTGGTCGACACGAACACCACCTCCGTTGCCTCCAAGGTGTACGGCGTGGACTTCGCTTACCACCAGATCACCGGTACCTACCAGCAGACCGTCCGTTACCCCATCTTCGGTATCGTTGAGGATACGCAGTGGTATGACTGCGAGAAGTACAACGATTCGACGGGTACTTCCGAGATCACCCGCATCAGCGGCCTGATCTATGAGAAGGTGCAGGCTCCCAAGAAGGATCCTACCCTGACTCTGCAGACTGCATACAGCAGCTACGACAAGCTGCTCAACGACTCCTCCGAGATCGTTCCCGTAACGGAGAGCCGCGGTTACACCGCCATCATCGAGGAAGGCGACGCGCTGACCTCTCTGGTGTACTATCATTCCGGCGTCCTGTCTCCCTACGACACCGTGATGATGAACTTCAACCCGAAGCCCTCGGACTCCTATAACCTGGCCGACTCCATTTCCGTCGGTACCAACTCCGAATGGACCGTCACCACCGAGCGTAAGTACACCGGTAACTTCAAGGTCCACTACATCATGCTGACCGATGAGGCTCTCGCTGCCGATCTGATCGAGAAGGGCGAGATGGACAAGAACAGCAAGTGGTACGACGCAACCTGGCTCGGCATGGCATTCGCTTACCGCGATTACCTGATCGGCAAGGGCATCCTTTCTCCGCTCACCGCAGAGGAGACCAACAAGGATATCCCCCTGTACATCGAGACCTTCGGTTCTCTGGAGACCATCGAAAAGGTCGCCTCCATCCCCGTGACCGTCAAGAAGGCGCTCACCAGCGCGGCTGACGTCATCACGATGTACAACGAGCTGTCCGAAAAGGGCGTGACCAACATCAACTTCAGACTTACCGGCTTCGCAAACGGCGGTATGTTCTCCAAGATGCCCTACAACCTGAAGTGGGAGAAGTCCGTCCAGAAGGAAAAGAACGAGGACGGCGACAAGGTCGATATGCAGGATCTGTTCGACTATGCCGCCAAGATCAACGCCGAGGGCAATGGCCGGATGGGCCTGTACCCCGAGTTTGATTTCTCCTACATCACCGAGTCCGGTGCATTCGACGGTGTGTCCATGCGTAAGCACACGGTCCGCACCATCGATGACCGTAAGACCTCCAAGCGCGAGTACTCCGCTACGCAGCAGTCCTATCAGGGCTACTTCCAGTTGGCTGTGTCTCCCGCATACTTCAGCCACTTCTATGAGAAGTTCCTGAAGAACTACGCCAAGTACGAGAACGCCACCGGCCTGTCCGTCGGCTCTCTCGGTACCGACCTGAACTCCGACTTCGACGAGGATGAGCCTTACAACCGTGAGGACTCCCGCACCTTCGTACAGAGAGCTCTTGCGTATATGTCCGCTGAGGAAAACGGCGGTCTGCAGCTCATGGTCGAGGGCGGTAACGTCTACTCCTGGCAGTATGTCAAGCACATCCTGGGTATGGCGCTCGACTCCAGCCGCTATATCCGTTCCAGCTACTCCGTGCCCTTCGTGGGCGTGGTCCTGCACGGCTACATGAACTTCACCGGCACGCCCCTGAATATGGAAGGTGACGTCAACTACGCCAAGCTGAAGGCCATCGAGAACGGCGCAGCCATGTACTTCACGCTGTCCTACAAGAACACCGAGCTGCTCAAGGAGGATAAGCTCCTGAGCCACTACTACTCCATCAGATACGATATCTGGTTTGACGACGTTGTCGAGATCTACAACGAAGTCAACGGCATCCTGAAGGACGTTCAGGACAAGATCATCGTGGACCACGAGTTCCTTTCCGGTATGCGCGTGCCCGATGTCGATGAGCTTGAGAACGACCTCGATTCCGAGTTCGAGCGTGTGCTCGATTACCAGACCAACAAGGAAGAGTATGAGCTGAAGCAGAAGAGCCAGGCCGTGGCAGATGCGCGCAAGGGCATCGCAAGCCTGTCCGACGTCGCTTCCCAGTTCATCACCACCTCCATCAAGAAGTATTCGGATATCAGCGGCGCAGCTTACGTCTACGTCACCGGTTCCGGTTCCTTCGAGCATCGTCTGGCCGAGTACGTCCAGAACGATGAAGCGTATAACCAGATCCTCGCCAAGTATGAGGCCGCCTCTGAGGATGAGAAGAAGGATCTTGAGCCCCTGCTCACCTCCGCCGAGTCCCAGAGAAAGACCGCTATGAACCGCGTCAAGACCTACGTCCGCAGCATCTCCCGTACCATCGGCGAGCTTGAGACCGAGTACAACAACATCGCCAAGCTGCTTGAGGATGCCGAGAACGGCAAGCTCCTCATCGAAGGTACCGAGGGTATCCCGCAGACCATCATCGACGAGGCAAGAGTCCGTCTGGAGGAAGCTTCCGAAATGATGAACCGCGAGCTCGGCGTCGACTTCAACGTCACCGTTGACAAGGCCGAGGTCGATACGGTCCTCTACGCACACATCGCAAACCTGTTCTCCTCCTGCCTCGGTGAGAACGGCCACTCTCAGGTCGGCATCATCGGCAAGGCCGAGAATCTCTACAAGCTCATCTCCGAAAAGCAGTATGGTCTGAGAGCAGACGAACTGGATCTCCTCCGTTATCTGGACGAGAATAAGGAGAAGAGCGACGCCGAGCTGAAGACCAAGTACGGTCTGGCTGACGGCAAGCCTTCCATTCCCGCTCTGATCCAGTACGTTCACGAGCTGCTGGGTGACTCTTACACCTTTGACCCCGTCTTCTCCGAGAAGATCGGTGACAACGGTATGTCCGAGATCGACGAGTCCATCCTGAACTACTTCCTGAATATGCTGTACGGTGAGTTCGAGAACATGGCAGACAGCGAGCTGCTGCCTACCCTGAACTTCGTGCCCACTCGTGTCAACGAGAACAAGAAGACCGTTTCCAACACCACCAACATCAACAACACCATCAAGGACGTCAACGCCATCATCACCGACAAGCTGACCGGTACCAAGGGTGCCATGAAGAACGTCACCGACGGCAACTACACGATGTCTGCCGTTGTCACCGAGGATGAGCTGAAGGCGATCGTTGACTCCGCCGTCAAGAAGATCCAGAGCCACTTCCTCGCTGAAGGTGCTACCGACAACTCCAAGACGGTCGAGTACGCAACTCCCGATACTCTTGAGGCCGATACCAGAGAGTTCATCATTTCTTCCTACTACAAGGCCGCCGTGCAGAATATCAAGCCTGCCTCGCTGGTCGAAAAGCTGGGCGTCATGACGATCTCCTACACGACCGATTCCACCATGACGGCTCTGGCCAATGCCCGTCTCGCCACCTATGAGGCCGCAACCTTCGTCGATGCTCTTGAGGCAACCAAGAACGACGCGGAGCTGAACGCCAAGCTGGCAACCCTGAACGATATGCTCAAGGATGCTTACCACGGTGACGTGACCGACGAGCTGACCGATGCTTACATGAAGGCTGTTTCCAAGCAGCTGCTCAATCAGATCGATCCGCCCACCATCAACTACAAGTCCAAGTCCAAGGATAAGAACGCCGAGATCGTTGCTTACTGCGCCGAGATCGCTGCCAACACCGACCTGGATTCCCTGTACGATCTGAAGGATGAGGTGATCGAAAAGATCAATTCCCTCAAGGAAGAGGAGAAGGACGACTTCGAGGTCGAGGAGGCCGAGATCAAGGAGTATCTCGCCTGCGGTTACGTGACCGCCTGCTCCACCGCCGACACCCGTGCCTTCTACTACAACGACCAGATGGCCGGCATGGATTATGAGACCCGCGCTTACGTCCAGCAGCTGCACGATCAGATCGCAGCCAAGCTGCCCGAGGGCGCAACCTGGGTCGAGGCTTACGACGAGATCCTCAAGACCATCGGTGCTGTGGATACCGCCAGCGATGCGCCTGACAGATCCGTGGCTTCCATGACCAAGGATATCGCATCCCGTGTGACCTACTACATTGCGAAGGGCAGCATGAGCACGGACGTTCAGTCTTACGCTCTGTACCTGCTGTTCAAGAGCTTCCCTGAGTACGCTATTACCGAAACGCCCGTTCTGCCTATCATTGCGACCGAAAAGACCGGCGAGGCGAAGAAGACCGAAGACGGTGAGCTGGAGCCGCTGCCCAACACCGACTCCAAGTACAAGAACGCCATCAACTTCTTCAACAAGGACTATGTCCAGACTCGTGTGGAAGACCTGATGAACACCGCCAAGAACGGTACGATCCGCGGTGAGGTCATCGACTACTCGCTCGAGCGCCTCAAGACGCCCGATGAGATGATGACCTGGGCTAAGGACGTGTACGACAGACTGAACAAGGGTGCTTACCTCGTAGACGAGCAGCTGGAGGATGGCGCCGAGAAGGATAAGCTTCTCTCCGCGATCGACCAGTACATCCGTGCTTACTACTATCAGGCTGTTATGGCTAAGCTGAGCGCCACCAAGGCTACTACCTTCCATGTCAACGAGATCTACGGTACCGACCTGTACACTGCTTCCGAGCAGCTCAAGGGTCTGCTCCGTTACTTCACCGTTGCCAAGACCGAGATGACCGAGAAGGATATCGACGATCTGACCAAGGTCGCTGACATCAAGGAAGAAGAAGAGATTCTCGATCCTTCCAAGTACCTGTCCTCCGACGGCCGCATCGTGGCAGTCACCTATGGCACGGCAACCGACAGCGGCAGCTATGAGGCTTACAAGACCTGCCTCCTGAACTACAACAACTTCTCTGTGAGCGTTGTGTACGATGAGATCACATACACCATCCCCGCGTACGGTTATGTGATCATCATGCACTGATGCGAACGGGAAAGAAAGAGAGGTAATAATCTATGACCAACGAAGCCAAGCTGCAAAACACGGTCAGCGCGGCCAAGCCCCAGAAGCGCAAGATCGCGTCTCTGGATAAGCGCAAGGCCCGCGCCGGATGGATCTTCGTCCTTCCGTTCCTCATCGGTTTCCTGATCGTTTATCTGCCGATTATCTTCAATTCGTTGAAGATGAGTTTCTATAACCTCCAGATCGTCACCGGCGGAGGCTTCACCCTTGAGTGGGTGGGCCTCGAGAACTACGAGTACGCTCTGTTGAAGGACCCCTCCTTCGTGCAGACGCTCATCACCGGTATGAAGGAGCTGGCGTTCGACGTCCCCGCCATTCTTCTGTTCTCCCTGTTTATGGCAGTGCTGCTGAACCAGAAGATGGCCGGACGCGCCGCCTTCCGTGCGATCTTCTTCATTCCCGTCATCCTGTCCACCGGTATCATGGAATCCGTCGAGGGCCAGAACATTCTGGGCTCCTACATGGAGGAAGCCAGCGGTATCGATGACGGATCGGGACAAAGTGCCGCATCCGAGATCGTGTCTGTCATGGATATCGAGCGTCTGTTCGCATCCATGAAGATCGGTACCGAGCTGGTCGAGTACGTCGTCCAGATGATCAACAACATCTACGATATCGTCAACCGTTCCGGCGTCCAGATGCTGATCTTCCTTGCCGGCCTGCAGTCCATTTCCCCGGCCATCTACGAGGCGTGCCGCATCGACGGTGCTACCGCGTGGGAGACCTTCTGGAAGATCACGTTCCCCATGATCAGCCCGATGATCCTGGTCAACGCGATCTACACCATCATCGACTCCTTCACCACGGATTCCAACTCCGTGATGAGATACATCAACTCGGTGTATCAGTCCACAGACGGACAGGTCCGTTCTTCCGCAATGGCATGGATGTATTTCCTGCTGGTTATGTTGATTCTGGCGATCGTAGCGGGTATCTTCTCCGCTTACGTCTTCTACCAGAAGCGCGATTCGTGAGTAAGGAGGTAGAATAATGGATAATACAACGTCTGCTCCCAAGGCCACGATCACCAAGGAGACCAAGAATAAGATCGTTGCGGATTTTGAGCGCACTCCCCTGAAGGAAAGACTCAAGGCCAAGTTCCTGAATCTGTACTTCTTCCAGCAGATCGCATGGTACATCTTCCGTCTGATCCTGCTGATCGGTATTTCCTACGTCGTCCTGTATCCCTTCTTCACCAAGATCGCCGGTTCCTTCATGTCCCCCGAGGACTTCGTTGACGTCACCGTGCGACTCATCCCCAAGCACCCGACGCTTGATATTTACAAGGCTGTCCTGACCGAGCTGAAGTACGGTAAGGCGTTCCTGAACACCTTTATCATTTCCTTCTCCTGCGGCGTCCTGCAGACCTTTGTCTGCTGCCTGATCGGTTACGGTCTTGCCAAGTTCAAGTTCTGGGGCAACAAGCTGGTCATGATGCTGGTCATCCTCACCATGATCGTGCCTCACCAGACCCTGCAGCTGTCCATGTTCATGCAATTCCGGTACTTCGATATCTGGGGCATCCTGTCTCTCCTGAGCGGTCACGCCTCCACCGGTATCGCGGCTCTGGACGCCGTGCTGGCCAACATCAAGATCCTCCCGATGGAGGATGCGGGCTTCGCCCTGACCAACACCTACGCGCCTCTGCTGATCCTGTCCGCCACCGGTCTGGCCTTCAAGAACGGTCTGTACATCTTCCTGCTGCGGCAGTTCTTCAACGGCGTCCCGGATGCCCTTGAGGAGTCGGCATACATCGATGGCTCCGGTACGTTCTATACGTTCCTCGTCATCATCCTGCCGCTGTCCGTCCCGATGATGGTCACGGTCTTCCTGTTCGCCTTCTGCTGGCAGTGGACCGACGACTTCTACACCAACCTGTTCTTCACCACGTCCAAGATCGTGCTGATGCCCGACGTCGTCGACATCCCCACGTCCCTGAAGACGGACTACGCCGGTCAGAATATGTATTACGCCGCTATCAGAAATACCTGTGGCCTGTGCATCATCGCCCCGCTGGTCATCCTCTATATCTTCTGCCAGAACTTCCTGGTTCAGGGTATCGAGCGTTCCGGCCTGACCGCCGAGTAAGCATTCCTACTGCCCGGAGGATCTTCCCGATCCTCCGGGTTTTTCTTACGAAGGACGCGCCGGGGCTCTGCCCCGGACCCCGCAAGCCCTTCTTGAAAGAAGGGCTTGCGCCTAAGAACTTTCATATAATGTATCAGAAATGAGTGTTTTGAGGAAAGTTCTTGAAATGAGAGAGGGGCCCCACCCGCCGAAAGGCGGGCGGGGAGGGAGAAGAACTTCTTTCAAGAAGTTCTTCTCCCTCCCCGTTTCCCCCCCGCACTTCTTACGAAAGGAGCAATTATGCTTGATTTTGAACCAAAGAACGTATTCCGGTATTTTGAAGAGATCTGTGCGATCCCGCATCCGTCCGGACATGAGGAAAAGATCGCGGACTATGTGGAGCGGTTTGCCAAGGAGCGCGGACTGAGCTGTTACCGCGACGAGGTGAACAACGTGTTCGTGAAGAAGGCGGCCACGCCGGGGCATGAATCGGCGGGTGCCGTCATGCTGCAGGGACACATGGATATGGTACCCGAAAAGGACTCCGGAAGCAGCCATGATTTCCTGCGGGACGGCCTGAAGCTGTCCGTCAAGGACGGGTGGATCAGCGCCGACCACACGACGCTGGGCGGCGACGACGGCGCAGCCATTGCCATCATGCTGGCGCTGCTGGACAGCGCTCCTGATCCGCATCCGGCGTTGGAATGTCTGTTCACGGTGTCCGAGGAAACGGGCCTGACCGGTGCGTGGGCCTTTGATCCTGATGCGGTCGGTATGACGGCGGGGACGATGATCAACCTCGACAGTGAGGAGGAAAGCATCGTCACCGCCGGATGCGCCGGCGGCGTGCGGACGGATATCCGGGTCCCGGTGACCACGGCGCCGTTTGCGGGCACAGCGCTCCGCGTCGCGCTGGGCGGCTTCACGGGTGGTCATTCCGGCATTGAGATCAATGAGGGACACGCCAACGCGATCAAGATGCTGGCGCGTCTGCTGGCTGCCCTGCGGGAACGGTTTGACTTTTCGCTGATCGCGGTCAGCGGCGGCGGCAAGGACAATGCGATCCCGCGCGCCTCGGAGGCGATCGTGTCGCTGCACGGAGCGGACGCGGAAGCGTTTGCGGCAGCTGCTGCGGCAGAGGCTGACGAACTGCGTCACGAGCCGTCGACCATCGAGGCTGACCGTGCGTTCATCTGCACGGTCGGGCCGGCAGCCGCGCCCTGCGCCGAAATGGACAAGGAATCCACAGGTCGTGTGTTGAGCATCCTGAATCTTGTCCGCAGCGGTGTGATCGAAATGAGCGCGTTCGTACCGGAGCTGGTCGCGTTCTCGCGCAACCTCGGCATCCTGTCGACGGAAATCGGCGCGGACGGCACGAGCGTGGTGCTGTCGTTCTCGTCGCGGTCGGCGTCCGAGCATCAGCTTGACGCGACTCAGCGCGAGCTGGAGATGCTGGCAGCCGCCCACGGGGCGGAGGCGTCGCATCATGCCCGTTATCCCGGCTGGGACTACGCGCCCGTGTCGCCGCTGCGTGAGATCTGGGCGAAGGAAAGCGAGCGCCTGTTCGGCGTGACGCCGGAGGTGGTGGTCATCCATGCGGGGCTTGAGTGTGGCATCCTGTGCCACAAGCGGCCCGGACTTGACATCATCTCGGTCGGTCCCGACATGAAGGATATCCACACGCCCCGCGAACGGCTGAACGTCGACTCCACCCGCCGGACCTACGAGTTGGTCTGCGCCGTGCTGGCAAAATTGGCGCTGTAAGGAGCGTAAGAGCGTGTGGAGCTCTGCCCCACGCCCCAAGGATGCGCTTTTGGGGCTCTGCCCCACGCCCCAAGGATGCGCTTGTGGGGCTCTGCCCCACCCCCCGCTTAAACCCTTCTTGAAAGAAGGGTTTAAGGATCCCAAGAACTTTTTGACATTGTATAAAAAGAGATTTGGATTGCGCCGGACAGAAAAGGTGGGCGCCCGCGAGGGCACCCACCTTTTTCATTTGTTTTAGGAGCGGTGTATATGGAGCTCAACGTATTGAACTTTCGGCGCGATCAGTTTAACAATCCTCTATCGAGAGCGTTCAGGAAGCCCGTTGCGGTATCAGGAACATAAACACGGTATGAAAGGCGCTGACAGCTCGCTCGGACAGCATTTCTTTGTCAAACAGAATTGACTATATAAAACGGTCGTATAATTGTCAACATATTTACGGAGAACTTACAAACTGTTCACAATTTTGCGAGGGATGCAAGGAATCTGCATAAAGAAAAATTCCTGCGGGAAAAAATGCGGACTATACGGCTTGTTTTGCCCGAAAACTGCACGAAACAGGCAAAATCACTTGACAAACCGGCATATTAAGTGTATAATATATGATAGCCGTCTGTTTGCCGGACATTCCGGAAAACGGAAAGGCATACTGCATTTTAAAAAGGAGGTGTATATATGAGTCCTGTATTAGCAACGATCCTGATCGTGGTTGCTCTGATCCTCGGCGGCGTGATCGGCGCGCTGATCGGCATGGCCATGCGCAAGAAGTTTGCCGAAGCCGAGATCGGCTCCGCGGAGGAAGAATCCAAGCGGCTGGTCGATGAAGGTAAAAAGCAGGCCGAGACCCTGAAAAAGGAAGCCCGGCTCTCCGCTCAGGAAGAGATCATGAAGCTCAAGAGCGATATGGAGCAGGAGATCAAGGATCGACGCGCAGAGGTATCCCGCACGGAATCCCGGTTGACCAAAAAGGAAGAAAACCTGGATAAGAAGAGCGAGGCACTCGACAAAAAGGGTGAGCTGCTCGACAAGAAGATCAAGGATGCCGACGTCGTGAAGGAGCAGGCGGAGGAGGTGCTGGCCAAGCACACCGCCAAGCTGGAGGAGATCTCCGGCTATACCTGCGAGCAGGCAAAGGCTGAGCTGGTAGCCAATCTTGAGACGGAAGTCCGTCATGAGATGGCACAGCGGCTGGCCGAGCTTGAGGCTGAGTACAAGGAAGCGGCAGACGAAAAGGCCTGCCACATCATGGCGCTGGCCATTCAGCGCTGTGCCGGTGACTTTGTCGCCGAATCCACCATTTCCTCCGTGGCACTGCCCAGCGAGGAGATGAAGGGCCGCATCATCGGTCGTGAGGGACGCAATATCCAGAAGCTGGAGACGCTGACCGGCGTGGAACTGATCATTGACGATACGCCCGAGGTCATCACCATTTCCGGATTCGATCCCATCCGCCGCGAGGTCGCGAGACTTGCGCTGGAAAAGCTCATTGCCGACGGTCGTATCCATCCCACCCGCATCGAGGAGATGGTCGAGAAGGCCAAGAAGGACGTGGACGCCGCCATCAAGCAGGCCGGCGAGCGCGCTACCTTCGAGGTCAACATCCACGGCATCAACCCCGATCTCGTCCGTCTGCTGGGTCGTCTTCGCTACCGCACCAGTTACGGACAGAACGTCCTGCAGCACTCTGTGGAGGTCGCCATTCTGGCCGGCATCATGGCAGAGGAGCTGGGCGTGGATCCTGTGCTGGCCCGCCGTGCCGGTCTTCTGCATGATATCGGCAAGGCATTCCCCTATGACGTGGAGGGCTCCCACGTACAGATCGGCGTCAATGCCGCCAAGAAGTACAAGGAGAGCAAGGACGTCATTCATGCCATCGAGGCACACCACGGAGACGTGGAGCCCCAGACCGTCATCGCCGTGCTGGTCCAGGCCGCCGATGCCATCTCGGCCGCGAGACCCGGCGCCCGCCGCGAGGACATGGAGAACTACATCAAGCGTCTTGAGAAGCTCGAGGAGATCGCCGAAAGCTATCAGGGCATCGAGAAAGCATTCGCCATTCAGGCCGGCCGTGAGCTGCGCGTGATGGTCAAGCCCGAAGCCGTCAGCGACGAGGACATGGCGCTCATCGCCCGCGAGATGGCCGAAAAGATCCAGGCAGAGGTCAAGTACCCCGGCCAGATCAAGATCAACCTCATCCGGGAAAGCCGCGCAGTCAGTTACGCCAAGTAATTGATCGGCTTTTGCCTGCCGCGCGGGACGCACGGCAGCGGACCGGAATAGTCCCATTGCCCTGCCCGTATCGGGTATGCTTTATGCAACATAGAGGGAGCTGTACAAGCTGTTGTCCGCCCAGCCTGTCTGCAAGGCGGTCTCAATATATTTTTACATACAACCCCGATGTTCATAATCGCCGCCGAGGACGTGATCCGTCACTCCAACAGCGGTTTGGTATAAAGAAATCCCGCTGCCCGACGGCAGCGGGATTTTTCAAAAATTTTTTCACTACGCAACGCAGACGGTATATTTCCTGTCTTGTAGGATGAAGGGCCTTTCAATTTTACGGAGAAGGAGGAGTGACCGAACGTATGACCGATGAAGAGATCATCACGCTGTACGAGCGCCGGGACGAGGCGTCCATAGCGGAAACCGAGCGGCAGTATGGCCGCTATTGCCGGTATATCGCCGGAGAGATCCTGCAGAACGAGCAGGACGCCGAGGAGATCGTCAACGATACTTACCTGAAAACGTGGAACAGCATCCCGCCGGAGAAGCCGGACTCGCTCAAGGCGTTCCTCGGATGCATCACGCGGAGACTGTCCATCAACAGGCTGGAGAAACGAAACGCGCAAAAACGAGGCGGCGAGTATATGGCGGCGCTGGACGAGCTGGCCGAGTGTCTGCCGGACGGTGAGTGTGCGTCGATCCCCGACGAGACCGCGCTCTCGGACTGCCTCGACAGGTTCATCCGTACGCTCGACCGGGAGGACAGATTCCTGTTCGTCCGGCGGTATTGGTTCATGACTCCCGTCTCTGCGCTCGCGCGGGAAGCGTCGCTGACCGAAAGCTGCGTCAAGTCCAGACTGATGCGCTTGCGAGAACGCCTCCGCGCACACCTGACAAAGGAGGGTTATACCGTATGAAGCTGCAAAGCAAAGATATCCTGAACGCCATGACGGACATCGGACCTGACCTCGTGGAGGAGGCGGCCCGCCCCGCGCCCGCCGCAAACAAATCGAAAACAGTCCGCCGCGTCGTCCTGATCGCCGCCTGCGTTGCCCTGCTGGCGGCCGCCGTCGTGGGGACGGTCCTGCTCCTCAACCGGCCGACGCCGGTGAACGACCCCGTGACCGACCCTGAAACGGATCCATCGACGGACCCGGCTGAAACGATCGTCCCCGCGCCGCCCGTTTCCGGCGACCTGTGGGTCGATACCCGCGCCCAAAAGCAGCAGAACGTTACAGGCATGGAGGGCTCCATTGAATTCGCCGAGATGCCGTGGCACCGTCAGCCGCTGCTGCTCCAATATAGCACCATCGAGTGGAAAGGCACCGTCTACAACAGCCCCTACCCCTACACGGGCGATCCCGTGAGCGATGATGTCGTGAGTTCGGACTATGAGACCGGCACGGCATCTGCGGTCGATGAGGAAGGGGAAACGCACACCATCGGGATCCGCGTCTATGCCATGACGGGCGCAGAGCCGCCCCGCCGCCTGTTCGTCCGCTTCGACGGGTACGACCTGTGGGTCGGCTTCCGCATCTCGGACAGGAGCAGATCAACCACATCATGGGGCGAGCTGTTGACCTCCCTGAAGCTGCCCGAGCTGATGCCGCTGACGAGCTTCAACACACCGGCTGACGATAAAGGCGGCGTGGTGACGCCGGCGCAGTATTTCAAACTGTCCGGCGAGGATTCGGACACGCTCCGGGCCATGCTGACCGCCCTGCCCGACGTGCCCGAGACCGTCAGCTCGTCGGTCGGAGATAAGGGCGGCGAGCTGTATCACATCAGCGCCAACGCGCCCGCGCTCGGAATCCGGAATTGCAAGTTCGTCCTGTACGCGGACGGGTGGATCGTGACCGACATCGAGAACATCGTGTATAACTTCGAGATCGGCCCGGAGGCGGTGTGGGAGCTGGCGGATTTCCTCGCGGCGCACGGAACGCCGACCGAACACACGTACAGCAGGCAGACCATCATCGGCACCGTGACTGCGGTCGGGGAGGGCTGGCTGAAGCTGAACGACGCGATCTCCCTGGAAAACCCGGACGAGGCGATGGAGTTCACGGTCCTCGCGAATGGTACCGGTGTTTACTACGGCATGGCCTGTATGCGAGTCGGCATGACGGTGATGGTGATACACGAGGGGATCCTGGCAGAAGAGCCGACGGTCGTCCGCACGGCAGTGGACGTCAATTGGATCAGGATCACATCGAGCGGCGGTAACCCGGACGAAACGGTGATTTATATCCCGGAGTGATGCCCGTCGCCCGCTGCGGCCTATATCAGAAAACAGGAAGAGGGAGCGGCTGTGCCGCTCCCTCTTCCTGTTCCCTCATCCTGCGGGATACGGATTGCTTCGGCGCAAGAAAATTCACACATCGTGCTTGCAACTTGCCGGGTTTTATGCTATACTATGGGTGACCGAAACATATCGGAGGACATGAAAATGAAAGATATAAAAAAAGCCGCGGCGGCGATCCTGTCGGCACTCCTGCTCTTGACTGCCTGCGCGAGGCAGGAAAGCGAAACCACGGAAACGGTCGGCCCGCGCGAACTGGAAACGGTGGACCTGACCGATGAGCGGACGATCACAGACCTGTCCGACTACGAAGCTCGCTTTGCTGCGGCATTCGTCGGGACGGCACCCGCCCCGGAAACGGACGTCACGTGGACGGAAAACGCGGACGGCACCGTCTGTATCACAGGATACACCGGCGGCGAGTCCGTGGTGGTCATTCCCGACACGCTGAACGGGAAGACCGTGACAAGCGTGGCGGAGGGAGCGTTCAGGAACGCAGCCTTCCGCGCACTCTGCCTGCCGGATACCGTGACCGAGATCGGCTTCGGGGCAATGGAGAAGTGCGGCAGCCTTGCCACACTCAAAACGCCCGTGTTCACCTGCCCGGATAGGGCGTGGTTCGGCGCGCTGTTCGGCGCGTCCTCCTACGAGATCAACCGTGCCGGCGTCCCCGCGGCACTGACCACACTCATCCTGACCGGCTCCGCAGACGCGGTCCCGGAGTACTGCTTCCAGGGCTGCACCGATCTGGAGGCCGTGATGCTCCCCGGCTCGGTGAAGTCCCTCGGCGATTTCGCTTTCTACGGCTGTGACCGCCTGTGCTGTGTGTCCCTGCCGGACGGCCTTGAGACCATCGGCGAGTACGCGTTCGGGAACTGCCTTTCGCTGCGGGCGCTGACCGTCCCCGCCTCCGTCACCCGCATGGGGCGCAGTATGCTTGAGGGCTGCGGTAAACTGGAGTCGCTGGCTGTTCCGTTCGTCGGCATGACGGCAGACGGCACGGAAAACGGCTGGCTCGGCTTCCTGTTCGGCGCGGTCGACCACACATTCTCCGAGGGATACATCCCCGCGTCGCTGATCCGCGTGACCGTCACGACGGGAACAGCCCTGCCCCCGAACGCCTTCTACGAGTGCAGCCGCATCCGCGAGATCGTGCTGCCCCGGACGCTGACGGAGGTCGGTCATCGCGCGTTCTACCGCTGCGCGTACCTGTCCGTCATCACGCTGCCGGACAGCCTGACCTCGCTCGGCGACGAGGCGTTCAGCGGCTGCGTCCGCCTGACGCATATCGACTTGTCACGCGTCACGTCGCTCGGCGTGCAGACCTTCCGCGGCTGCCTGTCGTTGACCGACGTCACGCTACCCGCTTGCGCGGTCCCGGATTACACCTTCGAGGGGACGCCTTACGGGCAGAAGAACTGATCAGAAGTAGATCCTGTTCTGATACTTGGTCGGCAGCCCCTCGCGGTACAGATGGCTGTCGCTCGAGAGCTGCAGCACCTGTGGGGTGATGACGTCGCCCCACGGCCGGAACTCGATCACGGTCATGCTGCTGTGACCGAGATCAAAGTGCGTCGCAAACTGCGGATAGGGGACGTCGAGCAGGCAGGACAGGAACGCGAGTCCGAAGCCCTGATGCGCGAACAGCGCCACACGGTCCTCGTTGGGGGCCGTCGGGATGTACACGTTGTTCTCAAGGTCGTGCCGGTAGCCGAGCGACTCGATGAACGCGTCCGTTTCACGCTGTACGCGCTCAAGTCCTGCCTTGAACGAGGTCCCGGCAAAGTCGGGATGCTCGTACCATTCGCGGCCCAGCACACGCACCTCGGACGTATTGAATTTGCGGCGGTATTCGGGAATGGCAAAGGCCCACGTATGGTGTCCCGCCTCGTCGTAGGGAACGGCAAGATCGCGCCACGCGTAGCTCTCGTTGGCCCAATCCAACTCGACGGGCGTCTTGCGGAGGATGTCGCAGGTCGGCTTGGCGGTCAGCTTGGCGCGCTCCGAGGTCGAAACGAATACCTTGTCGATGCCGTACAGCGCCAGCCTCTTGGCCAGCGCCTCGGCCTGCCGCTCACCGAGCGGTGTCAGGCTGTCGGGATTGTATATCGGGTCTCCGTGACGGATGTAGAACAAAAGCATAGAAACGATCCTTCTTTCTTGATGATTACCCCAAGTATACCACACGCAGCCCGATATGTCAACATACGGGCTGCGATATTTTATGCCCGGATAAATTGTAAACATTCTGTGAATCCGAAAAATCGTGCAAGATTTGGGGACCTTTTTGCGTCTATATAACTGAAGGGATACGCAGAAACTTGAGCAATTAAAAGAACTGATTTTCAAAAGAGAAAACGACTTTGGCGAAAAAGGCTATTTCCTTTAATCGCCAAATCAGAATTTTCAGTAATAACGCGGTAAAAATCGTCATATAAAAGAACTCAAAAACGAAAGGACGTACCATTATGAAACACACGATCCACTTCCGCCTGCTTGCCTGCCTGCTGCTCGCCGTCATGGCGCTCGGCTGCCTTGTTTCCTGCATCGACTCACTGCCCGAGGATAAACGGGCGATCAGGCTTTATGAAAAGGCCGAGGCGCAGGCCGACAAGGCGTCCTCGTACACGATCAAGGCCAAAATCACGATGAGCTGCACGGTGAACGATCAGCTGATCAAGGTCAACGCCGACATAAACAACCGGACGGTGAACGCGCCCGAACAGAGGACGCTGACGGAAAACAAGATGTCGTTCTACATTCCCGGAACCACCCGCACGGATGAGTACCGGACGGAGGGCTACATGAACGGCAAGGCCTTTTGCAAGGGCGAGACAGCCGGCATCTGGTCCGAAATGACGCCCGAGGAGTACGCCGAATGGCAGACCTCCAAGGCGGATGAAGACTTTGCGGGCAGTACGCCTCTGATCCTCGCGCCGGAGCAGGCTGCCGAAAAGACCTGCACCAAGGATAAAACGACCGGCGAGTACACGGTCACGCTGAAGGGCATCGCCAAGGACAACATGAAGGAGCTGGCTGCCGGCATGGATACGTTGACGGAAGTCATCGGAGACGTCACGCTGGACGGTATCGACGTGACCTTTGTCATCGACAAGCATATGTACTACAAGGAGATCACGATTACGTTCAATTACTCCGGCGCGGACGCGGCACCGGAGGCCGAGATCGTCATGACGATGTCCGATTGGAACAGCACGGAGATCGAGGACATCGAGAATTTTGACAAGGATTATCAGAAGGTCGACGACATCCGTCTGCCGGATCTGGTCAAGAAGGCGTACGACGACGCGGTCGAGCAGCCGCATTTCACGCTGAAGTCGACCACCCAAACGAGCTTCAACAACCAGAGCACCAGTACCGTCGAGACCGACACCGTGGACATCAGCACGGAGGGCGGGTACAGCTTTACCGTCGCAGCCAACCAGAACAGAGGAAGCATCGTGCAGACCATTACCTACAAGGACGGGATTTTCACGGTCTTTGATGACGTGAAGGGCGCAGAGATCGCACAGCAGGAGATGACGGAGGGCGAGGCCAAGTCATTCATCCGGACGATCGCCAACCCCGTCAGCTTCTCCGATACCTTCGTGTCCACCGTCAAGAAATCCAAGGACGGGCAGAAGGTCGAGATGAAACTGACATCCGAGGCGCTCGGCGACTTCAAGAGACAGCTGACGAACAGCGGCATCAACGTCACCGATTCGTCCGGCAAGGTGACGGCGGAGCTCGACGAAGAGGGCAGCGTCGTGAAGATCGTCCTCCGGATGGAGTACGGCATCAAAGTTCAGAATGTCAAGGGTACGACCGTGGTCGAATACACACTTGATCTTTCTCCCAAGAGTTGACCGGGATAAACAAGCGCCGGCTGCCGCGATATGCGGCAGCCGGCGTTTGTTTATTATCATGCTCTCACGCTTCCAGCTCGGCCACGGTCCTATCTGCGTACAGCCGGACGAGATTCAGGAGGATCTCCGTCTCGGCGTCCATGCCCTCGACCGTGATATGCTCAAACGGCCCGTGGAAGGCGTAGCCGCCGGTACCGAGGTTGGGGCAGGGAAGTCCCATGAAGGACAGCCGCGCACCGTCCGTGCCGCCGCGGATCGGCTCCACGACAGGGGCGACGCCCGCCATGCGGGCGGCCTCGTTGGCGTTGTCGACCAGATGCTGATGCGGCGCGATCTTCTCCGCCATGTTGCGGTACTGCTCGCGGATCATCAGCTTCACCACGCCCTCGCCGTACTTTGCGGCCATAGCCGCCTCGATGCCGCGCAGCACCTCAAGCCGCCGGGCGAACGACCCGGCGTCGTGGTCGCGGATGATGTAACGCAGCTCGGCAGCCTCCACGCAGCCCTTCATATCGGTCAGGTGGTAGAAGCCCTCGTATCCCTCGGTCCGTGCCGGGATCTCGCCGGCGGGCAGCATCCCGTTGATCTCCATGGCCAGCAGCGACGCGTTGACCATGACGTCCTTCGCAGAGCCGGGATGCACGTTCACGCCGTTTACCGTGAAGACAGCCGCGGCCGCGTTGAAGTTCTCGTATTCCAGCGAGCCCTCGGCGCCGCCGTCGACCGTATAGGCAAAGTCCGCGCCGAAGCCCGGCACGTCGAAGCAGTCGGGACCGCGCCCGATCTCCTCGTCCGGCGTAAAGCAGATACAGATCTTCCCGTGCGGCAGACCGCTGTTTATCACCTGCTCGGCCATGGTCATGATCTCCGCCACACCGGCCTTATCGTCCGCGCCGAGCAGCGTTCTGCCGTCGGTCACGATCAGCGTTTTGTCCTTGAGGGCGGGCAAATGCGGGAACATCGCGGGAGACAGAACGCGGCCGGAATCCCCAAGCACGACCTCGCCTCCGTCGTAGTCCGGGATCAGGCGGGGCTTTACGCCATCGCCGTTGAAGTCGGGCGCGGTGTCCACGTGGGCAATGAAGCCGAGGCGGACCTTGTCCTCATACCCTGCGGTCGCCGGAATCTCAGCGTAGACGTATCCGTCGCGCTTGTCGACCACGTTCACGCAGCCGAGAGCGGTCAGTTCATCGCGCAGAATGGAGATGAGGTCCAGCTGGCGGGCCGTCGAGGGGACGGTCGCGGATTCCTCATCGGAGGTCGTGTATACGGTGACGTACTTCAGTAATCTTTCATAGGCTTTCATGGTCGTCTGTTGTCTCCTTTTCTGTCATTTATCAATGCTTACGCTTACAGCCCCATCGCCTCGCGCAGCTCGCTGTACATATACAGCGACCCGAGGCAGAGAAGGGGGATTCCCTGCGCCCGGCACAGGGTGACGGCTGCCGTCAGGGCCTCCGCGACCGTCGGATAGTCCGACGCCGTGACGCCGAGCGACGCGTACAGCTCCGCCAGCTCGCGCCCGGACAGAGCCCGGCTGTTGTGCGGCGTGACCGTGAACACCCGGCACGCGACCGACGCGATCCGCGCCGCCATGTGCGCGTAGTCCTTATCGGCCATGACGCCGGTCAGCACGGCGATCTTTTGACCGCCGAAGCAGGCAGCCGCAGTTGCCGCGGCCGCGTCGATGCCCTCCGGGTTATGTCCGCCGTCCGAGACGATCACGGGATCGCGGGACAGCACCTCGAAGCGCCCCGGCCAATACACGGAGGCAAGGCCCGTGCGGACCGCCTTGGCCGGTATGCGCATCCCCTGCTTCCGCAGCAGCTTCACGACGGTCAGCGCCGTCGCCGCGTTGCACGGCTGGTACAGGCCCGGCAGCGGGATGTGCAGACCCTTCAGATTGCCCCAATCGAAATCCGAGCCGGACAGATCGGAGCGGATGTTTTTCAGAACGGACGGCCCGACGGGGATATAGGGCGCGCCCAGCTCGTCCGCGCGGGCCTTGATCACCCGTCCGCAGGATACGGGATCGACGATGGTTGATCCTCCGACCGCTCCGACGGGCGGATGAGCGCCGCCGAACACGACCGGCACGCCCGGCTTGATGATTCCGGCTTTCTCGGCGGCGATCTTTTCCGGCGTGTCGCCGAGGAACGCGGTGTGGTCCATGGCGATGCCCGTGATGACGGACACGGCGACTTCTCCGGCCTCCAGCACGTTGGTGGAGTCCATGCGCCCGCCCATACCGACCTCGAACACGACGACGTCGCAGGCGTGCCGCGCAAAGTAGACCAGCCCGATGGCGGTGATCAGCTCGAACTCGGTCGGCACGTCCTCCATGCCGTCCGCGAACGGGCGCACGTAGGACGTGATCCCGGCAAGCTCCGCGTCGGGGATCTGCTCGCCGTCGATCTGCATCCTCTCGTTGAAGCGGATCATGTACGGCGACGTGAACAGCCCCACCCGGTACCCGGCCGCGCGGAGGATCGAGGCCGTCATGGCGCAGGTCGAGCCCTTGCCGTTGGTCCCGGCGACGTGGACAAAGCGCAGCGACTTCTGCGGGTCGCCGAGCAGCGAGCAGAGCGTGCGGATACGGTCAAGACCCGGCGCGTGCCGGGTCCAGACGTTGGAATGGATGTATGCGACGGCTTCCTCCGCCGTCGTGATCGGGGGGAGTGCGGTTTCGGATATGGTCATGGATCAAACGTCGTCCTTCTTTTTGGATTTGCGGCTCGCGGTGATCTGCCCGTTTTTGTCGGCAAGGCTCTTGATCGGCTCAAGCAGGAATGCCGTCAGCGGCACCGTGACGACCATACGCAGACCGGCGGCCAGCAGACGGCCGGGCAGAAGCAGGTGCAGCGCCTTGACCTCGTACTGCCAGATCATGCCGTCGATGTAAAACACGGCGGTATTGGCGGCGGTGAACAACAGCTCGGCGATCACGGTGATCGTGATGACCTGCCACGACTTGGGCTCATACCGGCACAACCATGCGCAGAAGCTGACGAACAGGCCGAGCAGCACGACGGGGGCCATCCAGATCGGGGTGGTCACCATCAGACCGTATTGACTGAGCATCTGCTCAAGGAACGAGCCGAGCAGGGAGACGGCCAGCGTGTCGACGGGGCCGAACAGAAATCCGCACAGGATGATCGGCAGGGACGAGATCGAAAACTGCACGAGCGGCAGGTCGATGGACATGAAGCGGGCCAGCACGAAGTACATGGCCGCCAATATGGCGTCCATGATCATCCGCTGGATCATGCGGCGCTTCTTGCTTCTCGGGGTCTCGGTTTTGCGTTCAGACATAAAAATACCCTCCTTCCCCACAGCCATTTGGCAGGGGAAGGAGGAATCGAACCCGCCGCACGCACAATATACGCGTTCAGCGGGAGGGTTCTCCCAAGCCTCGACCAGATGAAGCGGGATGCAGACCCCGGACCGCAACGACCCGATGAGAGCGCGTGTTTCGTCCGGCAGACAACTCCCCGTCCTGCCGGCACTCAGGCAGGATGCCTGATACGCCCGGAGCCTTACTCTTCAAATTTTTGTACTATCATTATACCCCATCGGCGGCGGTTTGTCAAGGTCCGGGCCAAATCTTCATACATTTTTCACGTCCCGTACTTGCAATCCGATTCCGATTATGATATACTTTATCATGAGGAATTTTCCGCCGTTTTAACCGTTTAACGATCGACTGCTCCGCGAGGTGTATATATATGGTCTTTTCCAGCTTGTTTTTCCTGTTCTTCTTCCTGACGCTTTGCTACGGGTTGTACCTGTTCATGCCGAGTCTGCGGGCGAAGAACATCCTGCTTCTGGTATTCTCCCTGATATTCTACGCGTGGGCGGGCCCCGTCTACGTGGGCCTGTTGTGCTCCATGACCTTTATCTGCTGGGCCGGTGCGCGCATCATGCCGCCCTTGTGCCGTCTCAAGCCTGCCGAGGCACTGGACGACCGGACGGACGCGGTGGACAAGCGGTATGCCCGTATCCGCAAGGCTGTCATGTGGGTCACGGTCGGCGCGTGCCTCGTGCTGCTGTGCGCCTTCAAGTATACGGATTTTGCGGTCCGGAACGTGCAGACGCTGTTCGGCCTTGAGTCGAAGCTGCCGGGCGTGGTGCTGCCCATCGGTATATCCTTCTACACCTTCCAGCTGCTTTCCTACGTGGTCGATGTGTACCGCGGGCGCGTCCCGGCACAGAAGCGGTACGACCAGCTGCTGCTGTACGCGGCGCTGTTCCATCAGTGCGTCGCGGGACCGATCGTGCGGTATGCCGACATCCAGCGCGAGATCACGGACCGCCGCGCATCGGTCAACGACGTGTTCGAGGGGCTTTCCCGCTTTACGGTCGGCGTGGCCAAGAAGGCAATTCTGACCAACGCCTGCGGACGCATCGCGGACACCCTGCTGCCGCTGTCCGGGGAGGGGTACGGTCAGCTGTCCGCCCTCTCGGTGCTGCTCGGCATGGCGGCCTATATGCTGGAGATCTACCTCGATTTCTCCGCTTACTCGGACATGGCTATCGGCATGGGCCGCATGGTCGGCTTCCACTTCCGCGAGAATTTCAACTACCCCTACACCGCCGTATCCGTGACGGATTTCTGGCGCCGCTGGCACATCTCGCTGTCCTCGTTCTTCCGTGACTACGTGTATATCCCTCTCGGCGGCAACCGCTGCACGAAGGGACGGCAGATCTTCAATCTGCTGGTGGTGTGGGGACTGACGGGCCTCTGGCATGGCGCGTCGTGGAACTACGTGTTGTGGGGCCTGTACTTCTGCCTGTTCCTGATCCTTGAAAAGTTCGTGTTCAAGTGGCAGGCGGACTGCACCGGCCGGAAGCGGCATCTGCGCCGGCTGTATACGCTGGTCGTGGTGTACTTCGGCTGGTTCCTGTTCCGCTTTGAGGACCTGTCGCTGCTCGGAAAGGCGCTGGCCGCGCTGTTCGGCTTCGGCAGCGGATTCGCGGACAAGCTGGCCGTGACCACGCTGGTCAACAACCTGTTCATCCTGACCCTGTGCGTGCTGGCCTGCACGCCGATCATTCCCGCCCTGCGTGACCGGCTGAGCCGGGCGCGGAAGGAAAACGGCCCCGGTGCCGGATTTGCGTCCGTCGTCGGGAACTGCGCGGCGGTGCTGCTGCCCGTGACGCTGCTGATCCTGTCGGCACTCGCGCTGGTGGGCAACCAATACAATCCCTTCATGTACACAAGGTTCTGACAGACAGAAAGAGAAGCATCATGAATACACAGTATCAAAAGCCGGACGCACCGGAGCGCAAGGCTCCGAAGCCCGCGTCCGCCGGTCACGAAAAGGACCGTGATCCGATTGAAAAAAAGCCTCCCTACGCCTCGCTGAACGCACGGAAACTGTCCGTCTGCCTGTGTGCGCTGTGTGCGGTCGTGTTCTTCGTGTGGGGGCTGCTGTTCTTCCTGCGGCCTTCCGTATCCGAGACGGAAAAGCGCGAGCTGACGCGCTTCCCGGCGCTCACGTGGAGCGGCTTCTGGTCCGGAGAGTGGACCGAGCAGATCAGCCTGTGGTACGCGGACACGTTCCCGGGCCGCGACGGCCTGACGACAGCCTTCCACGGGATGCAGGGGCTGTACGGCATCCGGCGGGAGCAGTTTGAGGGCGGAACGGGAGACGACATCCCGGACGGTACCATGCCCGAGGATTTCACCGTTCCGGACGAGCCGGAAACCGACGATCCCTCCGCGCACAGCGGCGGGGAGACCATCGGCGGCTTCTACGTATCGGGCGACACCGCCTACGAGCTGTACTATTTCAACGAAACAAACAGCTACCGCTATGCGGCGGTGGTCAAAAAGGCAGCCGCGGCGCTCAAGGGGCAGGCACAGGTCTACGATATGGTCGTCCCGCTCTACTACACCTTCTCCCTCGGCTCCGACGTACAGAAGGAGTGCGGGGCCTCGGACGGCAAAAAGGTCATGGAGTTCATTTACTCGGGCCTCGGGGACGACGTGAAGACCGTGGATATCTATTCCGCGCTGGCAGCGCACAAGGATGAGTACATATTCTTCCGCACCGACCACCATTGGACCGCGACGGGCGCCTATTGGGCGTACGACGCGTTCTGCCGTGAGGCCGGGATCACGCCGACTCCCCTGTCCTCCTACGAGAAGCTGACCTTTGAGGGCTTCCTCGGGACTCTCTACGCCAAGACCAACGAGCCCGCGGCGCTGCGGAACAACCCGGACAAGGTCGAGGCCTATGTGCCGGTCGGGACGAACGCCATGGTCATCGTGAACAGGAACGGGCAGACGGAGTCCGTCTACCCGATCGTGCAGCGCAAGACGGACATCTTCTATCAGAACGCTGCCTCCAAGTACAACTGCTTCATCGCCGGTGACAACCCGCTGACCACGATCCACAACGAGAATATCTCCGCGTCCCGCAAGGGGACGTCCGTCGTGCTGATCAAGGAGTCCTTCGGGAACGCGTTCGCGCCCTTCCTCGTGGACAGCTTCGAGTATGTGTACGTCATCGACTACCGTTACTTCGCGGGCGAGCCCGACGCGTCCGGTGATCTTGTCCACGCCGACCTGACCTCGTTCGTCACAGCCCACAACGTCAGCACCGTCATCTTCCTCAACAACGTCGACGCGACCACCGCGGCGCCCCGTCTCGCGGAGTTGGAGAAGCTGGTAAGATAATGAGGAACACCGGGGCGCTGCCCCGGACCCCGGGATGCTCCCGGGGCTCTGCCCCGGACCCCGCTTAAACCTTTCTTGAAAGAAGGGTTTAAGGATCCCAAGAACTTTAATAGAAAAGAATGACCAAGGTTTGGTTTTACGCTCAACCTTGGTCATTCTTTATTCTTCTGTATAAAAGTTCTTGAGATTCTCAAGGACTTCTTTCAAGAAGTCCTTGAGCGTCTGAAGGGCTTGCCCTTCAGAATGTGCTGGGCAGAGCCCTGCTCGCGTCTCCGGATGCAGGGCAGAGCCCTGCTCGTACTATATACCTGTCACTTCGTCCCGATCGTGCAGCTCTCCCCGTCGGAGGCAAAGCTGACCGTGCCGTCGTAGGTGTAGTAGACGGCGGAGAACACGGCCTTCATCTTGGTCACGATCGCGCCGGCGAGCGACGTTCTGGCGTCGGTGTGGACGACGCAGTACCGCGGCTGAAGGACGTCCAGCGCGTTGAGCTCGCCCTTGTCGGCGGACGCACCGTGGTGCGGGATCTTGCACAGCGTCACGGTCGACAGCCCGCGTGCCTGCCAGAGCGGCATATATTCCGCCATGCGTTCCCCCTCGGCGTCGCCGCAGAACAGCAGCTTCATGCTGCCGAAGGTCATATAGGTGATCAGGGAGAAATTGTTCTCTTCCGCGTCGACGTTGTCCACGTCGGAGCCCATCTCCCTGCCGCGCTCGTGGCCGGGCAGACCGGTCGCGTTGATCCACAGGTGCGCGTACCCGAGATCAAGTTCCACGTCCTCGTCATACAGGCGATGCACCTCGGCGGACGAGGCGGCCAGCGCCTCCGCCATCTTGCGGTACAGAGAGGAGTTGCGGATATAGTCGGGCATATAGACGGTCTTGACGTCGTAGCTGTTCAGCACGCGGGTCGCGGTGCCGATGTGGTCGTTGTCATAGTGCGTGAGGATCAATAGGTCGATGACGGAGACGTTCTGCGCGGAAAGCGCGGCCTGAACGGCGGAGAAATCGTCGTTCTCACCGGTGTCCATGAGGATGACCTTGTCGTCCGCACGGATCAGGATGCAGTCGGACTTGCCCGTTTTCAGAAAATCGACGTACAGCCGGTGCTCGGCATCCTCATAGGGATCCTCATCAAAGCCTATGGAGGGGGTCGTCTCGCTTTCCGGCTCCGTGTCCCACGACAGGGGACCGCCCGTGGATGGCTCCCGGGTATCGGCCCCGGGACCGAGGGTCAGCGTGCCGTCCTTGCCGCTGATCGTACCGTCCGGATTGAGTATCAACCCGGAGCAGGCCGTCAGGGACAACAGCAGCGCGGCCAGCAGAAGGATCGCGGAATATCTGATGCGTTTCAAAGCAGTACCTCTCTTGTTACTCCCCGCTCCATTCGGACAGGGCGGTCTTGTCAGCGCCGGACAGCCGGTACGGCTCGCGCTTCTGCAGGTAATCGTACACGGGCAGGGCACCGTACGCCTCTCCCTCGTCGTAGTGGACGTCGTTGACGTAGTATACGTCCATGAAGACGTACAGGATCGCGGGATCGCTCATGTCCACGCCGTCAAAGACAAAGCGGCGGTAGTTGTACAGGCTTTTTTCCATGCCCGTATGAGACGTCGGCTGCACGCGGACGTATTTTACGCAAGCGGGGTCGTTGCTCTCGTTGTCGCTCTCGATGTCAGGCGTCAGGTCGTAAGCGATGAGCAGCGTCACGTCGTACAGCTCCTCGGTGCGGTCGGGCAGCTCAGGGAGGCTGTAATCCTCCGCGAGGTGCCGGATGGTCGAATTATTGTAGCGAAAGATGAGCTGCACCTGATCGCAATCCTCGATGAACAGCGCTCTGGGGCAGGCGAAGTAGCCCCGGCAGTGGTCGGCGCGCGTGATCGTGTCGAGATCGTTCCAGAAGACGGACAATTCCTTTCCGCTCTCCCCGGCGGTCTGATAGGCGGCAGCCAGCGCATCGTTCGGTGTGAGCGTGGACATCTCCTTGGGGACCCGTGCCGACAGCAGGCGCCAGAGCAGGATGCCGAAGGTGCCGATGACGAGCGTCAGCAGGATGCCACGGCCGATCCACCACAGGACGCCATGCTCCTCCTGATCGTATTCATCCTTCGTCATAGTTCTCATACGTCGGTACCTCCTTCGATGTCGGGTTTCAGGAATTTCAGCTTATCCAGCGCGTTCTGCAGGATGATCTCCGCGGACAGCGTGTCGATCACACCCTTGCGTTTCTTGCCGCGCGTGTCCGTCTCGTTGAGGAAGCGGGAGGCGGCCATGGTCGTCATGCGCTCGTCCAGCATCACTACGGGAATGCTACCCTCCAGATGACGCTCGAGCAGACCCGCGAATTTCTCCGCGTGCTCGGCACGCGGCCCATGGGAGCCGTCCATATTGACGGGCAGCCCGACGACAACGCCGCATACCTGCCGCTCGCGGGCAACGGCGGCTACGTCCTCGGCGGTCTTCTGGATGCCGCCGCCGGACACCTGCCCGATGCCGGACGCCAGCGTCCGCGCTTCGTTGGACACGGCAAGGCCGGTCCTCTTGTCGCCGAAGTCCACGCCGAGGAGCTTTCCCTTGACGGACAGGAGTGTTTTCAGATCGTTCATGTCGTTTTTCTCCTTGGGGATCAATGCTTGCGCCGCGGCTCACGGCCGCAGGCAGTCAGACGGATGAGCAGTTCCATATTGTCCGGCTGGTCCGGCGCCTCATGCGCCGACCGGCAGCGGCGGATCTCACCGCAGGTCTGGCAACGGTAGACGATGATGAAGCCCTTCTTGGGGTCCGGCTCGCAGGAGATCGGCTCCAGAGCGCCGCCGCAGGGGTTGGCGCGGTCGCCGGGATTGATATCCACGTGGCGGGACCACAGGCAGAAGGGGCAGTGGTTGCGCGAGGAGTACCCCAACGGCCTGACCTCTTTCCCGCAGTGGATGCAGACAAAGCCGTCATCGTTTTTGGCAAATCGTTTCTGTTCCATAGTTCTTTTATTCTGTGCTTGCTGATTACATTCCATACCCGTTCCGGGCGCGGGGCTTCTGATAGTAGGCTTCGAGGATCCGGCAGGAGGTCATCGCCGCGTAGGAGCCGCCTCCGGCGCGCTCGATGACGGAGACGACCACGATGTCGGGATCCCGGGAGGGAGCGCAGCAGACGAACAGACCGTTGTCGGTCAGTTTGCCGCCGGTCTGCGCGGTACCGGTCTTGCCCGCGACCGTCACCGGTACGTTCGTGAGGTACCGGGAAATGGAGGCGGTATCGGTCACGACCTGCTCCATGCCGGTGATGATCTCGTTCAGGTACACCTGATCGATCTGCATGGAGTCAACTACCGCGGGGGCCTTGACCAGCACGTCCTGCCGCGTGGTGAAATCGCGGACGCGGGACAAAAGGTGCGCCTCGTAGCGCGTCCCGCCGTTGACGATCGTGGAAATGTACATACCGAGCTGGAGGGGCGTGAATACGTTCTCGGATTGTCCGATCGCGGCGGCGATGGTGTCGGTCGGCTGCCAATCCACGCCGTGCGACAGCTCACGGTACGCCGGACCGGCCAGAATGCCCGTGGATTCGGGCAGCTCGATGCCCGTATGCTCCCCGAGCCCGTACAGTTTGCAGTAGCGGTTCATCAGCGTGATGCCGAGCCGGCGGCCCGTCTCGTAGAAGAAGCAGTTGCAGGATACGCGGACCGCCTCGCGGACCGTGATCGCGCCGTGCTTGTGTACGGCGCTTGTCGTGCTGTTGTAGATCCAGCAGTCGGGCTGGTAGCTCTGATAGTAGGTGTAAACGCCGTCGCAATCGAGCAGCGTATCCGGCGTCAGGACGCCTTCCGTCATCGCGGCGACGGCTACGCCGGGCTTGAAGGTCGAGCCGGGCGCGTACTGCCCGGACAGCGCACGGTTGTACAGCGGCAGGGCGTCATTGGCGGCCAGACTGTTGTACTGCTCGTTGAACGTGGATAGGTCATAGGTCGGATAGGAGGCGATGGCGAGGATCTCGCCCGTTTTGGGGTCTACGGCGACAGCCGCGCCGGACTTGCAGTCCGTGCGGTTGAAGGAGGAGCGGATATAGTTAACGTTCTCCGCCAGCGCGTTTTCCGCGGCGATCTGAACGTCGATGTCGATGGTCAGGTAGACGTCCTGTCCGGCAACAGGCTCGGTTTTCCAATACTCGTCCACGATCCTGCCGGATCTGTCCTCGACGATGACGCGGATGCCGTCCTGACCGTGCAGTATGGATTCAAAGGCGGCCTCGACGCCGGAGATGCCGACCGTGGCGTTCATGTTGTAGCCAAGTTCCTTGTAGGCCGGCCAATCCTCGGCGTAGATAGGTCCGGTCTGACCGAGGATATGCGAGGCATAGCCGGGGTACGCGTACACGCGCTTGGCAGTCAGGCGGAAGGAGGATCCGGGGACGCCCCACTCGCGGACGCAGGTGATCGTGTCCATGGACACGTCGGACGCAAGGATATAGTCGTTCGCCTTGGAGAAGCCGGTGGCGGCCATGCCCCACAGGACGCGGAGCAGGCGGTCGATTTGCTCGTCGGAGAACACGCGCTCCCCGTCGACTTCGGCTGTCAACTCGTACTTGTCCTCAAAGTAGGCCGTGAGCTGCTGCGCCGTCACGTATTGCAGCGGGTCCGCGTCAAACATCGCTTCGGCCTTGTCGCGTCCGACGCCCTTGTTGACGCGGATGCGTTTGATCGCCGTGGCCCGCACGCCGGTGCTTTCCAGCACGGCGGCCAGCGTGGCGCGCTCCTTGGTATCGGGCAACCCGACGCCGACCGAGTACTCAAGGTAGGGGTACACACCCTCAAAGGGATAGCGGTCGTTGCACAGCCTGCCGGCTTCGCCGCGCGAGGTGACGATGCTGAGCGCGTCGAGAATGGCGCGGTCAAAGGTGATCATATCCTTCGGCATGACGGCGTAGTCGAAGGTCAGGTCGTAGACGTAGCGGTTGGTGACGATGGGCGTGCCGTTCCGGTCGTAGATCTCACCGCGGACCGCCTGCACGATCTCGGTGCGGGTGGTCGTGCCGTCCTGCTTATGTCCGCGGATATTCTCACTGTTGAGCTGGAGGACGCCCAGCCGGATGACATAGACAAGGCAGACCAGCAGAAACGCGGCGCCGAGTCCGTACAGACGTATGACGCGCCGCTGCGCGCTGCGTTTGTTTGCGTCCATGGCGGGGACCTCCTTTCACGACAGCGGTATCAGGATAGGGATGCGTTACATCATGATGAGCGAAAAGACGGTCAGACCAAGGCAAAGCACGATGAACAGCAGGACACCGGCATTGAGGTACATGACGCTCGCGGTCTCCCCTCTCGTAAGGCTCTGCGTGCCGCGGCTGAGCTTGCGCTTGCGGAACAGGACGATGGTCAGCACGACGGACGCGATGAGCGCCGCGTATATCATCATGGTGTACAGGAAATAGACCAGCATACCGAGCGGGTTGGCCTGCAGCAGCTCCATGAGCGTCTCGGGCGATTCAAGCGCCTCCTCGCCGATGAGGGAGATCATCAGCTTGGACAGCACGCCGCCCACGAAGTTCCCGGCTGCATGGAGCGATACGGACAGCCAATACTTGCCGGTGCGCGTGTAGACGTAAGCAAGGATCAGACCGATCAGGAAGGTGTAGATCAGCTGGAAGAAATTGCGGTGGAACAGCGCAAACATGGCGGCGGACAGAAGGATCGCGGCCGTATCGCCGTACTGACGGGTGCGGTCGATGAGCAGCTTGCGGAACATGAATTCCTCGCCGATCGGCGCGATGACGACCGTAGCAAGGAAGATCAGCCAGAGCGGAGCGTCTGCCGTCATGGATTGCAGGATATCGGCATAATCCTTGCCGGTGATGGCGGACAGCAGGTTCATGAGTCCGTTGCTGATCAGGCTGCCGATATACAGGTATCCGACGCAGATGATGAACAGCACGATCCACCAGCCGAAGTGGAAGCGGGGCTTTTTGACCTCGACACCGCGGAACGGGTAGGTCTCGTTGTGCGGGGCGGCGGGAATGGCCTTCAGGATGAGCAGCATACAAGGCAGGGCAATGGCGTACAGGGGAACGAGGGACAGCGCCCAATCGAACCACCACGTCGTGAGCAGCTCGGGCTTGAGAAGAAGGGCAAGGTAGGAGAAGCCGTATCCGCAGGCGGTGAAAAGCACCGCGAGCAGGGAGAAGCCGAGTCCCACGCGGGTCATGTACGCGCGGTGCGCGGACAGGGGCAGCTTGGGGAAAACAGGCTCGGCTTGGGCCGATGTCTCGACGGTCTCCGGCGTTTCGGCCAGGTAGTAGACGGAGCTGTCCTGCTTTTCGGGATTTTCAGGCTCGTAAGGATTCATGATATACTCCTTTCAGATGCGGGGACGGCGGATCAGAAGAGTCTGCCGAGCAGGCGGCCGGACAGATTCAACTCTCCGCCCCAGAGAGAGGGCGTGCGGATGATGCGGTTGAGGCCGTTGATCACGCAGTCCAGCGGGTCCTTCGCCACGGTGACGCGCAGACCCGTGCAGCGGCTGATGGCAGCCGCCATGCCGGGGATCACGGCGCACCCGCCGGTGAGCATGAGGCCGTAGTTATGGATGTCGGCGGAGATCTCAGGCTGGACGCCCTCCAGCGTGAGCAGCGCGATGCGGGCTATGTTTTCGATGGACGGTGTGATCGCCTCACAGATCTCCCGCGAGCTGACGTTGAGCGCCGCGGCCAGTCCCTCGTCGGATTTCAAGCCGCAGACGGTCATGCTGCCGCGGTCGAGGCGGGGATCGGCGGAGCCGATCTTCACTTTGAGTGCCTCCCCCGCGGAGTCTGAAATGCGGAGGTGGCGGCGGTTGAGCATATAACTGACGATGGCGACGTCCAGCCGTTCGCCTGCCATGCGGGCGCTGAGTGCGTTGACGATGCCGCAGGAGCTGATGACGGCTGCCTCGGTGATGCCGCCGCCGATGTTGAGGACCATGCAGCCCTGCGGCGACGTGACCCGCAGCCCGGCCCCGACCGCGGCGGCAAAGATCGCGGGGACCTGCGGCACGTCGCGGGCGCCGGCCTCCAGCACGGCGTTTTCCGCGGCCAGCTTCTCGACCTCGGTGATGCGGTACGGAGTGGCAAGCAGCACGACGGGCTTGTAGAAGGTGGAGCGCAGCTTCTTCTGCGTGAAGTACGAATCCAGCATGAGCGCCGTGACCTCAAAGTCGGAGACGACGCCGTCCTTGATCGGCCGGTAAGCCAGAATGCCCTCGGACGTTTTGCCTATCATCCGGCGGGCCTCGGCGCCCACGGCGATCACCTCGTGGGTCTGGCTGTCAATGGCAGCCGCCGACGGACGGCGCAGGATCACGCCCTCCTCGGGCGTACAGATCCGGGTATACGCGGTCCCCAGATCAAGACCGATACAACGAGCCACGGGCAACCTCCTTTCCCGGCTGTGGGCCGGAATGTCGATGCGGATTTATAACATGATGCCGAATTCCTGCCTGATCGTGGTCAGCAGCCTGTGCACGGGCAGACCGACGACGTTGAAGTAGTCGCCGCGGATGCCGACGATATACCGGGATGCCTGCCCCTGAATGGCGTATCCGCCGGCTTTCCCGAAGGGCTCGCCGGTGGCGACGTAGGATTCGATCTCCTCCTCGGTCATGGGGGCGAATTCCACCTCGGTGATCTCGGCAGAGGTCACCATGCGGCCCCGGTACCAGACCGCGACACCGGAGGAAACGGTGTGCGTGGTCCCGGCCAGCGCCCGGATCATGCGGACGGCGTCCTCGCGGTCGGCGGGCTTGCCGAGGAACTGCCCGTTCAGCACGACCAGCGTATCGGACGCGAGGATCATGGTGTCGTTGTCCAGCGTTCCCTCGGACGCCATGACGTCCCGGACCGCCGCGCACTTGCGCGCGGCAATGGCGGACACGCGTCCGGCGGGGTCTGTGAGGTCACAGGTCTCGTCGGCCTCGGAGGTGCGGACGGTGAAGGGGATATCGAGAGCCGACAGAATCTCCCGGCGGCGCGGGGACCCGGAGGCAAGGATGAGTTTCATAGCGGCAAGTCCTCCCGGGGCAACACCGATACTGCCCCATTATCAGAATACTATATTATATCATAAAATCCGCCCCGTGGCAAGGGCTTTTTCCGTTTTTTCACACGTTTCCGAAAAAGTTACACTTGGCGCACGGGCGGGCGGGCATCCTGCTCCCCGGTGCTGCGGACGTTTCCGGCGTTTCCGCGCCAAACACAGCGGCGATCATTGACAAACACACCGGCGTATGCTATAATGGATGTATCCCCGTAATGTCCGGAAAACGCCACTTTCAATAGGAGGCACACATGGTACAATCACCCTTGGCGGACGCGATCCGACCGAAGAATATGAACGAGATCGTCGGCCAGCAGCACCTGTTCGGTCCGTCCGGTGTCCTGCGCCGCATGGTCGAGGCGGGACGCGTCACGAATATGATCTTTTTCGGCCCGCCCGGGACCGGCAAGACGACCGCCGCGTCTGTCATCGCGGCCATGTCGGGCATGACCTTCCGCAAGCTGAACGCCACGACTGCGTCCCTGCAGGATGTGAAGGATATTCTGTCCGAGACGGAGGGGATGTTCGGCACGAACGGGATCCTGCTCTACCTTGACGAGATCCAGTATTTCAATCGCAAGCAGCAGCAATCCCTGCTGGAGTACATGGAGGACGGCCGCATCACGCTGATCGCGTCCACGACCGAGAATCCGCATTTTTACGTCTACAACGCCATCATATCGCGGTCTTCGCTGTTCGAGTTCAAGCCGGTCGCGCCGCGGGACGTGCTGATCTCTTTGAACCGCGCGCTGGCATGGCTGAACGAGCAGGGCGGGACGTCCACGGTCCTGCCGGAGAAGGTCGGTCTTGCGCTGGCCGAGGGGGCGGGCGGTGACGTCCGCCGGGCGGTCGGTCTGCTGGAGAACGCCTACTACGCCACGGGCTTCGAGCCGGATGCCGTGATCACGCTCGAGTGTGTTTCCGCCTTTGACGCCGGTGTCGGCAACTTCAGCGATGACGTCCACTACGATCTGCTCGGGTGTCTGCAGAAGTCCATCCGCGGCTCGGATCCGGATGCCGCCGCCTTCTATGTTGCCAAGATGCTCGCGCTCGGTGAGATGTTCTCGCTTTGCCGCCGTCTGCAGGTCATTGCATCCGAGGATATCGGGCTGGCCTACCCGCAGGCTGCCGCGATCGTCCGCGCCTGCTGCGAGTCCGCGCGGGAGCTGGGGATGCCGGAGGCGCAGATCCCGCTGATCCACGCGGCTATGCTGCTCGCCACGTCGCCGAAGTCCAACTCCGCTTACAACGCCCTGCACGCGGCCATGGCCGACGTCGAGGCCGGGCGCGGTGCCCGCATCCCGGAGCATCTGCAAAGCCCTTTGTTCAAGGGCTACAAGTACCCCCACGACTACGAAAATCACTGGGTCGACCAGCAGTACCTGCCCGACGACCTCAAGGACCGCACTTACTACGTCCCCGGCCCCAACAAGACCGAGCAGGCCGCCGCGGCGTATTGGGATGCAATAAAAAAGAAATAGGGGAGCGTGCGGGGCGCTGCCCCACACCCCGGGACGCGCTTGCGGGGCTCTGCCCCGCGCCCCGCTCAAGGACTTCTTGAAAGAAGTCCTTGAGAATCTCAAGAACTTTTATACAAGGATAAGAATTGGCTGAGGTTCAGTTTACGCCAAACGAGATCGGTGGGTGCCGTTATGGGCGCCCACCTTTTTAGGTACCATCGCGCAACGCGCGGTGGTACCTTAACGCCCACGCGGGCCCCGCTCGTGATCGGGCAGATGGCATCTGCCCGATCCGTGCAAACCCGAGGGAACGCCTCGCGCGTTCCGCGATTGGGGACCCACCCCCCGGCCCCCTCCCGTGCGCGGGAGGGGATAGGGGAGGTAGGTCCCCGAGCGCCGGAGGCACGAGGACTCTTGCCCGCAGGCGCTCGGTCCCCTCTTCCGAGCGAGGATAGGGCCCCCGCGATTGCGTTTCAAAAAAGGTGGGCGCCCATGACGGCACCCACCTGTCTTGTTCGGCGTAAACCAAACTCTCGTTTATTCATTGCCCAAAAAGTTCTTGGGATTCTTAAACCCTTCTTTCAAGAAGGGTTTAAGCGGGGTCCGGGGCGGAGCCCCGCGCGTCCCTTGGGGTCCGGGGCAGAGCCCCGCGCGTCCCTTTACCCGACGAACTCTGCGTAAATCGCCTTGACGGCGGCCTCGTACTCATCCTCGGAGATGCCGACGATGATGTTCAACTCGCTCGAGCCCTGGTCGATCATGCGGATGTTCACGTCGGCGCGGGCCAGCGCGTCGCAGACGCGTGCGGCGGTACCCTTGGCCTTGATCATGCCGCGGCCCACCACGGCCACGAGCGCGAGATTGTCCTCGATGAACACGGAGTCGGGGCGGACGGCACGGGAGATCGATTGCATCAAGCGGTCGCGGCGGCCCTCCAGCACGGAGGAAGAGACCACGACGCTCATCGTGTCGATGCCCGAGGGCAGATGCTCGAAGGAGATGTCGTTGTCCTCGAAGACCTCAAGGACCTTGCGGCCGAAGCCGATCTCGGCGTTCATCAGATCCTTCTCGATGGTCAGGACCGAGAAGCCCTTCTTGCCGGCGATGCCCGTGATCACGGTCTCGGAATCGTAGGAGGTAGGATGCGCCACGATCATGGTGCCGGGGTCGGACGGACGGTTGGTGTTGCGGATGTTGATCGGGATGCCGGCTGTACGGACAGGGAACACGGCGTCCTCGTGCAGCACGGTCGCGCCCATGTAGGACAGCTCACGCAGCTCGCGGTAGGTGATCTCCTGAATGATCAGCGGGTCCTTCACGATGCGGGGATCCGCCATCATGAAGCCGGACACGTCGGTCCAGTTCTCATACAGATCGGCCTTGATCGCACGGGCAACGATGGAGCCCGTGATGTCGGAGCCGCCGCGGGAGAAGGTCTTGATCGTGCCGTTGGGCATGGCTCCGTAGAAGCCGGGGATGACCGCATGCGGCGTCCGGGACAGCTCCTCGGCCAGCGCGTCGTTGGTCCTTTCCTCGTCCAGCGTGCCGTTTTCCTTGAAGAAGATCACGTTCTCGGCGTCCACGAAGTCGTAGTCGAGATACTTGGCCAGGATCAACGCGTTCAGGTACTCGCCGCGGCTGGCGGCGTAGTCACGGCCGGACGAGTGCAGCATGGCGTTCTTGACGTACTCCAGCTCACCACTGAGGTCAAAGGTCAGGCCGAGGTCGGCGATGATCGCGTTGTAACGGTCGGTGATGCGGTCGTAGGCGGCATCGATGACCTCACGGGGCTCGTGCGCCTTGATCAGCTCGTAGCATTGATACAGAAGGTCGGTGACCTTGGTGTCACCCTTTTCCCGCTTGCCGGGTGCGCTCGGCACGACGTAGCGGCGGGTGGGATCGTCCCGGATGATGCGGGCGACCTGACGGAAATGATCGGCGTCAGCGAGCGAGCTGCCGCCGAACTTGACAACTTTGACAGACATAACGAATACCTTTCTTGAAAGGGGGGCTCCCGCCCCCCGGATAAAAAATCAGGATCGATTCAAAAGCAGTATATGCGGGCGGGCTGCCTTACGGCTGGCTCTCGGCCATGGAGGACAGCTTGTCCCGCGTGGGATCGGCGTCGGCGATCTCGGCCTCGTCCATGATGTAGCGCATGGCCTGCGTCGAGAACAGCTCGTAGTAGCGGCCGCGGAGCGCCATCAGGGACTTATGGTCGCCCTCTTCGACCAGCTTACCGTACTCCAGCACGACGATCTTGGAGGCGACGGTCGCACTCGACAGACGGTGGGAGACGAAGATGGTGGTCTTGTCCTGACGCAGACGGTCAAACTGGTTGTAGATCTCCTGCTCGGCCATGGGGTCGAGGGAGGCGGTCGGCTCGTCGAGGATCAGCACGTCGGAATCGGAGTAGAAGGCGCGGGCGATAGCCAGCTTCTGCCACTGACCGATCGACAGCTCGGTACCCGTCGTCTCGAACACGCGCATAAGGGGCGTGTCGAAGCCGTCGGGCAGCTGGCTGATGTAGGTGTCGGCGTCGGCATCCACGGCAGCCTGATGGATCTCGTCTTCATCGACTTCCTTGTGGATGTCGCCGAAGTGGATGTTCTCGGTGACGGACACGGCATACTTGCCGAAGTCCTGGAAGATCATGCCGAACATGGAGTACAGATCCTTGACGTCGTACTCCTTGATGTCGTGACCGTCGAGCAGGATGCGTCCCTCGGTGGGGTCGTACAGACGGGTGAGCAGCTTGAGCAGCGTGGTCTTGCCTGCGCCGTTCAGACCGACCAGCACCATGGTCTCGCCGGGACGGATAGTCAGGTTGATGTCGTTCAGTACGCGGCGGTCGGAGCCGGGATAGCAGAAGCTGACGTGCTCGAACACGAAGGTGTGCGCGATGCCGCGCGTGACCTTGAGGGGGCCCTCGTCCTCGTGACCGGGTGCGGGGATCGGCACGACGGTGGACTCTTCCTCAAGGAAGGAGGTCAGGTTATCGATGAACAGCGTGCCCTCGTAGATGGACGCGGAGGTCGTGATGAGGGAACTGACCTGTCCGGCCACGCTCATCAGCGCGCCGGTGTACAGCGTGTAGTCACCGATGGGATTCTGACCTGTCAGCACAAGGTATGCGAAGTAGGCGTAGAACGCGCAGTTGACGACGGAGGTGAAGATCGTGATGCCGACGTGCCAGCCGTTCTCGGCCCAGATGAGCTTGCGGATACCGGCATAGTAGCGGTTGAAGACCTCCTGATAGCGGCCGATGAAGGTGTCAGCCAGATCGAACATACGGATCTCCTTGGCCATGTCCTTGTTGACGAGCAGGTCGGAGTAGTAGCTCATCTGGCGGCGGTCCTTGGACTTCCTGCGCATATACTCGAAGTTCTTCTTGCGGTAATGGAAATTGATGATGGCGGAGGGGACGGAGATGACGATCATGACGATCGCAGCCCACCACAGCACGGAGGCCAGCACGATGATGTAGGAAATCAGCGTGATGAGGCAGCTGATGATGGAGAACGTGGAGTTCAGGATCTGAATCGGGCGGTTGCCTGCCTCACGGTTGGCGTTCTCCAGCTTCTCGTAGAAGGCGGGCATATCGAACGCTTGCAGGTCGAGCTCCTTGGATTTCTCCATGATGTCCGTCTTGACCGTGCGGACGATCAGCTCACTGGCGAAACGGGTCACCGTGCTCTTGATCGTGTTGACAAGACTGTTGAGGATGTTATAGGAGAACATCAGCACGAGCAGGATGAAGAGCCAGTTCCCGAAGAACGCCTTGAAGTTTCCGGCTTCAAGCGTACCCCAGTTGTTCTGCATTTCGTTGATGATGTCGCGGGAGATGTACGACCCGACGACGGGCATGACGCCTTGGAACAGCGCGAAGAACATCATGGAGAATAAAATCCACGGACCGGTCTCCCAGACCAGCTTGAAGATGTACCCCATGCGGGAGAAGAATCCGCCGAGCAGCTGGTTCAGATAGCGGGGCAGATCACGGAGACTTTTCGGTTTTGCGACTTTGTCATACTCAAACGACACACCGGGACCATTCATGAAAAAATCACACCTTTCTTTCACTGCTTTGAAAAACGGATTCCTGTTTGTCGGCAGGAAGCGGGAAAAGATTGACTCAAAAGAATATCATATTATAGCATAATTTCATGAACATGAATATTCCATTGTGTGAATAAATTGTATCCGCACTCATTTTCGCTGCATTTTTATTCCGGACGGTGCAGGGACTCCATGCCGGCGCGGCGACCGATTATTTCAAGGAATCCTTTCTTTTCCGTTGACAAAACGCGCCGCGTATTGTATAATGGAGGTCGCAGATGCCCCGGCTTCGGGGCAGGGAACGGCCTCCGGCAGGCCGTGTTCCCGCATCGCATCATGAAAAAACTGCATGAAAGAGGAGACATCACCATGGAAAAGATTCGTATCGGTATGTTCGGCGCATGGCGCGGCAACAGCTACATCGACCTGATGAAGCAGGAGGACCGCATTGAGATCGTTGCCATCTGCGACAAGCACGCGGACAAGACGGAAAACCTGCAGGGCCTCGAGAACGCAGACGTCTATAATGATTTCGACGCCTTCCTCGAGGGCGGCAGAAAGAGGGGCATGAACGCCGTTTTCCTCGCAAACTATTTCAACCAGCACGCGCCCTTTGCGATCAAGTGCCTTGAGGCGGGCATGGACGTCGTCAGCGAATGCACATCCGCCTCCACGATGAAGGAGTGTGTCGAACTGGTCGAGGCTGTCGAGCGCACGGGGCGCAAGTACATGATCGCCGAGAATTACCCCTTCATGACCTTCAACCTCAAGATGGAGAAGATCATCAGCGAGGGGACGCTCGGTACGCTGCTGTATGCCGAGGGTGAGTACAACCACTCCGGTAACAACGACGAGCTGCGCTATCTGACCCCCGGCCCGTACCATTGGCGCGCGTGGATGCCCCGCACCTACTACGTCACTCACGCGATGGGCCCGCTGATGTATATGACCAAGACCATGCCCAAGTACGTTTCCGGCCGTGCCGTCCACTCCGACCTGATGTATGAGATCAAGGACTGGCGCCACAACTACGACGGCGTCGGCATGATGTTCTGCGAGATGGACAACGGCATGATCGCACGATTCACCGGCTGCACCGCCATGGCGAGCGATTACAGCCGCTACCGCGTCTGCGGCGACCGCGCGGGTGTCGAGGGCGGCGGCTATGTCGGCAACGGCAATCAGGTCCGCACCTATTGGTTCCACCATACCAAGCCCGAGGACGAGCCGTCCTGTGCCAAGCTGGAGGATGCCGACCTTGCCGAGCTCGGCGAGAGAGGCCAGAAAGCCAAGGCAGCCGGTCACGGCGGCGGAGACTACTGGATCATCCAGAACATGATCGACTACTTCCTCGACGGCAAGGAGCCGTTCTTCGACGTGTACAAGGGCGTTGCCATGTCCGCGACCGCCATTCTCGGCTGGAGGAGCGCGCTCAACCACGGTGAAAACTATAAGATCCCCGATTTCCGCATTCCCGCCGAGCGTGACGCCGTCCGGAATGACGACACGACGCCCTTCCCGGACGAGAACGGCGAAGGCGCAACACTGCCCTGCGCTCTGCCGTGGCCGCCGGAGGCGTGATCCATCTGCCCGAACGCTGACAGCAGCGGGGCAAATACAGGAGGCATCTATGAAGCAATCGCCATTGTTCGGCGCGGCGGATATCCTGCTGCCCGATTTCCATACCGTCGACGGCACGAAATGGTCTGCCGTCGCCTGCGATCAGTATACCAGCCAGCCCGACTACTGGCAGGCTGCCGACGAGTTGGTCGGCGGGGCGCCGTCCACCCTGCGGCTGATGCTGCCGGAGGCGTGGCTCGATGAGTCCGAAGCCCGCACGCCCGGCATCCACGCAGCCATGCGGGACTGCCTTGACCGCGTGCTGATCTCCCATCCCGACAGCATGATCCTCCTCGAGCGCACGCTGGCGGACGGCAGCATCCGCAGAGGTCTCGTCGGGCTGATCGACCTCGAGTCCTATGACTACACGAAGGGCGCTTCCAGCCTGATCCGCGCCACCGAGGAGACTGTCCCGGAGCGCATCCCCGCCCGGATGACCATCCGACGTGACGCCCTGATCGAGCTGCCGCACGTCATGCTGCTGATCGACGACAGGGAAAAGACCGTCATCGAGCCGCTGTTTGCCGGTGTGTCCGCCCCGGACGCATACGACTATGACCTCATGCAGCAGAGCGGTCATATCCGCGGCTGGTTCCTGCCCGCAGAGGCGCAGAAGCGGACGCAGAAGGCGCTTAAAGCCCTCGTCACGTCCCGCGCCATGGCCGCGCGGTACGGGCAGAAGGGGCTTGCGCCGCTCCTGTTCGCCGTCGGCGACGGCAACCACTCGCTGGCTGCCGCGAAGGCCTGCTGGGAGGAGATCAAGGCCGGGCTGACGCCAAAGGAGGCTGCCGTCCATCCTGCTCGCTGCGCGCTCGCGGAGGTCGTCAACCTCTACGACGAGTCGCTGATCTTCGAGCCGATCTACCGCGTCGTGTTCGGCGTACAGCCGGACGCGTTCCTCGCGGATCTGACCGCGTACACCGCCGCCCTTGAGGGCACCATGCCCGCCCAGACGCTCACCTGCCGCGCGGGAGACGAGGTCACGACCGTCACCGTTCCGCGTCCCGTTTCCGCGCTGGCGGTCGGGACGGTCCAGCAGTTCCTCAATGAGTACGTCAAGGCACACCCCGGCGTCTCGGTCGATTACATCCACGGCGCGGACACCGCCGCGGCGCTCGCGCAAAAACTCGGGACCGTCGCCGTGCTGTTTGACGGCATGAAAAAGGAGGAGCTGTTCGCCACGGTCATTTCCGACGGCGCGCTCCCCCGCAAGACCTTCTCGATGGGTCATGCGCAGGATAAGCGTTTTTATTGCGAGGCACGAAGAATCAGATAAAAAGGGAGCGCCCCTTTCGGGGCGCCCCTTCCGTATCAGCCTGCCGGAGTCTTTTCCGTCTTCTGCTTGAAAGTTCTTGGGCGGGGTGCGGGGCAGAGCCCCGCATATCCGCTCCTTACGCCATACTGTCTGCCATCTGCCGTCCGCCCAGCAGGTGGAAGTGCAGATGCTTCACGGACTGGCAGGCGTCGGGGCCGCAGTTGGACACGATGCGGTAGCCGTTGACAAGTCCCTCTGCGGCGGCGATCTTCGGGATGACCTCAAAGATGTGCGCCACGACCGCGCTGTTGGTCCCGTCGATGCCGTCCGCGGACGGAATGTGCGTCTTGGGGACGATCAGCACGTGTACCGGAGCCATCGGGTTGATGTCGCGGAACGCGTAGACCAGCTCGTCCTCGTATACCTTGGCAGAGGGGATGTCCCCCGCGATGATCCTGCAGAAAATGCAATCGTTCATAATTATAGGAAAACCTCCTGTATCATCTGAGATACCCCTATTGTACACCCGGAACGCCGTCCTGTCAAGCGGGCGGCGTGAAAAACGAAAGGAAATCCCGTATGTTTGATCCTTCACCGTCGATCCCGGACCTGTGGCACTACCTCAAAGCCGCTGCCGATGCGGGAAAGACCGTCGTCATGTACGGCATGGGCAACGGAGCGGACAAGGTGCTGGACGTCTGCACGTCTTACGGCATCCCCGTGTCGGACTGCTTCGCCAGCGACGGCTTCGTCCGCGGTCATCTCTTCCACGGCAAGCGCGTCCTGACCTTCTCCGAGACCTGTGAGAAGTACGGTGCGGACAATCTCATCGTCCTTCTGTCGTTCGGCTCGTCCCGCCCCGAGGTGCTGGACACCATCCGTGCCGTTGCTTCGCGTTGCGAGCTGTATATCCCCGACCTGCCCGTCAGCGGACCGGACCTCTTTACGGCCGGATTCGCCGCCGCCAACCGGGACCGCATCGACGCCGCCCGCGCCCTGTTCGCCGACGATGCCTCCCGCGCGGTTTTTGACGGCCTGATCCGTGCCAAGCTGTCCGGCCGTATGGACGAGCTGGAGGCGATCGCCTGTGACCGGGCGGAAACGTGGCGCATCCTGCCCGCCGGCACGTTCCGGTCCGCCATGGACCTCGGCGCATACACGGGCGACAGCCTCCGTGAGCTGCTGGCGTATGCGCCCGCGCTGACGACGGCTCTCTGCATGGAGCCGGATGCCCGCAGTTTCCGCAAGCTGGACGCGTACTGTCAGGCGTTGACGGGCGCGGATACGCCGCTGCGTGCCGTTGCCGTTAACAAGGGCGCGTGGTCGGAAAACACCGTTCTCACATTCCACGGCTCCGGCAACCGCAACGCGTCGCTCGTGAACGGGATGCAGTCCAAGCAAAAGCTGACCGAAACGCCCGTCGCGGCGCCGGACAGCGAATGGACGTCCGCATTCCCGGACATGCCTGTCGATTTCATCAAGTACGACGTCGAGGGAGCGGAGCGGGAGGCCCTGCTCGGCTCGCGCACGCTGATCGTGCGCGACAGCCCCGCGCTGCTCGTGTCCGTCTACCATGCGCCTGCCGATCTCTGGGAGCTGCCGCTGCTCGTCCACGAGATGAATCCCGCCTACCGGCTGTACCTCCGCCGCATGAGGGGCGTGCCCGCGTGGGATATCGAGTTGTATGCGGTGAAATGATCGTAAAGGGGTACTGCCGTGATCCGGCGGCCCCTTTTCTCATTCCCGACACCCTTCTCCGCGGCTCTGAAAAATTTTTTGATAATTTTTCGGTTTCCCGGACAGATTTGCCGATTTCATACGTCTTATAAGACAGAAGCCCGGCACAAAGCGTGCGGCTGCGGTACCCTCCGGCGCAAGACGTCACGACGGACGGAACGCGAAGCATCCGGGATTCGGAACATCAATCAGGAAAGGAAGTGGACGCATGGCCGATATCCTGCAGGACCGGGAGATCATCTGTCTTCTGGAAGCACGTGACGAGACCGCGGTCAGGGAACTGCAGCGCAAGTACGAGCGATATTGCCTGACGGTGGCGATGAATATCCTGCACAACGCGGCTGACGCGGAGGAATGCGTCAACGACGTTTATCTCAAGACGTGGAACAGCATCCCGCCCGCCCACCCGACCTCGCTTCGCCTGTTTCTCGCCAAGCTGACCCGCAACACGGCACTTGACCGCTATCGGGTGCGCAGACGGCGCGGGTCGGACTTTGAGGTCGCGCTGGAGGAGCTGGAAAGCGTTCTCGCGGTACCTGAGGAGGACGCGGACGAGCTTCCGGACCTTGTCAACGAGTTTCTGGACGGACTTCCGTCGACGGAACGCACGACCTTCCTGCTTCGCTACTGGCACGCGATGCCGGTCGCGGACATCGCCCGCCGGGGCGGGTGGACGATCAATGCCGTATCCGTGCGATTGTATAAGACCCGCGAAAAGCTGCGGGCGTTTCTTGCCGAGAGGGGGTATCATGTATGAGCAAGAAAAATGTGACAGGCCTTGAGGCCTTCAAAAAGCTGGAGAACATCGACAACCGTTACCTGACCGAGGCGGATTCCTTCATCTCCCTGACGGAGAGCGAGGCTGAGCCGGTCGCCGAAAAGCGTTCCCTGCGTGACAGATTTGCCTTTACCCAGACCGGCTGGTTCGCAGCCGCCGCCAGCGCCGTGGTCGCGCTGGCTGCCGTCGTCTTCATCGTCCGTGCCGGAGACGGCCCGAATACCGTCCGTCGGCCCGAACACGGATTCACGCCCGCGTCCAACGTGGGTGAGAGCGTCAACGCCGTCAGCGAGGACGAGACCGTTCTGACCGCCGAGCTGCCCGAGGACGTATGCAGCGGCATTTACGCCTACGGTAAAAACGACAAATATTGGAATGACCTGACCGACGAGGAACAGGCGCAGGCCCGGAAGGTCCACGTCAAGCAGGACTGCCATATCTATTCCGGCGTCGGCGGGTTCTGCGTCGTCTGCGGGGTCGCGGATGATCCGCATATCCACGTCTACAACGAAAGCACCGGCACGTGCTTGATCTGCGGTCTGGTGGATACGGCAACGGATGCCCTCCGCAGCCGCCCGGACGGCTGGGAAGGATTGTCTGACGTAGAAAAAGCCGCAATCCAAGCGGAACTCGCGTCGATTGGGAATGATGCCCTTGATCCTCGCGCCCAACACAAGATAGCGGCCAAGGAAGAGTGGCGGAAAAACCACCCGCAGGAAGCCGAAACCACCGTCACCAGAACATGGGACGACCTGACCGACGAGGAAAAGGCGCAGATCGAGGAGATCCTTCGCAATCAGCACCTCCACGTCTACGACAAGAACGGCGGTGCGTGCATCATCTGCGGTCAGAAGGACGGCTCTTATGAGATGCTCAGGGAGCATCTGCCCTGCAATCACCGCATGACAGCCGAGGAACAGGAGAAGGCAGCCCTCATCGCCGCCTATCTCGACGATCTGGGCATCGCTTACGGGTACGTCGCATACAACGACGAGGGCATTGTGGTCACGACGCCCAAGGGCGCTTACCCCGATACGCACTACGGACGCAGCCAGCTGGAGCTACAGGGGGACCGCATCGCAGCCGCGCTTGTGGGCAAGAATATGCCTGTCAAGGAGATGGCATGGTGGATATTCAATGAGAATGAGTACGGATTCCTGTCTATGCAGACGTGTCACTCCGGCGAATTCATCGCACCGCCCATCACACACAACGCATACCGCGAGTGGACGGACGAGGAGCTGCTTGCCGTCGTGAGCGGCGTCTTTGATGACGAGCTCGCCGACGGCTGGAGCGTCCGCTTCGCGCAGATGGAGGATAAGGAGTGGCTCAGCATCTGCTTTGAGATCGACGAGACCATGACGGTCGACGGCGACCGGCTGTCCCTTCTCATGAACGAAGTGTGGCGCAGGATGGACAAGAGCGTGGCCATGATCTCCGTCTACTTCAACTATCCCGGTGACACCGACACCCGTGCCGACTTCTTCATTGACTACATCAACACCTATGCCGGGTGCGGCACCAATGGAAAGAACATCGGCGGCTGGAGCCAGCCTTCCATACCGACGTACGAGTAACACATTTTTTATTCCCGCAAAGGGGGGCTGCCGGATGTCCGGCAGCCCCCCTTTTGTGCATTTATTCGTCTCTCCCCGGCAGCACAAACCGCCAACGCAGCGACAGTGCGCTGACGTACTCGTGTTCGATCTGCTCGGTCGTTTCCGAGATGTGACCCTTCCTGTCCATCGTCCGGACGGTGCGCACGTCGTTCGTGAGCATATCCGACGAGGTGATCGACTCGTCGTCCGTCCAGTACACCAGTCCGTTTTCAAAGAAGATCCCGGCGTCGAGGTACTCGTTATACAGTCCGTCCCGGGTGGACAGATCCATGTCCATGTTATGGATCCCCTTGAACGAAAGCTCGACCGGCAGTGACCATATCGACTCAAAGCGCAGCGTGACCGTGTGCGCCCACGGGTCGTCGCATTCGTATGCCCGCGTCATCTGCGTGACGTGGGCGTCGTGGAAGCCGCCCGCGACTTCCAGCAGACGGTCGGCGTCGGCGGGCGTGAGGACATCGTTCCACTCCGGTATGACCGTCTGCCCGGCGTCGTGCCGTGCGATCCGCAGTGCCATCTCCGCAAGCTCCGCGTCGGGCGTCTGCCCGTCGAGCAGCGCGCGGGACAGCGCGGGGTGGTCGATCAGCCACGCCTCGCCGGAGAGCTTTTGATTCTCCGGGTCGGTCTTCCAGTTGTCCTGGCGTTCGTCCATCAGGTAGAACGACAGGTGTATGCCGCCGATCGGCTCCTCTGCCATGTGGGGCAGGAGGACGAGCGCGGTGCTGTCTTTACTCAAGACGAGTGCCTTCGACCTCCATTGATCGTCATACCACATGAATACGGGCGAGGCATACCCGCCCTCGGGGGTGCGTATCCAAACTATCATAGCAAGCTCCTTTCTTTGTCAGACCGTCACGATGTACGATTCGTGATATTGCTCCTGAAACGCCACGGCTGCGGCGATCTCTGCGGCGGTGTACGTCACGCCCTCCGGCGCCATGACCAGCTTGTCCTCCTCGTCGTCGGTGCGCATGACGATGCCGACGATGCGTCCGCGGTACTCCGTGACCGTTTCCGTCACGCCCATGAGGTAGACGTCCAGCTCCTCGTCGTCGCCGCCGAAGGCGTTCTCAATATATCCGTAGTTGATCGGGTAGGTGAAGGTGTGGCCGTTCTTTTCGTGGACGTACCCGATCGGGCGGTCGGTCTTCATCAGAACGGTTTTCCCGAGGTAGGGGCGGCAGTCAGGGCGCAGGGCGTACAGGGCGCCGTCCGGGTCGGCGGTCTTTCTGTCCTCGACCGTCAGGACGTAGGTGCGTTCCGTGCCGGCCGGGCAGCCTTCGTCGGTCAGCGTGACGCGCCACAGCGTGTCAACGTCCCAGCGTTCGGGGATATTCTCGGTCTCGGGATCACACACGGACGCGGCTTCGACGCGCAGAGTCAGCGCGGGGTCGTACTTCACCACGCAGTCGTGCAGGAAGAAGTACCCCTTGCCCGTCTTTTCGGGGGCCTTGTCGGTCATGAAGCTGAACATGACGGTGCCGGACGCGACCGGCAGGCCTTGCCCGTTCGTGTCCCGGAGCGTGACGGTATCCGTGACGACGGCGGTGTGTCCGGCAAGCTCTGTTTTCCGTGTCCATGACGCGAGTCCGGCGGAGGGACGGTAGGCGGCGGACAGCTCCATTGAGAGCGCACCGGTCTCCGGGTCGTAGACGTGATCCTGCGAGCGCGTCCGTCCGCCGTCCGGCTGGGTCGAGCCGTTGAAGGTCACGGTGTTGTGCCAATCCGAGCACATGGCCCAGATCTCGTAGCGGCGGGGACTGAAGGTCCGGCGCGTGTAGGTGCCGGAGCCGGCGTCGAGGAATACGGGCTTGTCCCCGCTGAAGACGATGACGGTGCCCACGTCGTTGTGATTATGTCCCTCGCCGTTGTGACCGCCCTTGAGGGCAAGGTACAGCCCCTGTCCCTCGGGCAGCGTCTGTCCGTCCGCGCCGATCTCGCGCGACGCCGCGATTACAAGGTCATCCAGCCACACGAGGTGCGGCGGACGGTAGTCGGGAAGCGGAGGCAGCGGGTCGAGCGCGAGAGAATGGAAGCTGCGGTAAGGCAGGTTGGCCTCGAAGGACGGCATCGCGGACGCACCGTTGATGCGATGCCGGAAGAAGTCCGTCATGACGTCGGAGCCGCAGCGCTGTCCCCACTCGTAGCCCCAGACCTGCTTTGCGTCCATTTTCGCGGGCGCGTCGGCAAAGTTGAGGAAACGGCAGCCGGTGACGTGCGCCTTGACGATGTATTCACCCATGCGGCGGATCAGCGGGTCGTTCCACACGTTGACGTATCCGCCGGTCAGATCGTACAGCACCTCCAGCGCCGAGAACAACGCGCCGCCCGCGACGCCCCAATAGGAGGGACCCTCGTCGCAGCCGCCGTCCGGCTTGTACATGGACGTGAACGTGTCCAGCCCGGCAAGGCAGATGGTCACCATGTCTTCGCGGACGGAAAGGTCTGTTTCGACGAGTGCCGTGACCGTCAGCAGGTTGGAGATGATCCACGGACACCAGTTGTTCACCGCGCGGCCGATGCCGAGCCAGAACATTTTGCCGTGGTTGGCCCGGTCGATGACGGGCCGGATGATGCGGCGCTGCAGCTCGAAGAGGATCCGCGCCGGGATCGCGGCGGACGCCTTCCCGAGCGGCTCCCGCAGAAGGTACCACACGAACGCGAGGTCGGCGCCTGTCGCGGCGGCGAACAGATCGATGTAATCGACCTCGTGCGCGTACTCCTTGGTGACGGCGTAGGTCAGGGCGCCCGTGTCCCCGGACGCGACCAGATTGTGCGCGGGCAGCACCCACGACGATTCCTCCATGATCATCCACGTAAGGTCGATCACGGCATCGAGGAAGCGTCCCTGCCCCTCGGCGTACTCGGCCGCGGTCAGTATCATCAGATCGCGCCGGCGGGGGAAATATTTGTCCTCATAGACGGACCGGTTGCCGTCGCGGCGGAACATCATGTAATCGGACGCGAGCAGGGGAGGGTACTGCTTCCCGAGCAGCGCCTCCGCCCGTCGGATGATCTCGGCACGGTTGACGTCGGAAATGAGCAGCCCCGACGGCTGTCCGTCTCCCCGGTCGGTGAACGGAATAAAGTTCTCATAGGGCAGAACGTGCCCCGCGGCAGAAAACCCGTACTCGGAAAAGATGCGTCTTGACATGGCAGCGGCTCCTTTCGGCATGCGGCGGTATGCACCGCCGTTGTTCAAAACTATTATAGCACACGGGCGGGTGCGTGTCAATATACTCACGGTTCATTCATACCCGTTTTTCTCCGTTCTCTTGACTTTGCTGCCGGAATGTGGTACAATACGGCTGTATCCTTAACTGAACAACGATCCTCGGAGTCCTCTCCGCGGACCGGGACAGGAGATTGCATATGCTGAAACGGTTCTTCGGTTACTACCGCCCGCACGTCAAGCTGTTTATCGCGGATATGCTCGCATCGCTCACCGTTGCGCTGGTCGGTATCCTCTACCCCATGATCACGCGCGAGATGCTCAACAACCTCATCCCCAACAAGCAGTACCGCACCATCGTCATCTACGGCGTCGGGCTGCTCGTCCTGTACCTCGTCCGGATGCTGCTCAATTTCTTCATCCAGTATTACGGACACGTCATGGGCGTGCGGATGCAGGCGCAGATGCGGTCGGATATGTTCCGCCATCTGGAGAAGCTGCCCTACACCTTCTACGACAACCACGAGACCGGCAAGATCATGTCCCGCATGACGAACGACCTGATGGACATCTCCGAGCTTGCCCACCACGGTCCCGAGAACATCCTGATCTCCACCGTGTCCATCGTCGTCTCGTTCATCTACCTCTGCACCATCAACTGGAAGCTGACGCTCGTCATCTTCGCCTGCGTGCCGTTCCTTGTGGCAGCCGCCATGTTCCTGCGGAAAAAGATGCGCGACGCCTTCAAGGCCAGCCGCGTCTCCATCGCGCAGATCAACGCCGCGCTGGAGTCCTCCATTTCCGGTATCCGCGTGACCAAGGCGTTCACCAACGCGGACAAGGAGGAGGAAAAGTTCGAGGAGGGCAACAAGGCGTTCATTCAGGCGCGCAACGAGGCGTATCACGCCATGGCCGAGTTCCACGCCTCCACCTCGTTCATTACGGATATCTTCAACGTCATCATTCTGGTCGGCGGCGGTCTTCTCCTGTTCGGCGCGTTCGGCGGTGAATCCATGCAGATCGGCGATTACACCACCTTCGTCACGTCGGTCGGACTGTTCATCTCCCCCGTCATGACGCTCATCAATTTCATGGAGCAGTACCAGAACGGCGTTACCGGCTTTGAACGGTTCATCGAGGTCATGGACACGCCCGTCGAGGAGGATGCTCCCGGCGCGACCCCCATCGAGAACGTACAGGGCCATATCGAGCTCCGGAACGTGACCTACGGCTACGAGGAGGGCCATCCCGTCCTCGACAACGTCAGCCTCGATATCAAAAAGGGGCAGACCTTCGCGCTGGTCGGCCCGTCCGGCGGCGGCAAGACCACGATCTGCCACCTGATCCCGCATTTCTACGACTGCCCTGACGGCGAGATATTCATCGACGGCCGCGAGCTGCACACCATCACCGCCGATTCACTCCGCAAGAGCATAGGCATCGTCCAGCAGGACATCTACCTGTTCAACGCCTCCATCCGGGACAATATCCTTTACGGCAGGCTCGACGCTACCGACGAGGAGATCGTCGAGGCGGCGAAGCGCGCCAACATCCACGACTACATCATGTCCCTCGAGAACGGCTACGCCACCGAGATCGGTGAGCGCGGCGTCCGCCTCTCCGGCGGACAGAAGCAGCGTCTGTCCATTGCGCGCGTGTTCCTCAAGAATCCGCCCATCCTGATCCTCGACGAGGCGACCTCCGCGCTGGACAACACCACCGAGATCCTGATCCAGCAAGCCCTCGACGAGCTGTGCCGCGGACGCACCACGCTGGTCGTCGCGCACCGCCTTTCCACCATCAAGAACGCCGACGAGATCGCCGTCATTTCCGAGGGCCGCATCGTCGAGCAGGGCGACCACGAAGCGCTGATGCGGCAGGGCGGTATGTACGCCGACCTGTACAACCTGCAATTCCGTGTGGATAACGGTATCCGTTGACTTTAAGATTTTGATACATCGAGGAGAAATACATCTATGAAAAAACTGCTTGTCATGCTGCTTGCCCTGTTGGTGTCCGTGCTCGTGTCCTGCGATCCGGGTCCCGATGTCGATCCGAGTGAAACGAAAACGGATGTGCAGACCGATACCGAGTCTGCCGGAGACGTGTTTACCGAAGGATTGATCGTCGGGCAGGACGAGGGGTATTCCGGTGTCCCCTGCGCGGATGATAATCAGAAGATGGAAAAGTACGTCGTCCATTTCTGGTATACGCTGGATCCCGATTACGTCTACCGGGATGCGTCGATCACCGTCAGCGTCCGCCTGACCTTCCATAACGAGGACGGGACCACGGCTGCGGAGCAGACAGCCGCCTACACGCTCCGTTATGACGAGAACGGACAGCTGATCGGCGAGGAGCCGACCGTGGACGAATACGGCAGCAAGACCATCGTCCGCGAGATCGTGCTGGAGGAAGCAAATCAAGCCTGTTTCTTCATGGATACGGACGTTGATTTCGAGTTGGTCTGCGCCGGTACGGTGTTTGCGAGGTAATACGGACGAGAGGCCGATCCACAGCGGTGGATCGGCCTCTCGCTTTATTCTGCGGTGAACTTGATATAGTCCTCCGTGGCGTTCTCGCGGTGCTTGATGACGCAGGGATTGCCCAGCACGATGGAATGGGCCGGTACGTCGCAGTTGACGTAGCTGTTCGGGGCGATCAGCACGTCGTCGCCGATCGTGATCCTGCCGACCACCGTCGCGTTGACGCCGATCCAGACCCGGTCGCCGATCGTCGGCGCACCCTCGCGCTTTCCGCGGTTTTCCTGGCCGATGGTCACGCCCTTGTGCAGGTTGCAGTTCTTGCCGATAACGGCCTGCGCGTTGACTGTGATGTCGTAGACGTGCCCGAGGTACAAGCCCTCGCCGATCCTGCCCGTCGGGTTGATCTCCACGCCGCGCTTGCGGGACACGATGAAGAACAGCACGAAGTACAGCTTGCGGGACAGCGGATTCTTCGCCGTCTGGCATTTGCGGAGATAACGGTACAGCTTCCGGAGATAGAAGGGGATCTTCCCGTCGAAGCGGCAGGCATCCGCCCGGATCATTCTTTTGTAATCAGACATATTGTTCCTCCCGGTATCAGACCTTCAGGTAGCCCTTGAGCACGCGGAGCGTGTTCCAGACGCCGTCGATGTGGCTGCGCTCGTAGCCGTGGCTCGCGTACACCCCGGCACCGATCAGACCGTGCAGGATGTCGTGGCAGGCGGCGGCTGCCTCCACGTCGGAGCCGTAGTGCGGGTAGACGTCGGTGGCGTAGTCCGCACCCTCGGCCTCGGCGGCCGCGATCAGGCGGGAGACCGTGTCGTAGTTGTAGGGGCCGCCGGAGTCCTTGACGCAGATCGAGACCTGACGCTCGGTGCAGTCAAGGCCCTCGCCTACGCAGCCCATGTCAACGGAGATGCACTCGGTCACGCCGGCGGGGACCGGCGCGGCACCGCCGTGCCCGACCTCCTCGAACACCGTGACGTGGATAAAGGTGCGGCGGGGCAGCCTGACCTTGCCGTCACGCAGGAACGCGGCAAATCCGAGCAGGATGCCGACGCTCAGCTTATCGTCAAGGAAACGGCTCTTGATGTAGCCGGACGCCGTGGTGCGTGTGCGGGGATCGAAGGCCACGATGTCGCCCACGCGGATGCCGAGCGCCTTGACGTCGTCGGCGGATTTCACGTCCTCGTCCAGCACGATCTCGACCGTGTCCCACGTGCGGGAGGTGCCGCTGTAATTGCCGTTGACGTGTACGGACGCGTTGACAAGCTGGGCGGTACCTTCGTAGACCTGTCCGGCCCGGGTGTAGACGCGGACGTTCTCCGTTTCGGCGTTGTTGGCGTTCATGCCGCCGAGGTTAGTGACGGACAGCCGTCCGCTGCCCTTGACCGCGGAGACCATGCCGCCGAGCGTGTCGACGTGCGCCATCAACAGGAGACCGCCCTCGGGGGCTGTGTCGTCTCCGCCGAGATCGACCAGCACGCCGCCCTTGTTGGTCAGCTGTGCTGGGAAGCCGAGATCCCGGAAAGCGTTTAGCGTCCAGGCGGCAGCGGCCCTGGTGAAGCCGGTGGGACTGTCGATGCCGAGCAGACGTTCGGTGCTCTGTACGGCAAATTCCGCGTATTTGCGTTCTATCATGGGGATATACCTCCGTATCATATCATGCTGGCTTTATTATAACACGCCGGGACCGGCTTGTCAATGCGTCCGGGCAGTTTTCGTGCGTCGGATGTCCGGCCGTTTTCCGGGATATTGCCGCCGGAGGGATCGCCGCACCGGCAATTACCGCGAATTTCATGAATTGACGAAGATTCCCGTTTGACGCCCTATTGACAAACAAACGACAAAAGTGTATAATAAAGTATAAGAACTGACATTTCCCGGAGGTGAATATATGAACAAAATGAAAGGATTGTTCGGACTGCTGCTTCTCCTTGCGGTCATACTCCTGACCCTGACCGCCTGCCACATCGAGAAGCGTCCGACCGTGATCACCGACCCGCCCGCCGACACCGCGCCGGAGCCGACTGATACCGAGCCTGCCACCGGGGCAGAGCCGGAACCGGACACAAAGCACGTTCACGTATACGGCGCATGGACGGAGCAGGTGGCGCCCACCTGCACGCAGCACGGCACCGAGATCCGCGTCTGTGCCTGCGGAGAAACCGAGACCCGCCCCGTGGACCCGAAGGGACACATCGAAGTCATCATGGAGGCGGTTGCCCCCACCTGCTCGTCTGTCGGTCTGACGGAGGGCAGACATTGCTCCGAGTGCGGCGAGGTTTTCTCGGAGCAGGAGGAGATCCCCATGCTGCCGCATACTGAGGTCACCGACTCCGCCGCCGCGCCGACCTGCACCGAGACCGGTCTGACCGAGGGCAGCCACTGTTCCGTCTGCAGCGCCGTGATCGTGCCACAGGAGACCGTTGCCGCGCTCGGGCATACTGAGGAAACGGACCTTGCCGTCGCGCCGACCTGTACTGAGACCGGTCTGACCGAGGGACGCCATTGCACAGTCTGCGGATCCGTGACCGTTCCGCAGGAGACCGTGGAGGCGCTCGGACACCAAGAGGTCGAGGACGCGGCGATCGCGCCTACCTGCACAGAGGTCGGCTGGACCGCGGGCAGCCACTGCGCCGTCTGCAACGCCGTATTCATCGTGCCGTCTGAGATCCCCGCTATGGGCCACACGCCCGTGACGGATCCCGCCGTTACGCCTACCTGCACCCGGAACGGCAAGACCAAGGGCAGCCACTGCGCTGTCTGCCGTGAAGTCCTCAAGGCGCAGGAGCCCATTTACGCCAAGGGACATCAGCCTGTGACCGATCCCGCCGTCGAGCCTACCTGCACCGAGTCCGGCTGGACCATGGGCACTCACTGCTCCGTCTGTCAGGCTGTCCTCGACGCTCCGACAGAGATCGCTCCGCTCGGCCATAAGCCCGTGACCGATCCGGCCGTTCGGCCTACCTGCACCGACACCGGTCTGACGGAGGGCAGCCACTGCTCCGTGTGCCATGCCGTGGTCGTGAAGCAGCAGGTCATCGCTCCGCTCGGACACACTCTCGTCGTCGATCCCCGCGTCGAGCCGGGCTGCGTGGAGCCCGGTCTGACCGAAGGACAGCATTGTATCCTCTGCGGCGCCGTCGTGACGCCTCAGGAGGTGATCGAGCCGCTGGACCACCACATCGTCATCGATCCCGCCGTCGAGCCGACCTGCACGGAGCCCGGCTACACCGAAGGCACACACTGCGAACGATGTGATATCATCTTCATTCTGCAAAAAGAGATCCCCGCACTCGGCCACGTCGTGATCACGCAGCCCGCTGTTGAGGTCACCTGTACCACGGACGGCATCACCGAGGGCAGATACTGCCGCCGGTGTGGATTCGTGCTGGCCGAACAGGTCGTTCTCCCGGCTCCGGGACACGATATCGTGAACGAGCCGGCTGTCGAGCCGACCTGCGTCACGGACGGTAAGACCAAAGGCTCGTACTGCTCCGTCTGCAACGAGCGTTTCCTTGAGCAGAAAACGATCAAGGCGCTCGGACATGACTTCGATTGGTATGTCTGCAGCCGCTGCGGTCTGGATCGGACGTCTCAGGGGCTGATATTCACCTCGAACGGTGACGGCACCTGCTCCGTCAGCGGCTGCGGCTCCTGCACCGATCAGACCGTAATCATCCCGGCCAAGTCTCCCGCGGGAGACAAGGTGACGGGCATCGCGGCCGGTGCCTTCAACTATAAGGATACCTCCCTCAGCCCGCGCTCCCTGCTGATCCCGCCCACCGTGACGTCCATCGGCAGCGACGCCTTCAAGGGCTGCCCGCTCCTGACCTCCGTGTCCATTCCGGACAGCGTGAAGTACGTCGGAGAGGACGCGTTCACGGGCTGCACGGCACTCAAGCTGACCACCTACGATAACGCCTGCTACATCGGCAACGAGGAGAACCCGTACCGCGTGCTGCTCTCCTGCACAAACAAGAACGCAGCCTCCAGCATCATCCATCCCGAGACCGAGATCATCGCAAGCGGTGCGTACGACAAGTGCGTCAATCTGTTCACCATCACGATCCCTGCGCGCGTGTCCTGCATCAACGAGTTTGCCTTCAAGGATTGCACCGGTCTGGTCGGGATCTCCGTCAGCACCGGCAACCCCACGTACTACAGCCGGAACAACTGCGTGATCCGCTACGACGACGGTACGCTCGTGCTGGGCTGCAGCCGCTCCGTCATCCCCAACGACCGCAGCGTCACCGCCATCGGTCCCGGCGCGTTCTATGGCTGCACGGGATTGACGAGCATCGTTATCCCGGAGGTCGTCAAGCGCATCGATCACGATGCGTTCTACGGCTGCAAGTGGTTGAAGAGCATCACGCTGCCTGAAAGCCTGATTGAAATTGGAGAAAACGCCTTCTACGGCTGCGGAGAACTGAGAAAGCTCCTGATCCCGGATAACGTGACCAAGATCGGTCCGTATGCGTTCGCTTTCTGCTCCATCATGCTTGAGGTCAAGCTGCCCGAAAGCCTGACGACGATCCCGGAGTACCTGTTCTACAGCTGCTACAAGCTGCCTTCCGTCACGGTCCCGTCCCGCGTGACCGAGATCGGCGAGTATGCCTTCTTCTCATGCCGCGGTCTTGAAACAGTCAATCTCCCCGAGAGCCTGAAGACGATCGGCGAGTCTGCGTTCGGCTACTGCTCCGCGCTCAAGTCGATCACGGTGCCTGCCGGCGTGACGCGGTATGAAAACTATCTCTTCCGCGGTTGTGCCGTGCTGACCGATATCACCCTCGCCGATACCGTGACGTCCATCGGTAATTACACCTTCTCCGGGTGCAACAAGCTGAAGACGATCACCCTGTCCGAAAACCTGACGTCCATCGGCAACAACGCCTTTGCCGGCTGTTACGATCTGAATAAGATCGTCATTCCTGCCGGCGTGACCAAGATCGGCGCGTCTGCCTTCTCCGGCTGCGGCAAGCTGACCATCAATTGCCGCGTTTCCTCCAAGCCCGCCGCATGGGATACCAAATGGAACGTGTCCCTCTGCCCGGTGATTTGGAACTATGCGGGATGATATCCGGGACTCTGTCCCGCGCCTCAAGGATGCGTTTGCGGGGCTCTGCCCCGCGCCGGGAGAACGCCGGGGCCCTGCCCCGGACCCCGCTCAAGGACTTCTTGAAAGAAGTCCTTGAGAATCCCAAGAACTTTTATACAGGATAAGAATTGACCGAGGTTGAGATTTCCGCCGAACGAGACAGGTGGGTGCCGTCACAGGTGCCCACCCTTTTAGGTACCATCGCGCATCGCGCGGTGGTACCATAACGCCCACGTGAGGGCCCCTGTCCCCACGACTGCGTCTCAAAAAAGGCGGGCGCCCATGAGGGCACCCGCCAATCCCATTCAGCGTAAACTTAACCTTGGTCAATATACTTTTTGAAAGTCCTTGAGCGGGGTATGGGGCAGAGCCCCATGCGTTCTCCACGTGTGGGGCAGAGCCCCATGCGTCCCCCTATCCTTCGTCAGCCCAGATAAGGCTTGAGCCACTCGATCTGGGCCAGCACGGAGTCGTGTCCGGTGCCGCCGGCCGAGGTGCGGGTCTGGACGCAGACGGCGAGGTCGATGGCACGATACACGTCCTCGTCAAACAGATCGGACCACGATCTGTAAACGTCCAGCGGGACGGTGTCCAGCACGAGACCGTTCCTGATGCAGTAGGCAACAGCCTGCCCGGAGATCTTGTAGGCGGTGCGGAAGGGCATCCCCTTGCGGGTCAGGTAGTCGGCCAGATCGGTCGCGTTGATGAAGCCCTTCTTAGCGGCGGAAAGCATATTGTCCTCCAGAACCTTCATGCCGGCGAGCATGGGCGTGAAGACCGTCAGACATTGCTTCACGGTGTCGACAGCGTCAAAGATGGCCTCCTTGTCCTCCTGCATATCCTTGTTGTAGGCGAGGGGAAGCCCCTTGAGTACGGTCAGCGTGGCAACCAGATCGCCGTATACGCGCCCCGTCTTGCCGCGCACCAGCTCGGCCATATCGGGATTCTTCTTCTGCGGCATGATGCTGGAGCCGGTGGTGAAGGCGTCGTCCAGCTCAATGAACTTGAATTCCCACGAGGACCACAGCACGACCTCCTCGGAGAAGCGGGACAGGTGCATCATGACGGTGGACAGCGCGGACAGCAGCTCGATGCAGAAATCGCGGTCGGATACACCGTCGATGGAGTTCATGGAAATGCCGTCAAAGCCGAGCAGCTCCGCCGTCTTGTACCGGTCGGTGGGGTAGGTCGTCCCGGCGAGCGCACAGGAGCCGAGCGGACAGACGTTCATGCGCTTCACGGCGTCGGCGATGCGGTCGATGTCGCGGGCGAACATCATGCCGTAAGCCAGCAGATGATGCGCGAACGTGATCGGCTGCGCGCGCTGCAGATGGGTGTAACCCGGCATGACCGTGTCCACGTGGGCGGACGCCTGATCGAGTATGACAGCCAGCAGCTCCCGCAGCTGTCCTGTGATGGCGGCAGCCTCGTCGCGCAGGTACAGGCGGATGTCCACCGCGACCTGATCGTTGCGGCTGCGGGCGGTGTGCAGGCGCTTGCCCGCGTCGCCGATGCGGGCCGTCAGCTCGGCCTCGATGAACATATGGATGTCCTCGGCCTCGGGATCGAAGGGCAGACGTCCGGCCTCGATGTCGGTGAGAATAGAGGTAAGCCCCGCGGTGATGTCCTCAAGATCCTGCGCGGACAGGATGCCCTGCGCCGCCAGCATGGAGGCGTGCGCCAGCGAGCCGCGGATGTCCTGGCGGAACATCCGGCAGTCGAAACGGATGGAGGAATTGAAATCGTTGGCCTTCTGATCGAGCGCCTTCTCAAAGCGCCCTGCCCACATTTTTTCCATGATCCTGTATAATCCTTTCGGGTTCAAATTTAATAGTTATAAAGTCCTTGAAAGAGGGTCTGGGAGGAAACTTCCTTCAGGAAGTTTCCTCCCAGCGCGTCTTCATTCTTACTTTTCGTTCTTCTTTCTGACGGCAGCCTGCACGGAGATGGGCAGACCCCACAGATTGACGAAGCCCTTGGAATCCTTCTGATCGTAGACGTGATCCTCACCGAAGGTGGCGATCTCCTCGAAGTAGAGGGACCACTCGGACCATGCGCCGGCCTTGATCATGTTGCCCTTGTACAGCTTGACGCGCACCTTACCGGTAACGTGCTCCTGCGTCTTGGTGACGAACGCGGACAGGGCCTCGCGCAGAGGCGTGTACCACTGACCGTTGTACAGCAGCTCGGCGAAGGTGATCGCCAGCTCCTGCTTCTTGTGCATGGTCATCTTGTCGAGCGTCAGCGTCTCGAGGTAGTTGTGTGCGAAGTACAGGATGGCTCCGCCAGGCGTCTCGTACACGCCGCGGCACTTCATGCCGACCAGACGGTTCTCAACGATGTCCAGAAGGCCGACTCCGTTCGCGCCGCCGATCTCGTTGAGCTTGAGGATGATGTCCTTCGCGCTCATCTTTTCACCGTCGAGCGCGACCGGAACACCCTGCTCGAAATCAAGCGTCACGTAGGTGGGCTCGTCGGGAGCCTGTACGGGGGATACGCCCATTTCGAGGAATCCGGGCTTCTCGTACTGCGGCTCGTTGCCTGCGTCCTCGAGGTCAAGACCCTCATGGGACAGGTGCCACATATTCTTATCCTTGGAGTAGTTGGTCTCGCGGCTGATCTTCAGCGGGATGTGATGTGCCTCGGCGAAGTCGATCTCCTCCTCGCGGGACTTGATGGACCACTCGCGCCACGGAGCGATGATCTTCATGCCGGGCGCGAAGGCTTTGATGGCCAGCTCGAAGCGGACCTGATCGTTGCCCTTGCCGGTGCAGCCGTGGCAGACGGCGTCAGCGCCCTCGGCCACCGCGATCTCGGCGAGACGTCTGCCGATGATGGGACGGGCGAGCGCGGTGCCCAGCAGGTATTCCTCATACTTGGCGCCTGCCTGCACGGTGGGGATGATCATCTCGTTGACGAACTGATCGGTCAGATCCTCGATGTAGATCTTGGATGCGCCGGTCTTGAGCGCCTTTTCCTCAAGGCCCTCCAGCTCGTCGGCCTGACCGACGTTGCCGGAAACGGCGATGATCTCGGGGTCGTTATAATTTTCCTTCAGCCACGGAATGATGACGGACGTGTCCAGACCGCCGGAATACGCCAGCACGATCTTCATTTTCTTGTCGCTCATAATGAATCCTCCGATTGTATATATACATAAATTTTCTGCATATTATGGATGCAACAGAGTATATTATAGCACAGCCTGCATGAATATTCAATAGAATATGCCAAATTCCTTCGTTTTCTGCGTTTTGCACGAATCACGCGGAAAAACGCGGAGCAATTTATGCAATCGGCCGAAAGACGCCGTGCTGTCTGATGTTTTCCGGGCTTTCCGGCAGGGCAGCACGGTCGGAAAACAGGAAAATACGGCGGGCGCATTGACAGGGACCCGTGAATATGTTATAATCAATGTAATCAAACGGGTACGAACCCGCTGCATATCGGAGGTATAACAGTATGAAGTATGCAATCCGAATCCTTTTGCTCGGACTCTCCGTCTGCCTTTTGTGCCTGCTCGGCGCCTGCACCGGACCGTCCGGAGACGTGGAGACAGATACCGATACAAGCGTGCCATCGGAGACACCGACGGCGCCGGATGAGATTCCCACCGAGGCCCCGACCGAGGCACCCACAGAGCCGGAAACGGAGGATCCCAACCTGATCCCTGGCGTCCCCGGCGACGAGATCGGCATCGGCAACGTCGCGCCTGAGGGTTACGCGATGGCAGGGTCGACCAAGACCGGGACCAACGTCCTGCTCAACGACGGTGACCCGGCCACGGGCTTCGTCTCCCGCGAGTTCGGCAGCACGACCGTGGACACCTACGTTTTCATCGACCTCGGACGGCAGTATGCGCTGCACTCTGTCGTTCTTCTGCCGATGACGGGGAAGGAGGCTGCCTTCCCGCAGGCCTTCGACGTGCAGGTGTCAGACGACTTTGAAGTCTGGAAGACCGTTGGCAAGGTCGAGTTCGGCTCCGATCCGGATGCCTCCGGCATCACCGTCGATATCGACGGCGCATCGGGAACGTACGTCCGCCTCGCGGTAACCAAGCTGTCCGATAAACAGAAGACGTACGCCATCGGCGAGATGCAGGTCATGGCGCATATCGACCGCACGAACAACCTCGTCATGAAGCAGGAGGACCTGTGGCTGTATATCGACACGCCCGCGTCGCTTGCACGCGGCCGTCTGCGCGTGGAGAACACCGCGGCTGACGCACCGCTGCGTTTCATGACTGCCGATCCCTCTATCGTGACCGTCGACCACGAGACCGGTCTTATGACGCCCGTCGGGTACGGCGACACGCTGGTGTACGCCTACGACGGCACCAACCTGACCGCCTGCCGTGTCAAGGTCATCGACGAGCGGGAGACGAACGTCCGCATCTCCACCTTCTATCACTCCAGCTTTGGCAATCCGCAGCCCATTCCCCAATGCCTTGACTACATGAAGGAGGCGGGCATTGAGTTCCTTGAGGAGACCCGCGCCTATGACGCCGTCGGCAATCAGGTCTGCGATTGGATGATGCACCTGTGTGCCGAGCGCGGCATCTTCTACTCGGTCTGCGACCCGCTCAACAGCGGCGACCTCGCCAAGGCCGACGATAAGGCGGTCATAGCCCTCGTGCAGAAGTACGAGAACAGGGCCGGCTTCGGCGGCATCTACCTGACCGACGAGCCGCACGAGGAGTCCAACGACTACGCGCGCGTCGCCCGCGTGATCAGCGCGTACAATCCCCACGTGACACCGCACCTGAATATGCTGCCTATCGGCGGCTTCCCGTCGTGGGACGAGTACATCAGCGATTACTGTGCCGTTGCGGGAGGCATCTCCCGCATGGAGTATCTGTCCTATGACAATTACTGCTTCCTTGCGAACGGCGGCTTCAACAGCGGCGTATACGACTCCCTCAACAGGATCCGCAAGTACGGACTCAAGTACAACGCCGCCACCGGCTACTATATGCAGTGCATGGAGATCAAGGGTTCGTACCGCATCTCCTCCGATACCGAGCTGCTGATGAATGCTTCGATGGGCATCACCTACGGCATGAAGAATTTCAAGTGGTTCGTCTATCTGACGCCCATCGGCTCCGGGGAGGCTTTCACGACGGGCATGATTTCCGCCGATTTCACGCCGTCTGTGATGTATGAGGGCGTCAAGGCTGCCAACGCGCGCATCCGGGAGGTCGGCCGCGTGCTCGGTGGTGCGGATGCCGTGGAGGTCTATCACTCGAATGCGACGAACGGCAACGAGGTCGTCCCGTCTGATTTCGTCATCACCCAGACCACGAAGAACGAGGCGATCTACTCGCTGTATCAGTCGCTGACCGACGATCAGCAGTACGTCGTCATCGTCAACCGCAAGTTCAGCGCCAACGGAGATCGCGAGTTCACGTTCCGGGCCGCGGCGGACGTTGAGTCCCTTGAGATCCTGTCGGATGGTGTATTCGTACCCGTGGACGTGAACGCCGACAATGAATTCATCATGCTGATCCCTGCCGGTGATTGCATCGTGCTCAAGCTGCCCGCGGGATATGACGCCCGTCGTCCGGTCGGTCAGCCCGCCGCGAATCTTGCGCTTGACCGCGCCGCGTTCGTATCCTCGTCGCAGTACACGTTCTGGTCCTCCTCCAAGCAGGCGGCATGGCGCCTGACGGACGGGCAGACCGAGGCCGGCTGCTGGATGGCAGGCAACGACGACAAGACGCCCGCGATCACGGTCGATCTCGGCAAGGTGTCCGCGGTCAGCAGGGTCATGCTGTACGCGTCGGACAAGCGGTTCCCCAAGAGCTTTGTGATCGAGGTGTCCGCGGACGGAAGCACGTGGACTAAGGTCTATGAAGAGGAGGGCGTCACCCTCAAGAGCGGCGAAGCCTGCACCGCGGACTTCGACACCGTGGACGCCCGCTTCGTCCGTATCAGCTGCACGCAGCGCACTGCCAAGATCGCGGAGATCGAGATTTATGAGTAAATGGGATGCGCCGGGGCTCTGCCCCACGTCCGGGGGACGCTTACGGGGCTCTGCCCCGGACCCCGCTCAAGGACTTCTTGAAAGAAGTCCTTGAGAATCTCAAGAACTTTTATACAAGGATAAGAATTGATCGGGGTTTGGTTTACGCCAAACGAGATAGGTGGGGGCCGTCATGGGCGCCCACCTTTTTGCTTACGCTTCAAACATTTCCGCATCTGGCAGGATAAGGGTGCAGGGAGAAGGGAGCGGCATTGCCGCTCCCTTCTCCCTGCGTATAAAGATCTATTGCTCCCCCTCCCGCGCACGGGAGGGGGTAGGGGGGTAGGTCCCCGAGCGCGGAGCGCGAGGCGCTGCCCCCCCGCCGGCGGGGGTCAAGGGGCCGCAGCCCCTGCTCACACCATCTGCTCCGGCCTCACGATCTCGTCAAACCGTTCGCCCGTCATGTACCCGAGCCGGACGCAGGCCTCGCGCAGCGTCAGCCCCTCGGCGTGCGCCAGCTTGGCGACCTTTGCCGCGTTCTCGTACCCGATATACGGGTTGAGCGCGGTGACGAGCATCAGCGACTTGTGCAGATTCTCGTCCATCCGCTCACGATTGGCGCGGATGCCGGACACACAGTGGACGTTGAAGGATTCAACGGCACCGATCAGCAGCCGAACGGACTGCAGGAAGTTATAAATGCACACCGGCATGAACACGTTCAGCTCAAAGTTGCCCTGTGAGGCGGCCATGCCGACCGCGACGTCATTCGCCATGACCTGCACGGCGACCATAGTCAGCGCCTCGCATTGCGTCGGGTTGACCTTACCGGGCATGATCGACGAGCCGGGCTCGTTTTCGGGGATGGTGATCTCTCCGAGTCCACAGCGGGGACCGCCGGCCAGCCAGCGGACGTCGTTGGCGATCTTCATGCAATCGGCGGCCAGCGCCTTGAGCGCGCCGTGGGCAAAGACCAGCTGATCCTTGGCGGTCAGCGCGTGGAACTTGTTCGGGTCGGTCACAAACCGCTCGTTCGTCAGCTCGGACAGCTTCCGGGCAGCGAGCGTGTCGAAGCCGGCAGGGGCGTTGAGCCCGGTCCCGACGGCGGTCCCGCCCAGCGCGAGCATGGACAGTCCTGCACACGAGGACAGGATCTGTTCCCGCGTGACCTCCAGCATCCCGCGCCAGCCGGAGATCTCCTGCGAGAATGCGATCGGCACGGCGTCCTGCAGGTGGGTCCGCCCGCTCTTGACCACGCCCTCGTTCTCCGCCTCCAGCCGTTTCATGACGGCGATCAGGCGGTCAACGGCGGGGATCAGGTCCCGCTTGACTGCCAGCAGCGCCGCGACGTGCATCGCGGTGGGGAAGGTGTCGTTGGAGGATTGCGACATATTGACGTCGTCGTTGGGGTGGCACAGCTTTTGCCCGGCCAGCTCGTTGGCCCGGTTGGCGATGACCTCGTTGGCGTTCATATTGGATTGCGTACCGGAGCCCGTCTGCCAGACGACGAGCGGGAAGTGGTCGTCCAGCTGCCCCGCGGCGACCTCGTCGCAGGCGGTGAGCAGGACGGACAGTTTTTCCGCGGTCATTTTGGCGGGCTTCAACTCACGGTTGGCGAGTGCGGCGGCTTTTTTGAGCAGTCCGAAGGCGTGAATGATTTCGGACGGCATCCGTTCGCCGCCGATGCGGAAGTTTTCAAGGCTCCGCTGGGTCTGGGCGCCCCAGTACCGGTCGGCAGGGACGCGGACGTCGCCCATGGAGTCGTGTTCGATGCGGTATTCCATGCGGTTGTTCTCCTTACGGCAGAATACGGGTGTTCACTCGGCGGGGACCAGCACCTCTTCGATCTCGCAGATGAAGAAGCGGTGGTAGTCCTTCTCCTTGTAGTGCGCGAAAATGGAGGGATCGAGGAAGCAGTCCTCCTTCAGGTCGTCCTCGTACAGCTTGCGTCCGACGACGATGAGGGATGCCTCGGCGGGGAAGGGTGCGCCGTTCCGGAACAGGGGGGTCAGCCCTGCCGCGGCGAACTTATCGCCCTCGCGGCCGCTGTGGGTGCCGCAGTAACGCAGTGCGGCACGGTACTGCTCAGGCAGGAAGGAGAAGGTCAGGCGGTCGGCGGCGCAAGCGAGCGGGAAGGTGAAGCGCTGCGGGCGGATGAAGCCGATGCAGACGGGCTTGTTCCACAGGATGCCCATGCAGCCCCAGCTGGCTGTCATGGTGTTGGGTGCGCCTCCGTCGGGTGCGGCGGCGGAGATCAGCATCCAATCGTCGCCGATGCGGGAAAAGAGATTGCCATCCAGCGCGGACGGGTCGGTCTTGATGAATTTCTCGGACATGGGAATACCTCCGTTCATTGTGATCACTTCTATTATAGCACACGCAAGGGTGGTTTGCAACAGGGCAGGACACAAAAATGGATGAAATTATCAGGGGAGACGTTTGCGGGGCAGAGGCCGGAGAGCGTAGGGGGCTCTGCCCCATACCCCGCTCAAGGATTTCTTGAAAGAAGTCCTTGAGAATTCCAAGAACTTTTATACAGGATAAGAATTGACCGAGGTTGAGATTTACGCCGAACGAGACAGGTGGGTGCCGCCATGGGCGTCTGCCTTTTAAATACCCGCGCAGCCCCGCGCCCCGCAGGATGAGGGCGCAGGGAGAAGGGAGCGGCATTGCCGCTCCCTTCTCCCTGCTATAAAATAGAGTATTCCCCCCGCCCGTTGGGCGGGGTAAAAGGTTTAGCTGAACCTCCGGGGATGCGGAAACGCCGCTCTCCCGCGCCCGCAGGCGCGATTCCCCGGGATGAGGAGTCCGAGGAGAGGGGCGCTGCAGCGCCCCCTCTCCTCGGTAAAAGGTTTTATAGTCTCCCCCTCCCGCGCACGGGAGGGGGCTGGGGGGGTAGGTCCCCGAGCGATGGAGGCGCGAGGCGTTCCCTCGCCCGCGGGATGAAACGTGTGAAGAGCCGATATTTTTCAAATAAACCGAAAATATTTTCAAAAGCCTCTTGACAAACCGGAACGCGTATGCTATAATACACACCGTTCTGCCCGCTCCGTCGAGGACGGCACGGAGGCTCGAAAAACTTTTTTGAAAAAGTTTTGAAAAACCTCTTGACAATATCACAACGATGTGATATAATGTGTAAGTCGTCAGGCGAGAGTCCGACACACGGAAGCATAGCTCAGCTGGGAGAGCACCTGCCCTACAAGCAGGGGGTCACAGG
>JAKSPU010000020.1 GCA_024404505.1 Clostridia bacterium
ATCCTTAAGCCCTTCTTTCAAGAAGGGCTTAAGCGGGGTCCGGGGCAGAGCCCCGGCGCGTCCTCTGGGTGCAGGGCAGAGCCCCGGCGCGTCCTCTGGGTGCAGGGCAGAGCCCCGGCGCATCCTTTATTGCTCAAATTGACTATTATACAATTCCGCGTAGAAGCCGTTCTGCGCGAGGAGGGTCCGGTGGTCCCCTTTTTCGACGATATGGCCGTCGCGCATCACGAGGATGACGTCAGCCTCGCGGATGGTCGAGAGGCGGTGCGCCACGATGAAGGACGTCCGGCCCTTCATCAGCCCGGCGAACGCGTTCTGGATCCGCAGCTCGGTCCGCGTGTCGATCGAGGAGGTCGCCTCGTCAAGGATCAGCATCGGCGGCAGACACAGGAAGACGCGCGCGATGCACAATAGCTGCTTCTGCCCCTGCGACAAAAGCCCCCCGTCCTCGCCGAGCTTCGTTCGGTATCCGTCCGGCAGACGGCGGATGAAGCCGTCCGCGTGCGCCGCCTTCGCCGCCGCGACGACCTCCTCGTCGGTCGCGTCAGGCCTGCCGAGCGCGATGTTGTCGCGCACCGTCCCGGAGGACAGCCACGTTTCCTGCAGCACCATGCCCCACGCACCGCGCAGCGAGTGCCGCGTCAGATCACGGATGTCGTGTTCGCTCACCACGATCCGCCCACTGTTCACGTCGTAGAAACGCATCAGCAGGTTGATGACCGTCGTCTTGCCGCAGCCGGTCGGACCGACGATAGCCACGCGCTGACCGCGCTCCAGCGTCAGGTCAAAGTCCTCGATCAGAGGCTTGTCGGGCGTGTAGGAGAAACAGACCTTGTCAAGACTCACCTGACCGTCCACCTCATCCGGCGCAAGGACCGCGGCGTCGGCTGCCTCCGGCACCTCCGGCTCCGCTCCGATCAGTTCAAACAGACGAGCCGCGCACGCCAGCGCGTTCTGCAGCTCGGTCACCACGCCGGAGATCTCGTTGAAGGGCTTCGTGTACTGCCCCGCGTAGATCAGGAAGCAGGAAAGCTCACCCACGGTCAACGCCATGCCGAACGGTGCCTTCAGCACCGCTATCGCGCCCAGAAGGGCCGCGCCCGCGTATACCAGATTATTGACGAACCGCGTGATCGGGTTGGTCAGCGAGGAGTAGAAGGTCGCCTTGAGCGAAGTATCCGAGAGCCGCCCGTTCACCTCGTCGAAGTCACGCACCGCCTCATCCTCATGCGAGAACGCGGCGACAGCCTTGTGGCTGCCGATCATCTCGTCCACCAGCGCCGTCTGCTCCGCGCGGATCGCCGACTGCGCCGTAAACAGCGCGTGCGTCCGCTTCGCCACGAAGGACGCCGCGAACAGAGACAGCGGCGTGATGACGACGACCCACGCCGTCATCAGCGGATTCACCGTCAACATGAAGATCAGCGTGCAGAGAATGGTCAGCACGCCCGTGAACAGCTGTGAAAAGCCCATGAGAAGTCCGTCAGAGACCTGCTCGGCGTCGGTAACGACCCTGTTCACGATATCTCCGACCGGCTTGCCGTCAAGATAGGCGAGCGGCAGCCGCTGGATGCGGGCAAAGGCGTCGCGCCGCAGACGGCGCACCACGCCGAAGGTGATGCGGTTGTTGATGACGTTCATCACCCATTGCAGCACGGCCGTCGCGGCAATGACTGCCGCGGAGGTCATCAGGATCCCGGCAAGGCTGCCGTCAGCGTCTACCTGTCCCGGACCGACCAGAAGGTCGATGGCGCGTCCCGTCAGCACGGGCAGCCACAGCGTCAGACCGACGACGGCGGCGGACAGAAGGAGAGACAAAACAAATAGCAGACGGTAAGCCTTCAGGCAAGCGAGGACCTTGCGAAGCATCGAAGATGTGTCCGTACGCTTCATGCCTCGTCACCTCCTTTGAACTGCGATTCGTGGATCTCACGGTACAGCGCGCAGGACGCGAGCAGCTGCTCATGCGTCCCGATGCCGACCGCGCATCCTTCTTCCAGCACCACGATGCGGTCGCACGCGCGGATCGAGGACGTCCGCTGGGATATGATGAAGACCGTGGTCCCGGTCAGCGTCCGCAGCGCCTTCCGCAGCGCGGCGTCCGTGGCAAAGTCCAGCGCCGAGGCGCTGTCGTCAAGAATCAGGATGTCCGGTCTGCCGACCAGCGCGCGGGCGATGGTCAGGCGCTGCTTCTGTCCGCCGGAGAAGTTGCGGCCCTTCTGCTCAACGGGCGCGTCGAGTCCGCCATCTTTTTCACGCACGAAATCGGCTGCCTGTGCGATCTCTAAAGCGTCCCACAGCTCGTCGTCCGATGCCTGACCGTCCGCGGTGCCCCACAGAAGGTTGGAACGGACCGTCCCGCGGAACAGCTCGGCCTTCTGCGGCACGACGCCGATGCGGGCACGCAGTTCCGCAGGCTCATAGGAGGCGACGTCGCGTCCCATAACGCGGACGATCCCCTCGGTCGCCTCGTAGAAGCGCGGGATCAGGTCGATAAGAGAGGTCTTGCCGGAGCCGGTGCCGCCGATCACCCCGACGGTCGAGCCGACCGGAACGGAGAAGGTGATATCGGACAGCGACGGCGCGGCGGCTCCCTCGTAGGTCAGCGATACGCGGTCGAAGGACACGGCGGGGACGTTTTCACCGACGGGGACGGGCAGACCGTCTTCGGCCCTTACCGCCAGCCCGGCGGGCATTTCCAGCACGGTCTGCACGCGTGCGCTGCACGCGGCGGCCTTGGTCAAAAGGAGGATGAGGTTGGCGAGCTTGACCAACTCGACGAGGATCTGCCCCATGTAGTTGACGAGCGCGACGACCTCGCCCTGCGTCAGGCGGCCCGTATCCACGGCGGGCGCAGCCTGCCGGATCAGCAGTACGACGGCAAGGTTGACCAGCACGTAGGTGACGGGATTCATAAGAGCGGTCAGGCGGCCCGCGCGGTTCTGGAGGGTGGTATGCTCCTCCGTGGTAGCCTCAAAGGCGTCGATCTCCTGCTGCTCCCGACGGTACGCGCGGATCACACGGACGCCGTTCAGGTTCTCGCGGGTACGGCCCGTGATCTCGTCCAACTTCGTCTGCGCCTGTCTGTACAGAGGAATGCCGCCGAGCATCACGCCGAAGACGACCGCGGCCAGCAGAGGGATCACGGCAGCGAAGATCATCGCAAGCCGGACGTCGATGGTGAACGCGACGATCATCGAGCCGAGCACGATGATCGGCGAACGCAGCGTCAGGCGGAGCGCCATATTGACGCCGGACTGCACCTGATTGATGTCGGAGGTCATGCGCGTGATCATGGTCGGGATGCCGACGCGGTCGGTTTCGGCGTAGGTGAACGACTGCATATGCGCGAACAGGTCGTGGCGGAGGCGGGCTGCCGTCCCCACGGCTGCTTTGGCGGCGAAGAACTGTGCGGTCACGACGCACGCGAGTCCGACGAAGGCGAGCAGCACCAGTACGCCTGCCATACGGAGGATATACGCCGTATCGTCCCCGCCGATGCCGCGGTCGATGATGGACGCAACGACCAGCGGGACCAGCAGATCAAATCCCGCCTCAAACAGCTTGAACAGCGGCGCCAGCACACTTTCGCGCGGATAGTCGCGGAAAAAGCGGAAGAATACTTTCATGGTCAGCTCCTTGTATGGTTGTAAGGGGAACGCTTCCGGGGCTCTGCCCCGGACCCCGCATAAAGGCTTTTTGAAAGAAGTCCTTACGGATCTCAAGAACTTTCAAAATCAAAGAAAAGGGGGACGTAAAATCCCCCTTGCGGGATCTGATTTACAGGGCGCGCTCGATAGCGGCGAGCAGGTCCGGGAACTCCTCGTAAGCGGGCAGATCCGGGTTGTCCGCCTTGATCTTGTCGGTGGACTTGAACAGGAAGCCTGCCTTGGAGGCGCGGATCATACCGAGGTCGTTGTAGCTGTCACCGGAGGCGATCGTCTCGAAGCCGATGGACTGCAGGGCCTTGACCGTGGTCAGCTTGGACTTCTCGATCCGCATCCGGAAGCCGGTGATCTCTCCGCTTTCCGCGACCTCAAGCGTGTTGCAGAACAGCGTCGGATACCCGAGTTTTTTCATCAGCGGCATGGCGAACTGGTCGAAGGTATCGGACAGGATGATAACCTGAGTCCGTGCGCGCAGTGCGTCAAGGAACTCCTTCGCGCCGGGCAGCGGGTCGATCGTCGAGATGACGTTCTGTATCTCCTTCAATCCGAGGCCGTGCTCCTTCAGGATGCCGATGCGCCACTTCATGAGCTTGTCGTAATCCGGCTCGTCGCGGGTCGTGCGGCGCAGCTCCGGGATGCCGCTGGCCTCGGCAAACGCGATCCAGATTTCGGGAACAAGGACACCTTCCATATCAAGGCAAACGATATTCATATGATTTTTTCACTCCTGTGTGGGGAATAGTTTTGATGACAGTATTGTAGCACAAAGCGGAAGATATGTCAATAGACTTGACAACAACCGATGAAAATGCTATACTTTAAGCGGACTGAATGAACCGTTTCGGGAGGATCATATGATCGGCGTATTGGTGAATACGGGCACGGTGCTGCTGGGCAGCCTGCTCGGTCTTTTGTTCAGAAAGGGCATACCGGCGCGTGTGTCCGGTGCGGTCATGACCGCGATCGGCCTCTGCACGCTGTATATCGGGATCGACGGTGCGCTGGACGGCGGCAATCCGATCGTTCTCATCCTGTCGCTGGTCTGCGGGACGATCGTCGGCACGCTGATCGGTATCGACAAGGGCATCAACCGGCTCGGGCTGCTCGTCGAGACAAAGCTGAAGCGCTCCGACGGGCAGACAAGCCTTGCCGAGGGCTTCATGACCGGTTCCCTGCTCTTCTGCGTCGGCGCCATGACCATCGTCGGCTCGCTCAACGCCGGGCTGAACGGCGATAACAAGCTGCTCTTTACCAAGTCCGTGCTGGATCTGATCTCGTCCTGTATGCTCGCGTCGACGCTCGGCATCGGCGTTATGTTCGCCGCTCTGTTCGTGCTGGTCTTTCAGGGCTCGCTCGTCCTGCTTGCCGGGCTCCTGCAGGGACTTTTGACCGATCCGCCACTCGTTTCCGAGATCACCTGTGCGGGGAGCGTTATGATCATCGGCCTCGCCTTCAACCTGCTCGGTCTGACCAAGATCAAGGTGGCCGATATGCTGCCGGCGATCCTGTTCGTCCCATTGTTCTGGTGGCTGCTGTCTTTCCTTCCGCTTTAATGAAGTCGGGGGCCGGCTCACAAACGTGAGCCGGCCCCGCTTTTTCCGTTCTTACAGGTCGGGCGCAGAGCTTACTGCTTCTGCATATTGGACTCGTAGGACTGGATCATCTTCTTGACCATCTGGCCGCCGATGGAGCCGGCCTGACGGGAGGTGAGGTCGCCGTTGTAGCCCTGATTCAGGGTCACGCCGACCTCGTTGGCTGCCTCCATCTTGAACTGATCGAGTGCCTTCTTTGCTTCGGGAACGAGTGCCTTGTTGCTTGCCATAGTGTTTGACTCCTCTTACTTGCATTTCTGCATTTTTGTCCTATGCTGCCGTCCCGCGCTGTCTTTTTGCTGTTCTATATCTATATCTGTTATCGAGCCGGGATGCGGATCGCGTCCCTGTCCCGGCCGCGTTCTTTTCCCTGCTCTGCTGTTAGTATGGCGGCGCGTCTTTTCTTTATGAATGGCAATTTGTCACAGAAAAAAAGGAGATAAATTTACGGAGAGGACAGGATAAAAATTCTTCTATGGTGAAGATTGTTCGGAATTATCTATGATTCTTTGCATTTTACTTGACATCATACGCAAACTATGATATAATATGACTATCCCATATAGGAGGTATTGAGCATGAACAACTCCATTTCGATCCGCCCGTCCAGTGAGCTGCGGAACCAGTATGCGCAGATCTCCAAACTGTCGCGTCAGAACCCGGTTGCGATCACGGTGAACGGGCGCGAGGACACCGTCATCATGAGCCATGAGGACTATACCGCGCTGCAGCACCGCATGAGCGAGCTGGAAGAAAAGGTCGCGCTGTATGCGCATCTGGCGCAGTCTGCCGACGATATTCGTCTCGGTCGGGTGACCGATGCCGACACCGCCTTCGATGACATTCTGAAGGAATTGGACGGCAGTGGGACAGTATGAACTATCAGGTAAAGCTGACCGAAACCGCCGTGAACGATCTCCTTGACATTCTGTTTTCAGGCGCGGAACTGTCCGGCAGCCGCGACATCGCGCGAAAATTCGTGGAGGAGCTGCGCGAAAATGTGATCAGTCTGTCGACGTTCCCGGAGCGCGGCGCCGTGCCGCACGACCGTGTGCTTACCGCGCAGGAATACCGTTTTCTCGTCCACAAGGAGTATCTGATCCTCTATACCGTGGACAAGGACGCAGCTGTCGTGTACGTTCAGGCGATCCTGAACGGGATGAGGGACTATCCGAAGATCTTGCGGAAGACGTTCTGAGGCGAGATGAGTAATGGAAAAGGAGAGAGCCGGGCAGGCTCTCTCTTTTTTGTGTTTTTGGGGGATGGTTGATAAGTCCATAGATCATAATGTAAAACTCGTATGAATAACAGGTGTGAATGTTTTAAGCAAAACATTCAATCACGGTATCGATGTCCTTGCGGCTCAGCAAATCCATCGCCCCGATTGTGAGCGCGATATCCGACGAATTCTTTCCTTTGAGGATCCGGACTGACAAGTTCGGATGGATGAGGTACCGCAGGATCGCCTCCTCCCAGTTGCTGAGCGACAATGCGTCGCCGTATATCTCTCTGACTGCAAGAGACCCGTAGGTTTCCGCATACGAAAAAATCTGTTCAACATACGATACAGGAATATTCTCGGCATCTATCAGCATCGCGGCCTTCTGCTTTTTCTCCATACTCTCCTCCTTGATCGATCTCTTTTCCTGCATATCCTCACGGCGTGACCGTTGCATACCCCAGCCTGACCAACGCCCGTATTGAATGCTTATCCTTCTTATACGCCCCCATCTTATACAGCGCGACGGCGGTCTTCAGGTCCGGCTCGCCGAGGTCGCCGTGCTCGTACAGCCAACCGAGATTGTAGTACCCGAGGCCGTCGCCCGCGTTGGCGGCCTTCAGGTAGCAGTGCTTCGCCTTCCTGAAATCGGCCGCCACGCCAATGCCCTTTGCGTACATCCCACCGAGCTGCGTCCAGCAGAAGGTCTCGCCGTTCTTCGCGCCGTAGGTGTAGAAGCGGCGGGCCTTTTCGTAATCCTGCGGGACGACCCAGCCGCATTCGTAATCAAGTCCTACGTAGAAATAGGCCGGGATATACCCGAACAGCGCCGCAACCATCTCGAATACGCGGAATGCCTCGTCGCGATCCTGCGGCGTCCCCAAGCCGTGGTGAAGGCACCTCGCATAGTTGAACATTGCCCCGCAATCGACCTTACGCGCTCCCTTGCCGTACCAATAGAACGCCTGTTCATAGTCCGGCGTGCCGTCCTTCTGACTGTTCTCGTAGATATTGCCGAGGTTGATCATAGCCGTGGAGTCACCCTTATCCGCCGCCTCCGTATACAGCCGGATCGCCGTGTCGACGTCCTGCGGGACCCCGAAACCGTTCTGGTACAGCCATCCGAGGTTGTTCAGCGCCAGCGCGTCGCCGAGGCGTGCCGCCGCCTCGTAGCAGGCCGCAGCCGCGAGGTAATTCTGTCTGACCGGCTCGTGGACGGTCTCGCCTTTTTCAAACGCGTACCCCAAATTGAGTATCAGCTTGGCGTCACCGTCGGACAGATGGTCATCCAACTGCCGGTTTATGCCGTTCAGAACCTTGGGATCGACCCGCGCGGCAGTGTTCTTGTCCTGTTCCATATCGCTGTTCCCCCTTGTATGATCATTTCATATACAGTATAGCAAACCGCCTGTGCAAAAGTCTGCACAGGCGGTTTATTATCGTAAAGTTGTCATTTTTTACACTTCAGGATTTTATCCGACAATTGGGCAAATTTACATCCGACAGGATCCCATTTTTTTAGTTGGGACAATGCTATGGATTTCCGGTTCCCGTACTTTTCATTCAGCACGTCGGTGGGTATGACCCGAAACTCCCACTCATCCAGATCGAGCGGATTTGCCGAGTCCGTTGTCTGCGCGTTTTGCTTCAGGCGGGGATCGTGCAGGCAAAAGACGTACACGTCAGCGTGCCGGGCTGGTTCCACACCGGCGGGCGCCATATCCGGCTTTTTGCGCGCGATATCAAAACGGATATGCTGACTGGGCTTGTCCGTAAACGACTGGAACACACCTGCCGTTTTGACCTCGATTTTCAGATCCCCATACTGTACGTCATACAGATCCCATTCACGACGCGCGGAAACAGGCTTGCCATACAGCGCTTTCGTGACGAGGTACTCGGCCAGCTTTCCGCGCAGGACGTTGCTGTTCAGGTCGGAGTAAGCCCATGACCAGAAATCGGCTACGGTGAAGTCTGCGTCATCATCCCTTTGGGTGAAGGATTCATTCCCTATAAGCATGGGGATAGGTTTGTTGTTTTCCATGTATCACACACTCCTTCCCGTCATTCCTGCCCATCGTCCGCTTTGTCCGGGACGGCGGTCTGCCTCTGCTTCTCCTTCAGCTTTTCATATTCACGCGTGCAGTCCCACTCCTCATCATCCGGGCCCAGATGACTGTTCCAGATAGGGCAGTCATCACATTGGAGGCCGGAGCAAAACTTCCGGAATTCATTTCTGTCGTCGCTCGATTCATCTATTACATTATTCAGGCTCATTTTAGTTCCCCCTCCTTTTGATTATAGTTGTTGATGATCCTCCCGATCCTCTCCGCCAGCTTATCCCGCACGCTCTGCGGGGCGGTCACGCGGATCTTGTCGCCGTTCTTCAGCAGCCAGTCGTACAGCCCGATGCCGTCGTTGACGCGGACGGTGCATTCGATCTGCCCGGTGGGCGTCTGATGGGTATGGATGTCGGGGCCGAACGCGTCGAGCAGCGTGTCCATCCGATCCGCGTCGGCAGTGAGGGTGATCCAGACCTGCTCCCCGTTACGGTTGTCGAGGTTCTGCGCGATGAACTGCGCCAGCTTCTCCTCCTCGTTGTCCCCGAGGTAGTCCTTCATCGGGACGGCGGCCGCGCCGATCTCCCGGATATTCCGCATACGGTCGACGCGGTAATAGGACAGCATATCCTTGACGCCGTAGTTGCCGATGAGGTAGTACCTGTCCTGCCGCCAGATCAGCGTGTACGGGCTGACCGGCCGGACGCCCTCCGGGAACTTGGGGTGCTTGCACTTGTCCGGTCCGATGTATTCATAGTCGAACAGGATCATGCGCCGCCCGCGGATGGCGGCCAGCAGGGCTTCGATGTTTTCCCGTATGGTCGACGACTGCACCCTGACGTTGGACGGCACGGGCCGGACGCCGCGCAGAAGATGCCGGCCGCCCCGGCTGCCGAAGCCGTACAGCTTTTTGTTGAGTCCCTCCCGGTCTGCCTCCGTGAGAAAGCCCGCGCTCAGCACCGCGTCCGACAGCACCTTGATCTCCCAATCCTCCAGCAGCGGCTCCATCCGGTACCCGCCGGACGCGCCCTTTTCGTGCAGGATCGGGTACCCCGCCTCCTTCAGCGCGGCGATGTCCCGCTGCACCGCCTTGCGCTCGGCGTCGATGCCCTTGATGCGCAGCTGCTCCATGATCGCGGCGGTATTCATCAGGTGTTCCCTGTCGGTGTCCCGCAGGACCCGCAGCACCCACAGAAGCCGCTCCTTCGTTTGTTCTGCCATCGTGTCCCCTCCCTTCCTTACGTGCATATTATAGCATATCATTTGTACCAAATTTGGGACTTACAATGAATTTTCCGTGAAAAAATATTTTTGAATTCTCTCCCATCTGTACCGACTTTGGGACGGGCTGTATGATATACTTAACATAGCAGGCCGATCCTGCATCCTACCATCATATCCATAGAAAGAGGTGCTTATGTCCGTTCCCGTGGTCCTGCACATCCCGCACGCCTCCCTGTCCGTTCCCGAGGAGTACCGCCGGGAATTTCGCCTTGACGACGCCGCTCTCCGGCGCGAACTGTTCCTGATGACCGACCGGTACTGCGACCGTCTGTTCACCGCGGGCGACGAGCGCGTCGTGTTCCCCGTGAGCCGTCTTGTCTGCGACCCGGAGCGGTTCCGGGACGACCTCGACGAGCCGATGGTGGCGGTCGGGATGGGCGCCGTGTATACCCGCTGCTCGGACGGCTCCGTCCTGCGCGACGTCACCCCGGAGCGTCGAGAGGCGATCCTGCGCGCGTTCTACGATCCGCACCACGAGCGGCTGACCCGCACTGCGGCGCGCTGCCTGTCCGCCCGCGGCGCCTGCCTGATCGTGGACTGCCATTCGTTCAGCTCCGTCCCGCTCCCGCACGAGCCGGAGCAGGCAGACGACCGTCCCGACTTCTGCATCGGCACCGACCCGTTCCACACGCCGCCGGCGTTGGCGGACGCGGCCGTCGGCTTTCTGTCCGGTCTCGGGTATCGCGCTGCCGTGGATCACCTGTTCGCCGGGACCATCGTCCCGATGGCGTACTATCGGACAGAAACCCGCGTCACTTCGATCATGATCGAGGTCAACCGGGCGCTGTACATGAACGCGGACGGGACGCCGCGCGGCAGGTTCAAGCAGGTCAAGGCCGCCCTTGACGCAATGATCAACAAGCTGCGACAGGTTGTCGATTGACCTCGTCTGTGCAGACTTTTGTACAAGCGGTATGGTATACTGTTCGTGTAAGGCGGTGCATAGCCGCCCGATCACTCCGCGCCGGGCGGCGGAACGTGGGCGGCCGTTCTGCCCCCGGGCAAAATGCAAAAGGCACGGATGCTTTGCGTCCGAGCCCGGAAAGATCGGATGGAAAGGAGGGATATCCATGAGGACGAAAAGCAATCTCACCCAAACGGAAAAAACGTTGATCCGGTGCGGCAAGAAATGGATCGGGACCAATATCATGAGCATTTTGAGTTGGGCACTCCTGACCGTCATTCTCCTGACCCTACCGCGCATCGTGTACGACGATGAGGAAGAGGAGGAATAACGGAAACCCGACAGATACGAAAGGAGGTGAGCGTATGACGTCTGAATCTGATCAGATCCCGAAGAACGTCCCCGAGACGGACGAGGAGGGCGAAGAGATGGACGAAACCATCCGTGCCATCCTGACAGCCGTGGATTCCTGCACCTCGCTCGAGGAACTGAAGGCCCGGTTGCAGGAAATGCTCGATGAAACCGAAGCAGCAGCAGAAGAAGAAGAAGAAGAAGAAGAAGAAGAAGAAGACAAATAAGCACTTGAAAAGCCGGATCGGGTTTCCGATCCGGCTTTTCAAACCATTCAAGGGTATGGCAAGCCACGGCCGTCGTTGGCTGAAGATTTTTGTGCGTTTCCCAAATTTCTTTTGCGAGTATGTTGACAAAGTGATTATATCGTAGTATCTGATGACGCCGGCACTTCAGCGGCCGAACATCCATTCCAGCACGTAGCGGATGTACTCGTCCCAGAAGCCCCAATTGTGTGTACCGGGCGACTCGCGGTAGGTCAGGTCAAAGCCGTCCTCCTCCAGCGTCCGGCGCATGGTCTGCGTCTCGCGGTACAGAAAATCCTCGGTCCCGATGCCGATAAATAGGCGCGGCTTGTCCGGATTATCCCTGACGGCCTTTTCAAGTTTGAACAGATCGTCCTCGTCCGGGACAGGGCCCTGCTCGCCGAAAACGGGGATAAGGCTCGGCGTCCCGACGCGCGCGGTCATGTCGATGGCCGGAGAAAGTCCGGCTCCGGCGCAGAAGCTGCCGCATTCGCGCAGAGCGATCTTGAGCGCGCCGTAGCCGCCCATCGAAAGGCCCGCGACAAAGTTATCCTCCCGACGGTCGGAGACGCGCAGCAGCTCGCGGATGCGGGCGGGCAGCTCTTTCGCGACGTAGGTGTACCATTTCTGACCGTACTTCATATCGCAGTAGAAGCTGCGGGCGGCATCCGGCATGACGACGCAGATGCCGTACTGATCGGCGTACCGCTCGATCGACGTGCGGCGCATCCAGATGGTATGGTCATCGCTCAGACCGTGGAGAAGGTACAGGCACTTATACCCGTGATCCTCTTTTGCCTCGCGGGCACCGGCCCCGATCTCGCCCTCGCGCTGCTTCTGCGGAATGACGACGTAAACCTCGGTCTGCATCCCGAGGGCCTCGCTGTACAGTTTCAATTCCATGAATGCCATGATAAATCCTCCTCGTTTATTTTGCCGTCCGGCGGACTGCTCATACGTGCACCTTCCCGCAGTGCGGGCAGATGACGTCGCACGCCGCCGTGACCGGCGTGACGTTGCGGTAATGCATACTTCCCTCCGCGACGCGCTCGTAGACCCACGCGCTCTTGCGGACGGTGTCCTCCGTCTGCGCGGGACTCTTTCGGCCCGGTCCGTCGATCTCCGTCGCCATGAAGCGGGCGCCCGTCTCAGGACATTCACGCTCCGTTATGACGGTCCGGCAGGACGGACAGACCCAGGACATGACGATGCCTGCGGGATACGGCTCCGTTCCCGCTGACATGGGGTGGCCGCAGAAAGGACAGGTATCATAGGTGCGGTCCGCTTTTATCATCCCGCGCAGGATATGCTGCTGAAGGCGGCGGAAGGACTCGATATCCGAGAGGCTTACGCGGCAGGCGTCCCCGCCCGGCTCCTCCGTCAGGATGACGTATTCGTCCGCTGGACACGCACGGCGGAGGGCGGCAGCCGGATCGTCCGTCTCCGCGTCCGCGGCAAAGGCGGGGATCAGCAGGATTCGGTACCCGACGTCCTTATCAAAGCTCAGCAACAGACCCGTATCCGCGTCTCCCGCGCGGACCGTGCTCACGGCGAGCGACCACTTTCCGAAGGTGAACCGCACGTCCGGCGCGTTCAGGGAGAAGCGGGTCTCCCGGTCGGCTGTGAAATTGAAGTGGCCGGCAGCAAACAGCGTGAGCGCACCGCAGAAAACGCGGTACCCCTCCCTGTCTGCCGGATCGTCCGTCGGACACAGGTCGTCCGCCGGCAGATCGCTGAAAAGACGGCAGAGATCGTATACGGCGTGGTAGTCGCGGTGCATACGGAAAAGGTTGCTCCTGTGCAGCGAGAACCGCCCGATATACAGTCGGCACGCCGTCACCAGCGGACAGCCCATGCGGCTCACGAGCGTGTTATACAGGTACATCAGCCTGCCGAGGCAGCGCTCGGTCACGTCGCGGTACCGCTCGAAGCCGCGGATATACCCCGTGTGGATCTTGCCGAGCGCCAGATAGTGGTAGAGGTGGTTGGAGCGCTCCAGCACGTTCATGTCCAGCACGCGGTCCGCGTACAAGAGGTCCCGGCAGAGCGTGATGTGCCGCCGGAGGTACGATATGATGCGGGTCAGCAGCCACGTCAGCGCGACGTTCTCGTAGATCGCGTAATCATCCTGATTCCTGAGCGTCAGGAGGCGGCGCGGGATCAGGCGGTCGTCCTCGGTCACGTTGTCCCACAGCTCGCTGTGGACGGCGGCGTGGTCGACCGTGCGGTTGTTGATGACCTGCACCGACTCGACCGGCAGGATGTCCTCCGTGACCTTCAGGTACATGGTCGGGTGGGCAAGGATGCGCCGGATGGCCGGGAGCGCCTCCGTCAGCCTGTCCGTCATCTGCCCGATCGCGTCAAAGTCGACGTTCTCACGCAGGGCGAACAGATTCAGCTCATGGACGCAGCACCAATCCAGCCGGTAGTAATCCAGCCCGGGGTTCTTCTCCGCGAATTCCGCAAAGGCAGCGTACTCACCCGGCATGAAGCCGGACTCTGCGCGGTCCGGGTCCTTTACGTCCCGGCTCATAGGAATTCCTCATTGAGGGACAGCACGAACTGACCGCAGCGGTGCAGGCCGAGCTTGTCGAACTCCGCGGCCAGCGCGGTCTTGTTCTCCACGGTCCGGTTCTCCAGCTTGCTGACCACCTCGGAGAGCAGGACGTTCTCCAGCGCCTCCGAGAGACGTGCCTCGGGATCGCGGAAGCAGCGGCAGTAGACCTTGACGTACGCCTCGATCTGGCGGGCGACGCGGTTGCCGAAGGACACGTTGAAGGGCGACAGCAGCCGCTCGACGTCCCGGACGGTATCATCCTTCTCCACGTCGAACGCAAAGGATGACTTTGCGTCCGCGAACAGGTCATTCAGGAGAGAGTACGGGACGAAGGCCGGATCAAGCGGCGCTCCGCCGCCGGACTCGGCGACCGCACGCCGGCGGAAATTCATGGTATGGGCGCGGTCGTATACCTTGTCGCTGATCGCAAAGGTGGATTCGTCGCGGTTGGCTGTGCCGATAAACCATACGTTGGCGGGGATGAACATGGTATGTCCGTCGGAAAGGCCGAGGTACCCGGTCTTCTGGTGGTCGGCCACGCGGTACAGCTTGACGTTGAGCAGCTTGATGCTGCGCTTGTCCTCCTCGTTCTCCATGAGGGACAGGAAATCCGAGAAATAATACTCGATGCGGGAGAGGTTCATCTCGTCCAGCACGATGAAGGTCGGGACGTCGGGATTCAGCTTGGCCTTGTACAGCGCCTGCGTGAATTTGCGGGGCGTGTAGGTGCGGCTGAACTCGTTGTAGTAGCCGAGCAGCTCGTTCTTGTCGCGCCACGAGGACTCCACCTCGATGATCTCACAGTTCCCCATCAGCGCCTCGGCCGCGATCTTCGGCAGGCTCGTCTTGCCGGTGCCGCTCATGCCCTGCAGGATGGTCAGGCGGGTCGCGCCAAGACCGGCGATGAAGTCCGCGATCTCCTCCTCACGGTAGGTCAGATGCAGCCGGCAGTTGGCGGCGTAGGTGACGACAAAGCGCACGATGGCGGGCAGAGATCCGTCCGCAAAGGCAGACAGGCGTCTCTCAGCCGTTTCCCGCTCAAAGGCTTCCGCCTTCTCGTCAAGCTCCGTGAAGGCGGGACACGGGTCGGAGTCCGGCTCCTCGGTGGGCGCGCTCTCACGGACGGCTGCCGCTGCCTCCGTCTGCTCAGAGGCGGCTGACGCGTCAGCCGGCTGCCCGGAGGCGTCAGCCGCGTCGGCCTGCCTCTGCAGCTTATCCGCCCGCGAAAAGGGCGCGATCAGCAGCAGAAGGGCAAGAAGTCCGAGGCTGACCAGCATCGGGATATAGGCGTCGCTCTTTACTTTGAACACGAAACCGAGGCTGTCCGGATCGACGTAGGACAGATCGAACAGCTCCGCAAGCACCTGCATATTGACGGCCTGCACCATCTCAAAGTACTTACCGCACACACCGAGCGCGGTCGTTCCCAGCACGTTGACGGTCACCGCGCCGACCGCGATGCGGTCAAAGGCACGGGACCTTCCGATCAAGGCGGTGAGGGACGCCAGCAGGAACGCGACCGACAGGCCGAGCGCCGTCAGGATGACGAATGCGAGGAGACGGTATTCCTTCCTCATTTCGGTATAATCCCGGAGCAGCTTCATGCCGTTGATGACGACCTTTTTCGAGGCGGAGCCGACGCTGTACTGCGCGGTCACGATGTTCATGAAAAGGGCAAGGAAGGTGCATACCGTGAAGGCGGCTACGAAGCCGATCAGGATCCCGCGCCACACCCGTCCCCTGTCGGCGGTCCCATCTGCGCGCCGCCCGACCTCCGGGAAGAAGCTGCCCCGGACACAGGCATACAGAAGCGCAAAGGCAACGGCGATCAGGATGGGCGGATACCCGACCGCGGCAAGGTCGGGGGACTTGTTATACATGGCAAGCGCGTAGATATAACCGGAGAGGTAGTAGATGACGGTCAGCGCAAGGTTGATATAGGTCAGCGCGGAGGAGGAACGGATCACGCTGTCCGTCAGGCCGCCGATCCGCCCGATCACCCGGATCATGAACGCAAGGCTGACCAGCACCGCGGCCATGGCGCCGATGAACACCACCATGCGGAGCGGAGTAGTCGCGCCGGACGCCGCTTCGATCGGAACGACCGCCCGGTCCGGGCTGCTCTGATAGGTCACGAAGGGCGTGAACAGCAGAGCGATCACGGACAGGCAGCTCACAGCCGACGTGACGGTCAGGATCAGCCTGCCCGCGCGCTCGCGGTCGGTCAGACGCTCCCCGGCGTCCTCTTCCCCGTCGTCCTTATGGTAGTGCCGGTACAGGTAATGGTACACGAGGCCGCAGGAGGAGAGCAGAAGGATCAGCACGCACAGAAGCGTACCGCTCTCGTACACGTCCTGCCCGAGTCCGCAAATCAACAGCATGAGGAAGATCAGCAGGCTGCCGTACATCGTCGTCACGTACCGTTTCCCGCCCATCAGCAGCGAAATAATCCCGCTGACAGCCATGATCAGGTAAACGAGGGCGCCGAGCGCGGTCAGCACGCAGATGATCCACCCGGACACGGAAAAGCCGGACAGGGCCGCGCTCCATGCGCTGCCGTACCGGGTCGTATCCGCAAACAGCATAAGCAGGCTGATTATGGCCGTCAGCCCGAGAAGCACGGACAGGAATATCCGTTTGATTTTTTGACTCAGGAGTGCGTTCATGAGGGATATCTCCTTTCATATGACGGTCACGAGCCGAATATCTCTCCGGCCTGCTTCATGCGGACGCGGACCGGCACGTGGAACGGACAGCGGCTCTCACAGGCACCGCAGCCGAGGCAGGCGGAGGCGGTATTGTCCAGGGACAGGTAGTGCTGCCGGACGCTGTCGGCGGGACGTCCGTCCAGCTCGATCAGATCGAGATACTTATTGACGGCGGCTATATCGATCCTTGCCGGGCAGGGCAGACAGTGGTTGCAGTACATACACCGCTCGACCGCACGGAACATCCCGAGAGACGCCAGCACCTCGCTGTGATCCCGCTCATCGGCGGGAAGCTCCCAATAGCGCATCGCCTCCGCGACGTCGGACGGGCGCTGCATACCCACCATGACCGCCGCGACCGCCGGACGGCTGAGCGCGTAGCTGATGCACTGCGCCTCGGTCAGCGCGACGCCGAGCGGAGAGCGTTCCTTTGACAGCAGCGTCCCCATAGCCAGCGTTTTCATGACCGTGATGGCGACGCCGCGTGCCTCACATTCACGGTAGAGTGCCGCGCGGCCCGGCTCCGGGACGAGCGCGGAAAAGTCCTGCTTCCGGCCCTCAAGCACCTCCGTGAAGACCTCGGTCAGATCCCGCTCCTTGGGGACGAGGTCGTAAGCCGGATTGAGGGAGAACATCAGCACGTCGATAAGGCCGCTTTCGACGGCTTTACGGGCGGTGACGGGGTTATGCGAGCTCATGCCGAGCGCGCGGATCACGCCCTTCTGCTTGAGTGACAGGGCATACTGCATGACGTCGCTCGTCTCAAGCGCGTCCCAATCGGTTTCCTTATCCACGAAATGCAGCATACCGACGTCGATATAGTCGGTGTCGAGGCGGGAAAGCAGGTCCTCAAAGTTCCGGCGGCAGAGATCGACGTCGCGGCAGACCGTATACTGTCCGTCGATCCAGCAGGAGCCGATATGCCCCTGCAGCATGACGTCCTTCCGCCGTCCCGCCAGCGCACGTCCGATGTTCGTGCGGACGTTCGGCTCACTCATGAACACGTCGAGAAAATTCACGCCCGCGTCCAGCGCCGCGTCGATGACGGTCTTTACGGTGTCGTAGTCCTTGCCCTGCAGATGCTCGCAGCCGAGTGAGATCGCGCTGACCGTCATGCCGGTCCGTCCGAGTTTCCTGTATTCCATATATTCACCCTCCGGGTCATGTTTTTTTCAATTATACCATATATCTTCCGGTTTTGCAAGACACGTATCGGAAAATATTACGATACATTATCATCTTGACAATAATGCCAATCCGTGGTATACTGACACACGGAACGACAATCTGATCATACTTTTTTTATAGAAAGGCAGGTACCGTCATGAACATCAGACGCACGGCTCGTCCTGCGGCTTTACTGCTTGCCGCGATGCTTCTTCTGCCCTGCGTATCCGCCTGCACGCCCGGCGCGGAGTCTTTGCCGACGGAGGCGCCGACAGATCCCCCCGCTTCCCCCGCGACCGAGGCGCCGACGGAGGCAGAAACCTTCGATCCCCTGTTTCCGCCCTACGACACGCCCGAAGAATGGGTGCTGACCGACAGTCTGCCGGAAGTCATCCACGCCTTCCCCAAGGAGGACGCACCGAAAAAGAGCGTCACGTACAGCTATGCCGCCGACAGCATGGACTTTATGGTCACACGCGGCAAGGCAAGCGGCAGCACGGTGACGCTGGAAAACAACACGGTCTCCTTCATCAACGGCTCTCATTCCTTTGATGACGGCACGAAAGCCGTGTATCAGGCCGACGTGCAGATCGACTCTAAGATCAACTCCGGCTGGAACGCGCTGTATTTCGGTCTGCGGCTGAGCAGCGCGGACAACGACGCCACCTCCCAATCCGGCGTATGGATCTCCCTTCAGAAGAATCAGATCGGTATGCGCGTCGGGGATTGGCCTGCGACGAGCTATATCGGCAAGCTGCCGGACGGGCTTGATTTCTCCGCGTCAGCCCATCATCTCGTCATCGAGGACGATATGGAGACGGACGTCATCACCGTCACCTGCGCCGACGAGGGGACCGAGCCCGTGCTGCTTGCGACCGTGAAGATCGAGGACGGCAGGATCAATATGTACGCGCCGGGTGCTGACAAGCCCAAACTTTCCGATCCGATCAAGGGCTCCGTCAACGGGTCCGGATATTTCCGCGTCTGGCTGCATCACATGGACGGCCCGGCTGTGGTGAGTGATCTGACCATGACCGGTCAGACCTCTGTAAAACCTGTGGAGGCAAAAGCGAACATGATGAATTCAAGAGACGTATTCGCCGACACGTGGGTCGGCACCGATGACGAGGGCCGTCTGACCGCAGCCGGAACGGGTGCCGTCAACGACAAAAAGGTCGGCATCTTCTACTTCCTGTGGCACGACACGACCGATCCGAACGGCAGCAATCCGCTCTTTGACCACACCAAGACCTACTACGATGGCGGTCTGGACGCGCTGCACGAGGTCATGACGCAGGGCAATCTCGGCTTCGCCCACTATTGGGCCGAGCCGTACTTCGGTTATTACCGTTCAAACGACGAGTGGGTCATCCGCAAGCACACCATGCAGCTGACCGCCGCCGGCGTGGACTTCTGGTTCATTGACGCCACGAACGGTCTGACCTACGAGAACAACTACGAGACCATCCTGAAGGTATGGTCAAAAATGCGTGCCGAGGGGTACAAGACCCCGCAGATCTGCTTCCACTGCGGCAACAACGACGACGTCGCGCCGAGATCCTTCTACGCCCTCTGGAACAATCTGTACTCCGTCGGGCGGTACGAGGAATTCTGGTTCCTGCAGGACGGCAAGCCGCTGATCTTCATGCCGAAGAAGCTCCTGAAGTCGCTCGACAAGGAGACGCAGGACTTCTTCACCGTCCGCCAGAGCTGGGCGAACACGAACGACGCGTGGTACAAGGGCGCACACGGGCGTTCCTGCTGGCCGTGGGCGGATATGTACCCGCAGAAGCCCGGTCTTGACGCGTCCGGCAACGTCGAACAGATGATCGTCATGAGCGGCTTCTGGGTCAACGGCAGCTACGGCACCAACGCGGGCCGCTCCTACCACGACGGGAAGCAGCCCTCCATCGACAAGTCGCAGATGGGCTTCGACCTTGTGGACGCCGGCGAATCCGGCAAGGGGTACGCCTTTGAGGAGCAGTTCGACTACGCCATCGGCGTGGATCCCGGCGTCATCATGGTGGTCGGCTGGAACGAGTGGTGGGCAGGCCGCTGGGAGGCGGGCGCCGCGCTCGGCCAGACCATCGCCAACAGCTACACGGTCGTGGACGACAACACATGGAAACGCAACTACTTCGTGGACAACTTCAATCCGGAATATTCCCGTGACGTCGAGCCCGTCAAGGGGCTTTACAACGACAACTACTACTATCAGCTGGCGCAGAATATCCGGCAGTTCAAGGGCGCACGCGCCGTTGAGGCCGCTTTCGGACGCCGTCCGATCGACATGACCGGCTCCGTCGGGCAGTGGTACTCCGTCGGTCCCGAGTTCCGTGACTACACCGGCGACACCGCGCGCCGCGACTCGTGGAGCTACGTCGGCTCCTTCCATTACGTCAACAAGTCCGGGCGCAACGATTTCGGCACGATGAAGGTCTCCCGCTACGGGGACGACGTATGGTTCTATGCCGAGTGTGCGGACGACGTCACCGCCGCCGAGGGCAGCAACTGGATGAATCTGTTCATCGACGCGGACCTCGACGCGAAGACCGGCTGGTACGGCTATGACTACGTCATCAACCGCGACCGAGACGGCAGCACCTGCTCCGTTATGAGATTCAGGGACGACTCGTGGAGCATGGAGGAGGTCGGACGGGCGGAGTACGTCGTCTCCGGCAAGGTGATACAGATCCACGTCACCGCTTCCCTGCTCGGTCTCGGCGAGACCTTCGACTTCAAGTGGGCGGACAATTCCGTCGACGACGGCGACGTCATGAAGTTCCTTGATCAGGGTGACACCGCCCCGAACGACCGCTTCAACTACCGCTACACCATCACGGAGCAGACCGAGGCTGTCCCCTCTTGTCTCGACGCCGACATGATCGTCCTGAAGGCAGGGTCCTACAACGCGTACGCGGGCGGCAGGTCCGTGATGCTGGACAAGACCAATACCAAGGCCGTCTTCCTCGGTGACGGCACGCATCTCTACGTTCCCGCCGCGTTCGCGTCCGGCGTGATCGGGCTTGACGTATCCGCCACCGAGGTCTACGATCGGTATGGCGTGCAGTACGTTGACGCCGCGTCCGCGCTTGCCGCCTCCGGGAAGGTCGTATCTGTCAGCACGGACGGCAGTCTGGTCGTTATCGGAAGCCGTGAGGTATCCGAGGACGAGATGCTGGCGCTGTACAGAAGCCTTCATTGATCTCTTGAAAGGAGTGACGTCTTTGTCCGAGTCTTCCGAAGCCCGTCCCGCGATCCTCTACATCGTGCCGCTGTATCGGCAGCACATGACCAACCTATGCTGGGCGTTCTGCCGCATCATGCTGGACGAGTACCGTCACAAGCCGGACGGCGCCTTCCTCACGCAGCGTGAGGCTATGAAAAAGGCGCGCGACATGGCTGCCGCCTCTTACAAGGGGCGCAATCCGCTCCGCCGCCGCAATCACCTCGGCAGCACGCCCTCTGCAGACGCCGGGCCCGTGACTACGGTTGACGAATTGTACGATCTTTTGAAACTGCACGGCCCGCTGTACGCGATATTCGGGATGCGTTTCGGCAAGCACAGCATCGTCGTCACCGGAGCCGATCCCGCCGCCGGGACCGTGTCCTTCAACGACCCGCACGGTCGCCAGAAGACCCAATCCTTCCCCGACTTCGTGCGCGGAAAGGGTATGAGCCTCTTCTTCCGCTACCGTCTGCTGAAGATCAGGATCCCGCCTGAGGGATCGGTGATATGAGGGGAGGACGCGCGGGGCTCTGCCCCGGACCCCGGGATGCGTTGAGGGGCTCTGCCCCACACCCCGCTTAAGCCCTTCTTGATGATAGCCCTCGTTAGCGTAACACCATAGAATAATTCACACCGATTGAACTGAGTCCACCCTATGCAATCGTATAGGGTGGACTATTTTTTGTACATATAAAAAGGACGTTAAAAATAGCATTGACTTTATTCGCATAATAGGGTATAATAAAGAAAGTAAAACTTTGGGAGGATTGGGTATGTCAAAAATCTTTACGGATGACAGAGAAATATGTCGCTATGCAATTGGCCTTGACGTGGGTGTGGCATCGGTCGGGTATGCCGTTGTCGCATTGAATTCCGAAGATCGCCCTTTCCGTATCATCCGGATAGGATCCCGCGTGTTTGATAAAGCTGAAAACCCGAAGACAGGTGCATCTCTCGCTTTACCGAGACGTCAGGCTCGATCTATGCGCCGTCGGCTGCGCAGGCAGCGGCATCGGCTGGAGCGGATACGCGGTATGATCGTCACGTACGGCATTCTGACGAAGGATGCCCTGCTGAGTTTGTATGACGAGCCTGTCAGTGACGTGTACGAGCTGCGTGTGCGTGCGTTGGATGAACTTGTAACCGCAGATGAATTTGCACGTATCCTCATCAATCTGGCGCAGAGACGCGGCTTCAAATCCAACCGTAAAAAGGTTTCTTCCAAGGAAGACGGGGACCTTCTGAAGGCAGTACATGAGAATGATATTCTGATGGAGCAGAAGCATTATCGTACCGTCGGCGAGATGCTCTTCAAGGATGAAAAATTCAAGGACAATAAGCGCAATAAGGGCAGTAACTATCAGAACACCGTTGCACGCGAAGATATTGAAAAGGAAGCCCGCCTGATTTTCGCAGCACAGAGACGATTGGGAGCTCCTTTCGCATCGGATGAGACCGAAGCCAAGTATCTTGACATTTTACTTTCGCAAAGATCCTTTGCGGAAGGTCCGGCTGAGCCGAGTCCGTATGCCGGCAATCAAGTCGAGATCATGCGCGGTACCTGCACGTTGAAGGGCAAAGGTTTTCCCCGCGCTCCCAAAGCATCGTACAGCTTCCAGGACTTTAACCTGTGGCTGCATCTGAACCATATCCGTGTCCAGCGCGGGGGATTGGTGCTTTCACTGGATGACGTTATGCCCGGCAGCCGGCAGATGCTTCATGACTACGTTGCCGAAAAGGGTACTGTCACCTATTACGACATCCGAAAGAAATTGAACCTGGCGGATACCGATCGATTTTCCGGTGTCGCATATACGGGAAAGAAGGCCGACAAATCAGCATCCGGTGCGGAGGACGTTGTGAAAGCAATGGAATCCAAGAAGAAACTGGACGATATGAAGGTGTGTGCCGAGATCCGTAAATGCGTAAACAAGGCAGGCAAGGGGATGTTTGACACGCTCTCCGTTGACCAGCTGGACGCGATCGGAGAAGCACTTTCCAAGAACAGCAGCGATGAACGGATCACGGCGGAGCTTCAAGCGGCCGCTATCAGTGAATCCGTGATCGAGCAGCTGCTCACGCTGGACAACTTCCCGAAATACGGCCATATCTCCGTAGCTGCCTGTCGGAAACTGATCCCGTGGTTGCAGGCGGGCGATACGTACGCCGAGGCTTGCAATCACGCGGACTATAATTTCAAAAATGACGGTAAGGATGCCGGTAAGTATCTGCCGTCTTTGTCTGCTGAAAAGGTGCAGGATGAAGTCGAGGAGATCACCAGCCCCGTCGTCAAGCGTGCGGTTTCGCAGACGATCAAGGTCGTCAATGCGATCATCCGCGAAATGGGCGAAGTCAGCCCGGTGTTCGTCAATCTGGAACTGGCAAGAGAATTATCTCACAGCTTTGAGGAGCGCATGGACATACAGAAGGGGCAGGAAGAAAATGCCGCCCGCAACGAAACCATCCGGCGCAAGCTCATCGATGAACTGCATATTGCCAATCCCGGCGGATTGGATATTGTAAAGCTCAAGCTGTGGGAGGAGCAGAACGGCAGATGTCCGTACTCCGGTCAGCCGATCACCATTGAGCGGTTGACGGAACCCGGTTACGTCGACGTGGATCACATCGTCCCGTACAGCCGCTGCTTCGACGACCGTATGATGAACAAGGTGCTGGTCCTCTCCTCCGAGAACCGGGAAAAGGGCAATCGCCTTCCGCTTGAGTACCTGACCGGCGAAAAGCGCGACCGCTTCCTGACTTGGGTCGAGTTGAGCCATTTGAAGGGAGTCAAAAAGAGTCGTCTGCTCAAGGAGCGGATGACCGAAGAAGACGAAAAGGGATTCCGGAAGCGGAATCTGGTCGACACGCAGTTCATCTCCGTCTTTTTGAACCGCTACATCAATAAGTATCTGGAGTTCTCGCGCTTCTATACCGATCAGGAACGCCACGTGACGTGCGTGAACGGTGCCATCACAGCCTATACTCGTGCAAGATGGGGCATAAACAAGGTACGCGCGGACGGTGATACCCATCACGCTGTGGACGCGCTGGTCATTGCCTGCATTTCGCAGAGCATGGTCAACCGGATCACGCGATTCAGCAAGTATCACGAGACCGAGTTCATCCATGATCTGGCTGTTGATACGGATACGGGCGAGGTCATCGGAGAGGCCATGACCGACGAGGAAAAGAAGCAGTTCCCGCTTCCGTGGGAGGGCTTCCATAAGGAATTGAGTATCCGCCTTATGAAAAACGAGCAGGAGCTGCGCCGGAATCTGGCAGAGTTCGACGAAAAGTATCAAACCTATGAAGACGTCGACCTGAGCACGATCAAGCCGATATTCGTGTCCCGGATGAGCGACCACAAGGTGACCGGACTATCAAATGAGGCTACCTACAGAAGCCCTGCTATGTTTGATATCAATGGAAAGTCTGTATCTAAAACTCCACTCATGAAATTGACGTTGTGCGATGGCAAAGACAACACCGATCCGTCTCTGTTGTATCACGGGAAATATATTCCGGGATATTATATGCCCGACAGTGATCGTTTGTTATACGAGTCCTTGATCGATCGATTATTATCCTTTGATGGGAAAGGTGAAAAAGCGTTTCCTTCTTCCTATGAATTTCATAAACCCAAAGCGGATGGAACCGAAGGACCTGTGGTTCGTTCTGTAAAAATCATGAAAACTGCGCCCAATTCGGTCCCTGTGATGAACGGACATGGTATTGCCGACAATGGGGATATGGTACGTACAGACGTTTTTTATGTGGAAGGTCAGGGGTATTACTTCGTACCGATCTATGTGGCGGATACTGTGAAAAAGCAGTTGCCGAATACAGCTCCGTTAAAAAGTACGGATAACGATGGAAAACAAAAAAGTGTTGTTGTCAATGATTGCGATTTCTGCTTCTCGCTTTATAAAAATGATTTGATTTGTGTGTACGCAAAAGGTGATTTGCCTCTTGTTTTATCTGGTGAATTAAAAAAGGAGTCAACTCTTCCGCCAACAACAACAGTATCTGGGACAAACGGGTTGTTTGTGTATCAATGTGAAACCGATCGTGCAAATGCCAAAATGAAAGGAAAGATTCATGACGGAACTTATATTTTGAACACAATAGGCAAAACAATTGCTCGAATTGAAAAATATGAGGTCGATGTTCTTGGAAACATCCGGAAAGCAGGAAAAGAACCCCGCCGCAGCTTCAACTGATTTCCGAAAGGAGACGTACACATGGGATACCGCAGCGTTTTCATCGCGTCCGGAGTACAGATCTCGGTCAAGAACTCCCAACTCCTGATCCAGGGCGAGACCGGCGGCAGCATCCCCATTGAGGACATCCGCACCGTGGTGATCGAGAGCCGCACGGCCACCATCACCACACGTGCGTTGTCCGATTTGACACAAAACGGCGTTTGCGTTTATCTTTGCGATGAAAAACACACACCGTGTGCCGTACTGATGCCGTTCGGGACGTATTGCCGCCAGAAGAAACGGCTTCTTGAGCAGCTGGGGCAAAGCAAACCGCGTCTGAAGCAGCTTTGGCAAGCCATTATCATCGCTAAGATCACCAATCAGGCACAGACACTCCGCTTGTCCGGATGCGACGGTGACGCCTGCGACGCCGTTGCCCGGTTAGCCAGATCGGTACAATCGGGCGACGCGGGATATGCGGAGGGGCAGGCGGCCGCGTTATACTTCAGAGCACTGTTCGGTGATGACTTTTCAAGGGGAAAAGAATGTGACGTCAACTCGGCCTTGAATTACGGATATGCCATCGTTCGCGGTTATATCGCCCGCAAACTGGCAGACAGCGGGCTTGAGCCCTGTCTCGGCATTCATCACGCAAGTGATACCAATAATTTCAACCTTGCCGATGATATCATCGAACCGTTCCGCCCGTTGGTCGATCTGTACGTGAAAACGAACGTGCGGGAGGGGGACGGTTTCCAATCCAAAAACAAGCTGGAACTATGTAATATCCTCAACTATGAAATGATTTCCGACGGAGAGCGGCACAGTATGGCCTATGCCGTCGAGCGTTTCGTGTTCAGCCTGACCCGCATCTATGAGCAGCCCGGTGCTGATGAGCATCTCTGTCTGCCATCTGTTGAGGCGCTGTGCCGTCACGAATATGAATAGGTTTATGAGGATCATGGTATTTTTCGATTTGCCGGTCAAAACGAAGTCCGAAAGGAAGGCGGCAACGGCATTCCGTAAGTTCCTGTTGAATGACGGGTATTACATGGTGCAGTATTCTCTGTACTCCCGTATTTGCAACGGTCCGGACTCGGTGGAAACACATCGGAACCGGATCAATATGCATCTGCCTCCGAACGGGAGCGTGCGTCTCATGGTCGTGACGGAAAAGCAGTACGAATCCATGTACGTGCTGGTCGGACCAAGGCGAAAAGAAGAAGAATACAAGCCGGGCGAACAGCTTTCGATCTTCTGATTTTTTGAAAAAAACGGTGATCATCCCCTTGATCAGGGGGGATGACCACCGCTTTTTTTGACGCCAAGCCTTCATAATGGCATACCTATGAAGGCTTTTTGTCAGGGGTAACTATGCCATACCAAGGACTAACAGGGGGCTACAACGCACATGGCAAGTCCCACAACTGTCAACCGACTATGCCATACCAAGGACTAACAGGGGGCTACAACACTGATAATCCCGCTCCTCGCGGGTCTCCGACTATGCCATACCAAGGACTAACAGGGGGCTACAACAGGTTTTACGCTTGCGGCGAGTATGGCGATACTATGCCATACCAAGGACTAACAGGGGGCTACAACCGGCCGCGAGCGCATGAGCGCCGGTATTGCACTATGCCATACCAAGGACTAACAGGGGGCTACAACCATGATTATGAGAGGAGGTTTCCGGCTGTGACTATGCCATACCAAGGACTAACAGGGGGCTACAACACGCAGAGCAGTTCTTCGGACAGTCTGATAACTATGCCATACCAAGGACTAACAGGGGGCTACAACGAGAAGCTCACAGACAACGGCTATACCCTCACTATGCCATACCAAGGACTAACAGGGGGCTACAACTGCCGCGCTGTCCGGTATGTTCGGGAAGGAACTATGCCATACCAAGGACTAACAGGGGGCTACAACGCCTCGGTAGCGATGATTGGTGGCTCGACTACTATGCCATACCAAGGACTAACAGGGGGCTACAACCGCCGCAAGCGTGACAGGTGCTGCGCTGGTACTATGCCATACCAAGGACTAACAGGGGGCTACAACGATATAGAGGTGCGAAATGATTAAAACGAGACTATGCCATACCAAGGACTAACAGGGGGCTACAACGTATCATAAGTATCAAAAGATATATGATAGACTATGCCATACCAAGGACTAACAGGGGGCTACAACGCGCCATGTAGGCGGCGGCGCGGTCAGTGTACTATGCCATACCAAGGACTAACAGGGGGCTACAACCGTAAGCCGCCGCAGACCGTGCGGATTCTTACTATGCCATACCAAGGACTAACAGGGGGCTACAACAAAAAATGCACACAGGATGACGGTAGTGTAACTATGCCATACCAAGGACTAACAGGGGGCTACAACAAGAAATGCACACAGGATGACGGTAGCGTAACTATGCCATACCAAGGACTAACAGGGGGCTACAACTATCCCTTGTTGCAGGAAGTCTTGATATCAACTATGCCATACCAAGGACTAACAGGGGGCTACAACTCGTACAGAGAATATGCGCTCATGGTAAAGACTATGCCATACCAAGGACTAACAGGGGGCTACAACCCGATGCCGCAGATGCCGAAGGAGGAAAAGACTATGCCATACCAAGGACTAACAGGGGGCTACAACGAAGATCCTCTGAACCTGGATGGAGGCCGAACTATGCCATACCAAGGACTAACAGGGGGCTACAACAGGCCGGACGGATCTCCGAGTGGTATTTCAACTATGCCATACCAAGGACTAACAGGGGGCTACAACCGGGAAATGTTACTTAAGGCGCGGACGAAAACTATGCCATACCAAGGACTAACAGGGGGCTACAACGTGGCATTACGCTGATTGGTATGCCTCTGCACTATGCCATACCAAGGACTAACAGGGGGCTACAACGGAAGGACGCACGCCGAGCGAGCAGGTCGCACTATGCCATACCAAGGACTAACAGGGGGCTACAACAACAAGTTACGCCGTGAAAACGGCGATTACACTATGCCATACCAAGGACTAACAGGGGGCTACAACATAAGGCAATTTCAAGAGTACGCGGAAATAACTATGCCATACCAAGGACTAACAGGGGGCTACAACCCAACGCATCAACAGCGAGTTGCAGGCATAACTATGCCATACCAAGGACTAACAGGGGGCTACAACCGGCGGCGCATCCACTCCGACCGTCGCCGCACTATGCCATACCAAGGACTAACAGGGGGCTACAACTGTGGACTTATCTGCCCGGCGCACTCAACGACTATGCCATACCAAGGACTAACAGGGGGCTACAACTTGGTACCTGTACGCCATCCACGACCAAGCACTATGCCATACCAAGGACTAACAGGGGGCTACAACTGTATTATCGGAGGACTGACAAATGGTTAAACTATGCCATACCAAGGACTAACAGGGGGCTACAACGCTCCGCTCGGCGGGTAGCGTAGTCATCACACTATGCCATACCAAGGACTAACAGGGGGCTACAACTACGCGGCGATCTGCCTGATCTGCCTGCTGACTATGCCATACCAAGGACTAACAGGGGGCTACAACTTGGTACCTGTACGCCATCCACGACCAAGCACTATGCCATACCAAGGACTAACAGGGGGCTACAACCCGCAGAGCAGTACATCGACGACAACGCGAACTATGCCATACCAAGGACTAACAGGGGGCTACAACCCGCAGAGCAGTACATCGACGACAACGCGAACTATGCCATACCAAGGACTAACAGGGGGCTACAACATCTGATGTCCGACGAGGCGTCCCTCCAAGACTATGCCATACCAAGGACTAACAGGGGGCTACAACCAGACCATTACCGCATCGCGTCGATCACGAACTATGCCATACCAAGGACTAACAGGGGAGACACGCTCTTTCTTTATGGTTCACCATCATTATAACATTCCGGAACCAATTTGTCAAGATAAAAGATGACGCCCACACGAAGTGGACGTCAGAGCTTTGAGGTACAGGCTATGATCAGTAGCCAGACCTTATTGTAGCGACCTATTAGTCCTTGGTATGACATAGATCGATTATTATTATATCGTATCATTCACGTTTTGTCAAGATTGTTTTTAAAATTTTCGATCTTTTTGCCCGAAAAATCAGAAAATCTTTGTTTTGAAGGTTATAATGATATAACGGCGTGCGTATAATGCATCGAGGTCGAAAAAACGACCTGAAAAATCCAAGAAAGGTAAAAAAGGAGGCGGCGAAAGGCCGAAAAAAGAGAGAAAAAGGAATCGCACTGCTGTGCGTAACATCACATCTGTGCCGCCGTGCCAACAGACGTCCAAAATCAAATCTATCACCCGCCGAAGCAGGCGGAGAAAGGAAGAAAAAAGAAACAAAAACCTCACGCGCACAGTTGTGCCACCGAGCCGCCACTGTAAAAACTCCCCGTCGCCGGGTCCGGCGGCGAGCATCCGAATCGTCCCTCACCTCCGGGACAAAAAAACTCGACCATTGCCGACAGACGGATTCATCCGCCGCAACGCCGCAATGGTCTCACAAACACCGACGACAGCCGACAGACGGATTTATCCGCCGGAACATAAGCCGCCGCATCCCCGTTCCTCGCGTCCCTCGCGTCTCTCGCGTCCTCCAACGCATGGGAACTGACACAGTGCCCTTTTTGCAGGAATGCATCAGCACTCCTGCAAAAATTCGGTACTCCGAGCGTGGAGAAACAGAATGCGTCAGCATTATGCTTCTCCGCGCATGAAAACCTGCATCTCCGGATGCAAATAAGGTATGCCGATACCGCTGAAAACAGCCGTCCTTCGGATGGTTTCATGGGTCTGCCGCCGACCCGGAGCAGTGATGCTTCACGGTGGTTTCAGTCTTAACGCATACAAATTTCGTTTCAGGAGGCTTTTCAAGAATTGAAAAATATAAATCATCCAGCGGACAACCACGATCAGCACATCTGTGCCGAGCTGTCGCAGCAGCTGGGGCATAACCGGATCGACGTCGTTGTACGGTCGTATCTCAATAAATAAGCTGAATTTATACTTTTGTACGTCTGTGCGTATAATATGCCAGAGGTTCCACGAACCTCGACTCTATGCACGGAGGTACATACTATGACGACTGCTCCTGAACGCGGCGAGCCGCAGACAGGAAAATCCTTTGAGCAGGTAAAAGACCAATCGGAGAAAAACATCCGCTGCGACACATTTGTGCTTGGCGGCGTTACGTACCGTGTCACCGTACACGGAAAAGAAGACTGCACCGCCGACGTGCAGGAAAAATTGTTGGGTTTGCTGAAAATCCACAGTTCGATCCTTGCAATCGAGACCGAAACGTGTTA
>JAKSPU010000200.1 GCA_024404505.1 Clostridia bacterium
AGGGAGAAGGGAGCGGCGATGCCCTGCCGCCCTTGGGCGGCTCTTCTCCCTGCACTCTCATCCTGCGAGGACACGAGATGCTCGTCTCCGGTCTGCACGTAAGAGCGGGGTCAGGAGCCCCCGCGGCTGCGTTTCAAAAAAGGCGGGCGCCCATAACGGCACCCGCCAATCTCGTTCGGCGTAAACCGAACCTTGTTTAATAATCCTTTTTTGAAAGTTCTTGGGATCCTTAAGCCCTTCTTTCAAGAAGGGCTTAAGCGGGGTCCGGGGCTGCGCCCCGGCGTTCCTCATAAATTAACCCAACAGCTTCTCCAGCGCCGCGAGACGCAGGCAGACGGTGAAGCCGTCCATAGCGGCGGTCAGGTCAGCCTCGGAGGGGTAGGTGGGCGCAATACGGATGTTGCTGTCCGCGGGGTCCTTGCCGTAGGGGTAGGTCGCGCCGACAGTCGTCAGCGTGACGCCGGCCTCCTTCGCAAGCGCGTAGGCACGCTTGGCCGTGCCCGGCATCGTGTACATCGAAATGAAGTAGCCTCCGTTCGGACGGGTCCAACGCGCGAATCCGGGCGCGGACAGGTCACGGTCCAGCGTGTCCAGCACGATGCTGAACTTCGGGCGGATGACAGCGGCCAGCTTCTTCATGTGGGCAAGAATGTTGTCGGCGGTGCCGAAATACTTGACGTGACGCATCTGATTCAGCTTGTCGAAGCTGATGGTCTGCGCGCCGATGATGGGCAGGACCTGCGCCATGTTGCGGTCGGACATCGCAAAGACCGCCACACCCGCGCCGGGGAAGCTGATCTTGGAGGTCGAGGCAAAATAGAAGACTCTGTCCTCGGTCCCCGCGCGCCCGCATACCTCGAAGATGTTTGCGAGATGGTCACGCTGATCCTCCTCGTCGTACAGATCGTGGATCGCGTAGGCGTTGTCCCAGAAAATGCGGAAATCCTTCGCCGCCGTCTTCATACCGGCCAAACGCTCCACTGTGGCGTCGGAATACGTGTAACCGTCCGGATTGGAGTACTTGGGGCAGCACCAGATGCCCTTGATCGTGGGATCGTCCGCCACCAGACGCTCCACGGCATCCATGTCGGGGCCGTCCGGGGTCATGTCGACGTTGATCATCTCGATGCCGAGCGACTCGCAGATACGGAAATGGCGGTCATAACCGGGAACGGGACACAGGAACCGGATCTTGCCCTGCCGGACCCACGGCTCGCCGTCGCAGGTGCCGTACAGCATCGCACGGGCGACCGTATCATACATCAGATTCAGCGAGGAGTTGCCCGCCACGAACAGATTCTTGACAGGAATGTGCAAAAGGTCGGAGAACAGCTTCTTGGCCTCCGGCGTGCCGTCCAAAAGGCCGTAGTTGCGACAGTCGACACCGGCCGCGGTCCTGCAGTCGGCGGGATCGCGCAGGCAGTCCAGCATATCCGTCATCAGATCCAGCTGCGCGGCGCCGGGCTTGCCGCGGGACAGATCCAGCTTGAGCCCGCGGGCTTTGAAATCCGCATAAGCAGCGGTCATCCGGGCGTACTCGGCCTCGAGCTCGGCCCGGCTCATATTCTCATACTTGTTCATTGGGTGGTTCCTCCTTGAAGGAAAATCATGAGCCCGTCACCGGGGCGGACTCTCTCTTGCCGCATATTATACCATACTTTTCTCAAAAAAGCAAGGGGCGTCCGAAATTTTTGCACGTTTTTTTGTATTTTTCTCCTTATCCGGCGTTTACCGCGCATGACGCACCCTTGATTTGCAAGATCCGTCCGAATTCCTGCAATCATGCCGTTTTTCCGAAAGAGTTCTCCCGCGTCTTGACTTCCCGCTCCCGACGTGTTATACTGTATCCGGGCGATTCGCCGAAGGAAAGGATCTCGGAACATGGAACATACATTTACCGATCTGTGCGCCGCGGGTGCGGCGGGCGACGGACTTGCCGATGACGGCGCGGTGCTGCAGGGTCTGCTCGACAGCGGCGTCCGGCACGTTTTCATTCCCTGCGGGCAGTACAAGGTCTTCCGCACCCTGCGCGTTCCGTCCGGGACGCACATCAAGGCAGACCCGGCTGCCTGCGTGTTCATCTCGGGTGAGCTGCCCAAAAAGCGCGGCGACTTCCTGCTCACCAACGCGCACGCGCAGATCCCCGGCGAGTGGGACACCGACATCACGCTCGAGGGCGGCATCTGGGACGGCTGCTTCGGGCAGGGGTACAACGACAAGAACACAAACCTGTTTGATCCGGATGCCGCCTCCGGCTCCTGCCTGAGTTTCGTGCGGGTGCGCGGGCTTACGCTGGATCACGTCACGATCGTCAACAGCGTCGTCTACTACCTGCGGCTGGGCGAGGTGACGGATTTCAAGATCACGGACATCTCCTTTGCCTCCGACCGCACGGCGTACAATCAGGACGGCATCCATTTCGGCGGCGGCTGCCGCCGCGGACTCGTGGACGGTGTCCGCGTCCTGACGACCGGTCAGACCAACGACGACCTGATCGCGTTCAACGCCGACGATTCGGTCGAGCGGCTCGAAAACCGCGATCTGATCTGTGCGCCCATCGAGGACGTGACCGTACGGAACGTCTACGCGGCGGACTGTCATTGCATCATCCGCCTTTTGTCCGCTTTTTCGGCCATCCGCCGCGTGCGGGTGGAGCACGTCACCGCCGGGACGCGCGGCAGTGCCGTCAACGTAGATGCGGCCCGGTACTGCCGCGTACCGATCACGCGGGACGACGACTACCCGGACGGAGTCGGCGAGCTGGACGACGTGGTGATCAACGATTTCACCTTCTGGTCGACGCGCGGCGGCTCGGCTCCGATGATCATGGCCGAATCCCGGCCCGGCGCCGGCAGCGGGCTGTCCGTCGACGTCCGCCGCCTCTATGACCGCGAACCCGAGAACGAACGCCCCACGCTGCGGGCCCGCAAGACTCCCGGCGCGGCTGTCGTCCTCTCCCGCGCGGGACAGGCGGACGAGGTCATCCGTCTCGACACGTTTGCAAAAGAATGTGTCGCCGGGGACGCTGACCTGACGCATATTTCGATTGTTCGCAGTGTGTGATGCGTTTGGAAGGAACGCGCGGGGCGCTGCCCCGGACCCCGCTCACGGGTTTCTTGAAAGAAGCCCGTGAGGATCCCAAGAACTTTCAAAAAAGTATATTGGCCAAGGTTCGGTTTACGCCGAACGAGAAAGGCGGGTGCCGTCATGGGCGCCCGCCTTTTTTGAAACGCAGTCGCGGGGGCCCCTATCCCCGCTCTGAAGAGGAAATCGGGCGCCGGGAACCGGGCGTTTCCGCATCGCCGGAAGTTCTGTATAAGCTTCTGCCCCACCCCCCTGGCCCCCCGCCCGGCGGGCGGGGGGAATACTTTATTTTATAGCAGGGAGAAGGGAGCGGCTTCGCCGCTCCCTTCTCCCTGCACCCTCATCCTGCGGGATGCGGGGAACGCGTCTCTCGTTTCCCGTTTTCCCGGATCTGCCCGATCCCGAGCGGGGTAAGGGGCCCCCGCGTAGGCGTTTAAAAGAAGGTGGGCGCCCATGACGGCACCCACCAATCTCGTTCAGCGTAAACTCAACCTCGGTTATCCTTTACCCTGTATAAAAGTTCTTGGGATCCTTAAGGCATTACCGCACAATGATGACGGTGCAGATGC
>JAKSPU010000201.1 GCA_024404505.1 Clostridia bacterium
ACGAAATTTCTGACGGCGCATCTGTACCGTCATCATTGTGCGGTGATGCCTTAAGAATCCCAAGAACTTTCAAACAGGGATAAAGATTGACCAAGGTTTGGTTTATGCCAAACGAGACAGGTGGGTGCCATCATGGACACCCACCCTTTTCATAAACGCCTACGCGGGGGCCCTGACCCCGCTCGGGATCGGGCAGATGGCATCTGCCCGATCCGTACAAAGCCAACGAGAACGAGGAGACGTTTTCGTTCCCCTGCGTCTCGCAGGCGCAGTTCCCCCGGGATGAGGATGCAAGGAGAAGGGCCGCCCGCAGGCGGTCCTTCTCCTTGCTTACATAATATAGATTCCCCCCGCCCGTGGGGCGGGGGGTAAGGGGGGTGGGGAAAGCAAGTTGTACGGAGTTGTCGGCGATGCTGCACCGCCCCTCCCCGAAGCGATTTTCAGGTTTACAGCCCCCGAATGTGAAATTTCTTTGAATCTTTCCGCACCCTCTTGCAATTCACGGGAAGGTGTGGTATAATACAGGGTGCAGAAGCCTCTTTCTGCTGTGAAAGTAGGCCATACCAGCCGGGGAGTCAGCGGCGCCTTGTACCTGAAATCCGCTATAGCAGGGGTTGATTCCCCTTTTGAGAGCCGAGCATTTCTGAATTGAGTTGTTTTTCTTGTGTTGAGGAATGGGTCTTACGCAATACGGAGCCGTGAACCATGTCAGGTGGGGAACCAAGCAGCATTAAGCGGTGAACCGTATGTGCCGTGAGGCTGCCTGTTCTGAGCAGGGAAAACAAAGATCGCAGGGATACAACGCCCGAGGAAGGGGTGTATGGTCTTCTTTCGCAGCAGAGGGATGCTTTTTTCATATCATCCATAAACGATTCCGAAAAGGAGGAGCTTGTCCATGCATCAGGCATTGTACCGCAAATGGCGCCCACGCACCTTTGACGAGGTCAGCGGTCAGGAGCAGGTCACGTCGATTCTGAAATACGAATGTCAGACCGGCCGTTTTTCCCACGCCTACCTGTTCTGCGGCTCACGCGGCACCGGCAAGACCTCCTGCGCGAAGATCCTTGCCAAGGCCGTCAACTGCGAGCATCCGACGGCGGCCGGTCCCTGCGGCGTCTGCGCCGCGTGCCGCGCCATCGACAGCGGCGCCGCCACCGACGTGCTGGAAATGGACGCTGCCTCCAACAACGGCGTTGACGATATCCGCGATATCCGCGACGAGGTGATCTACACCCCCTCCGAGCTGAAATACCGCGTCTATATCATCGACGAGGTACATATGCTGTCCGCCAGCGCCTTCAACGCGCTGCTCAAAACGCTGGAGGAGCCGCCGGAGCACGTCATCTTTATCCTCGCCACCACCGAGCTGCAGAAGCTGCCCGCCACCATCGTGTCGCGGTGCCAGCGCTTTGAGTTCCGCCGCATCTCCACCACCGATCTGGCAGCGCGGCTGATGTTCATCGCCTCGCACGAGGACATCACCCTCGATCCCGACGCGGCCCGTCTGATCGCCCGCCAGGCGCAGGGCGGTATGCGCGACGCCATCAGCCTGCTTGAGCTGTGTGCCGGGTCCCGGCTGCCCATTACGCCCGCGCTCGTCACCGATACCGTCGGTACGATGGGCCGCGAGGGGATGTGCCGCATCGTCACCGCCATCGCCGACCACGACCACGACACGCTGTTTTCCGCCGTGGACGGCATGGTGAAATCCTCGAAGGATCTCTCCGTGTTCTGGCAGGAGCTGATCTCCTACTACCGCGATATGCTGGTCGTCCGCACAACGCGCACGGCAGCCGCCTATCTCGATCTGACCGACGCCGAGCAGACGGCCCTGCAGACCGTCGCGGCGCGCTTCACTAAGGAAACCATGCTGTACCAGCTCGGTATCATGGAGGACGCTCTGTTCGCCATGCAGCGGGCTTACGCGATCAAGCGCACCGTCGCGGAGGTCGCCCTGACCCGGATGTGCGATCCCGCGCTGGACACGTCTCCCGAGGCCATCCTTGCCCGGCTGTCCAGGCTGGAGGAGCAGATGGTCACCGGCCTCCCGGCTGTACAAGCCGTGTCTGCGCCTGCCGCACAGAGCAATCAGCCGCCCGTGACGTCCGCCGTCCCTCCCGCTGAGCAGTCCGCTCCCGCGGACCCTGACAAGGTCAAGGCATCGCCGGCAGACGCTCCTGCGTCCCCGCAGACGAATCCGCCAACAACTCCGCAGGCCGACAGCAAGCGTGTGCTGCGCCCGCTGCGGTGCTATACGGAGGTCGTGGAACGCGTGGCGGGATCGGACCGGCAGTCCGCGTCCTTCCTCAAGATGGCCAAGGCATTCATAACCGACGGTCCGGAAGCTGACCGGCAGGTGGTCATCAAGTTTCAGAGCGATTTTGAGCGCGACATGGCCATCGGACGCGACAAGGGCGAACAGCTGCGCCGTGCGCTGTCCGTCAGCCTCGGGCGCAACCTGCCCGCGGACGCGCTGCTTCCGGAAATCGAAGTCAGCACCGGGCAAGCCTCCGGGCTGGATCTGATCCTCGAGGCATTCGAGGACGATCAATGATCCGTTACGAATACGCATTTTTTCAAAACAGGAGGAATATACCATGAGAGCGAATTTACCCAAGGGTGTGGGCGGCGGCGGCCAGAATATGCAGGCTATGATCCGTCAGGCCCAGAAGATGCAGGAGGATATGGCCGAGAAGCAGGCCGAGCTGGACGCGCGTGAGTACGAGATCAAGGCTGGCGGCGGCGCCGTCGTCGTGAAGATCAGCGGCACGAAGGAGATCCTCGGTCTGGACATTCAGCCCGAGATCGTGGACCCCGACGACATCGAGACGCTGACCGACATCCTGATCGCCGGCATCAACGAAGCTATCAAGACGGTCGAGTCGACCAACTCCGCCGAAATGGAAAAGATCACCGGCTCCATGAATATGCCGGGTCTGTTCTGATCTCATGGCGGAATACATCGAGTCCCTCCAGAATCTGGCGGATCAATTCGGCAAGCTGGGCGGCGTCGGGCGCAAATCGGCCATGCGAATGGCCTTTTCCGTGCTTGACATGACGCCTGAGGACGCCGGTGCGTTCGCGCAGGCGATCATCGACGCCAAGGAGAAGATCCACCTCTGCCCCGTGTGCATGAATCTGACCGACCGCGAGCTGTGTCCCGTCTGCGACGATGAAACGCGCGACCGCAGCACGATCTGCGTCGTTTCGGATGCCCGCACCGTCATGGCGATGGAAAAGGTCCGTGAGTACCGCGGTATGTACCACGTGCTGCACGGCGCGCTGTCGCCGCTGAACGGCGTCACGCCGGACAAGCTCCGCATCAAGGAGCTGCTGGCCCGTCTGGAGGACGACGCCGTCAAGGAGGTCATCGTCGCCACCAACGCCGATGTGGAGGGGGAAGCCACCGCCATGTACATCAGCCGTCTGCTCGGTCCCCTCGGGATCAAGGTCACGCGGCTGGCCTACGGCATTTCCGTCGGCACCGACATCGAGGCGGCCGACGAAGTCACGCTGTACCGGGCGCTGCAAGGACGCAGGGATATTTAGAAGACGCCGGGGCGCTGCCCCGGACCCCGCTTAAACCCTTCTTGAAAGAAGGGTTTAAGAATCCCAAGAAC
>JAKSPU010000202.1 GCA_024404505.1 Clostridia bacterium
CCTTAAGCCCTTCTTTCAAGAAGGGCTTAAGCGGGGTCCGGGGCAGAGCCCCGCACGCCTCCCCATAGCGCGGGACAGTTTCCCGCATACAAAAAGATGCCGCACAAACGTACGGCATCCTTTGGTTTATTCGGCGCTTGACAGACCGGCCAGACGTCCGGTCGAGAAAGCGATTTGCAGATTGAAGCCGCCGGTGTAGGCGTCCACGTCGAGGATCTCCCCGGCGAAATACAAACCGGAGCACAGGCGCGACTCCATGGTCTTGGGATCGACCTCCTTCACCGTCACACCGCCCTTGGTCACGATGGCCTCGTCGATCGGGCGGAAACGGATCGGGGACAGCTCCAGATTCTTGAGAACGGTCACCAGCGCGTGACGTTCCTCCCGCGTGATCGTGTTGACCTTCTTGCGGAAGTCGATGCCGGACAGCGCCGCCACTGGCTCTATGGCCTTCTGCGGCAACAGGTCGGACAGCGCGTTGATGAAATCCTTGTTCACATACTTGCGGAAGTCGGATTGTATGCGGGCATCCAGCGTCTGCTCGTCGAGCGCCGGCTTGAGGTCGATCGACAGCTTGTACTTACCCGGACACAGATCGTGGATATGCGCCGACGCGGACAGGATCAGCGGACCGGTGACACCGTAATGCGCGAACAGCATCTCACCGAAATCCTCGAATACACATTTGTTCTTCTGCACGTCCAGCACTCTGAGCCGGACGTTCCGCAGCGACAAACCCATCAAACGGCTGCAGATGTCCCCCTCGCAGACGATCGGGACCAAAGACGGGATCGGCGGCTGGATCGTATGCCCCAGCTTCTCCGCCAGCGCGTACCCGTTTCCGTCAGAGCCTGTTACAGGGTATGAGCGGCCCCCGGTGCAGAGGATCACCGCGTCAGCCTCTATGGTCCGGTTTCCGATCCGGACGCCGGACACTTCCCCGTTCACGGTAAGGATCGCGGACACACGCCCGGTCATGAAGGTCACACCGGCCTGACGGCAGGCGCGGATCATGGCCTCGGCGATATCGCCCGCCTTGTCCGACACGGGGAATACACGCTTGCCCCGCTCCACCTTGAGCGGCACACCGTGTGCTTCAAAGAAAACCTTGGTATCCTGCGTATCAAATCCGGACAGCGCCGCGTACAGAAAACGCGGGTTGGTCGGCACGTTGGACAGGAACTCGTCCCGCCCGCAATCGTTGGTCACGTTGCAGCGGCCCTTGCCCGTGATGCGGAGCTTTTTGCCGAGGCGGTCGTTCTGCTCGATCAGCACGACGCGGCTCTTGTCCTTGTCACTGCCCCCATCTCCGGAAGCGCAGCCGGGGGCGCCGACAGCCAGCGCAAAGCCGGCTTCCGTCAGCGCCTCCGCCGCGGTAACGGCCGCCATCATTCCGGCGGGGCCTCCGCCGATGACGACGATTCGTTTACTCATATCTTTCTTTAAATATCCCTGCTTACCCTTGATTCTTGTCGTACACGTCGTACTGATCCCAGATCTCCTCGAGCTTGTGGAGGCGCTTGTTGACCTCGTCCTCCTTGGCGCGGGATACCGCCACGACCAGCGCGTTGATGATGGAAAGCGGCGCGACCATGGAGTCGGCGAACGACGCCATATCGCTCTGCGCGATCAGACAGTAGTCGGCGTCGGCACCGATCGGTGAGTCGGTGCTGTCGGTCAGCGAGATGACCGTCGCGCCCGCCTGCTTGGCGAATCCGACCGCCCGGATCACACGCTTGGAGTAACGGGGGAAGCTGATGGCGACGATGACGTCGCCGGGGCTGATGGTCATGATCTGCTCAAAGACCTCGGAGCCGGAGGTCGTTTCTACCTGACGGACATTGTCGAACACCATACGGAGATTGTAGCTCATAAACCCGGCCAGCATGGCAGAGGAGCGGACGCCGATGATGTAGATGGTCTTCGCGTTGACCAGCGCCTCGACAGTCTTGGCGAAGGCTTCGCGGTCCACGCCCTCCAAGGTGCGGCGGATCTTATCGACGTCCGCCATCAGCACCTTCTCCAGCACGTCGCCGTCTCCGATGAGATGGTTTGTGACCTCCATGCGTTGGAAGGAGGTGAGCTTGGTGCGGATCAGCTCCTGCAGCGCTCTCTGGAACTCCGGATACCCTGCGTATCCCAGCTCGATCACGAATCTGACCACGGTGGATTCCGACACGCTGACCTCATGCCCTAGCCGGGCGGCAGTCATGTAGGCAGCTTTATCGTAGTGGGCAAGCAGATACCGTGCGATCTGACGCTGTCCTTTGGAGAATCCGTCCATGTTCTCTTCCATGATACGAAGAATATCTTTTTTCATAGTCGTTTCTTTTATTCCTTTCCAAGCAGTCCGCGTGAAAATATTTTCTGTAACAACTTCGATCCAATTTGTTATTATAACACAAAACGGCAAATTTGTCAACTGTCATACAATATTTTGCTTCTTCTGAATCACTGTGTACAGAAATCTGCTCCGCGTCTGCGGATCAGGGGAACGTCTCGCGGGTCCGCGCTCGGGGCCTGCCCCCCGGCCCCCTTCCGTGCGCGGGGGCAGAGGAAAACCGATGCTCTGCCGCCGGAGGCCCGGCGTTTCCGCATCGCCGGAAGTTCTGACTGACCTTTTTCCCCCACCCCCCTGGCCCCCCGCCCGGCGGGCGGGGGGAATATTTTTTTGATAGCAGGGAGAAGGGAGCGGCTTCGCCGCTCCCTTCTCCCTGCACCCTCATCCTGCGGGATGCGAGGCTGCACGTCAGAGCGGGGATAGGGGTCCCCGCGACTGCGTTTCAACAAAGGCGGGCGCCCATGACGGCGCCCACCTGTCTCGACCGACGTAAACCGAACATCTATTTATTCATTGCCCATAAAGTTCTTGAGATTCTTAAGCCCTTCTTTCAAGAAGGGCTTAAGCGGGGCGCGGGGCAGAGCCCCGCAAACGCACCCCGGGCGCGGGGCAGAGCCCCATAAGCACATCCACAAATTTAAAAGGCTGCGGTGCAAAGCACCGCAGCCCCAAGCGGGTCTATTACAGACCTCTCTTGATGTAGCTGGTATGCAGGACGGAAGCGCGGAAGACAAGGATTATTGGTTAATAAACAACCAAATCTCCTTAAAATCCGGTAGTTCACCGCATGAACCGGCGCAGTTCATAATGAACTCCAAGTACTTTTCGGGGTCGACCGCCGGAGCTTTTGCGGTATCTCTTTTGAGATCCGAAATCATGCCGGTATAGAAGTCAATCAGCTTATTGTACAATGCGTCTTGTTTCTCAAGCAACCCGCCAAGCACGTCGATGCCACACTGCGTATTAAAACTACTCGCAGTCTCGGAACGTTCGCAGATTGCGTTGATTCTTTCCTGCATTTCCTGCGCAAACCGTGCCGAATTCTCACGTACCTTTTCAAGCTGCTCCAGTGCGTACTCAATCGTATAGGCGGCTTTTTTCTCCGGTACTCCGTTTGCGGGTCGTGCCTTGGATGCCTTTTGGTATGCGGCTTCAAATGCCTCTTCGTATGCGGCTTCAAATGCCTCTTCGTATGCGACGGCTTCTTCGGCTGCGGCTTCAAATGCCTCTTCGTATGCGACGGCTTCTTCGGCGGCAGCCTGTGCC
>JAKSPU010000203.1 GCA_024404505.1 Clostridia bacterium
TCTGACGAAATTTCTGACGGCGCATCTGTACCGTCATCATTGTGCGGTAATGCCTATATTTATAGCAGGGAGAAGGGAGCGGCTGTGCCCTGCCGCCCTTGGGCGGCTCTTCTCCCTGCACCCTCATCCTGTGGGACGCGGGGAACGCATCTCCGTTTCTCCGCGCCCGCAGGCGCGGCATCCCCGGGATGAGGAGACCGAGGAGAGGGGGCGCCGCAGCGCCCCACACGCTCCCTTCCAATATCTCACCGAGACCTGACCTTTCCTCCCTCCGCGAAGGTTTCTGCGTCGTCGCAGAGGCCCTGAATGATGCGGCGGTAGGACTTGATGGTGGAGGCGAGGGCGGTGGAGCCCTTGTCGGCGACGATCTTATCCACGATGGGGGCGCGGAGCTTGGCGTACCAGACGGTATCACCGAGGTCGACGAACAGCGTGGAGAGGATGAGCTTGAGCATCTCGACGGACTCCTGATCGCGGACGTACTTGGCCGTCAGGGCGTTCTCGTAGTATACGTCGTAGACGGTATTGTAGGAGTAGTACGCGAGGGCCTGCATGATGATGCTCGTCATGTCGGGATCCTTGCAGGTCGCGGGGACACAGTGGATCCATCCGTCCACGAGACGGCTGTGGTAGGCGCCCTGATTCTCATCGTACATGGGGAAGGGAACTACACCGTAGTCCTCGGGCATGGACTTGAGGTAGGACAGGTGGCAGACGCATCCGCAGTAGAACATCGCGCGGTTGGCGGCGAAGACGTCAGTCTTGTCGTCGTTGGCGGTGAACACGGAGCAGTAGTTCGACGCAAAGGCGTCAAGACCCTTCTGCGTAGCCTCAAAGAAGCGGTCGTTGCTGCTGCAGTTCATGTAGGGCAGATCGTCCTCGTCCTTGGCGATCAGCGGCTCGCCGGCACAGACCCACACGGTGGGAATGGTCAGGTCGAAGTCACCGATGAAGCCCAGCACGTCCTCGCCGAGCACCAGCTTGCCGTCGCCGTTCTTGTCCTCGACGGACCCGGCGGCCAGCGTGAACAGCTTGTCGTAGGTCCACGTCTTGTTGTTGACCATCTCGTACAGGTCTCCGAAGGCGCGGTCGGACGCGATCTTCTTGTTGAAGGTCAGGCAGTTGGTCTGACCCAGCGCGTTGATGCTGTCCGCGCCGTAGGCGAAGAAGTTCTTGCCGCCGATGGAGAACTGCGCGTTGATGTCGCTGAAGTAGTACTCCTTGTTCAGATCGATGAAGGTCAGATCCTCGTAGTTCCGGAGGTAATTCTTGAGCGTGGCGGAGTAAGCCTCACGGCAGATCAGCATGATCAGATCGTAGCCGTCGTCGGAAGCACCGGCCTCGACCTGACGCTCCATGATGGCAGACGTGTTCTGCCAGATGTCGGTCTCGGTCCGGAATGTGAAATCGTACTTCGACTCGATCATCCGGTTGCGCTCGTAGATCGCGTTGTTCACGGGCTCGGACGTGATGCCGGGAACGTCCATCGCGGTATACAGGGAATCGTGCTCGATGCTCAGCACGTTGAAGACCTTCCCGCCAAAGGTCACGTCGGGATTGTCCAGCGTCTTGTACGGATCGGGTGCCTCGGTCTCGATATTGCTCTCGGCGGCGGAGCCGATCCCGGTGTCCTCACCGGGATCGTTATTGTCCGCACAGCCGGCTAAAGCGCCGGCGGTCATGATCACGCACAGGAGCAGCGAGAGAAGACGGAGCAGGGTGTTGTCAGTCAGCTTCATGGTGATACTCCTTTGTTCTGTTGGATTTGCGGAAGGCACGGTCGTCCCATTACTTCTGGACGAAGGTGTACTTGCCGGGCGCAAGCTCGATGACGAGCGTCTTGCCCGAGACCTCATAGTCCTTGAGGGACTTGCGCTCGCCGTTGACCAGCATGGTCTTGTTCTTGGTCAGCACGGGCAGGTACAGCGTGGAGGCCACGGGGACCTCGCACTCGTAGGTGAAGCCGTCGGTCATGTCCCAGTTGGAGATGATCAGGCCGGTCTTTGCGTTGAAGGACGTCTTGACCCAGGTGATCTTTTCCTGACCCTCGGGGATCTCCTTCGGCTTACGGGTGTCGGGCTTGGGCTGCAGCACGGGATGAGCAAAGCCGGGCGCGTCGGTCGTGGTTTCGATACCGGCGATATGGCGGTACATCCACTCCTGCACGGCGCCGTAGGCGTAGTGGTTGAAGGAGTTCATGCCGACGTCACCGAAGCCGGTCGCCTTGGTGTAGGAGTTCCAGCGCTCCCAGATCGTGGTCGCGCCCTGATAGACGGAGTACAGCCAGCTGGGATTGGCCGTCTGGAGCAGCAGGGAGTAAGCAAGGTCGTTCTCCCCGTTCTCGGCGAGGATCTCGCACAGAATGCAGGAGCCGACGAAGCCGGTGGACAGCTTGTAGCCGTTGGCGATGATCTTCTTCTTGAGGGCCGCGACCGCGTCGGCACGCAGGGACTCGTCAAGCAGGTTGTTCCGCAGGGCCAGCAGGTAGCCGGTCTGCGTGCGGAAGGCGGGCAGCAGCATACCGTCCTCACCGCAGTAGGTCTTGGTGAAGTACGCCTTGACGTCCTGATACAGCACGGCGTAGTGATCGGCGCGGTCGTCACGGCCGATGGCCTTGGCCATGTCGGTCATGTAGCGGCAGTCGAGCGCGTAGTAGCAGACGGAGATGTAGCGGTTGTCGGTGGGCTCATAGGCGAGCCAGTCGCCGTAGGTGGGATTGGGGCCCTTGAAGTCGGTCCCGGCCAGCCAATCCATGTACTTCTCCATGGAGGCGAAATGCTCCTTGATGATGTCGGTGTCGGCGTACATCCGCCACATGGTCCACGGCACGATGATGCCGGCATCGCTCCACGCGGCGCCGCCGTAGCCGACCACGCGGCTGTGCGGGATGACGTCGGGATACATACCGCTCTCATGCTGGGAGTCGCGGGCATCCTGCAGCCACTTGTGGAAGAAGCCGTCGACGTCGGCGTTGTAGGCGGCGGTGCCGCAGAACGCCTGCGTGTCACCGGTCCAGCCGAGACGCTCGTCGCGCTGCGGGCAGTCGGTCGGGACGGACAGGTAGTTGCCGCGCTGGCCCCAGATGATGTTGGAGATCAGCTGGTTGACGTCCTTGTGGGAGGTCTCCATGCAGCCGGTCTCGAGGTTGGCGGAGCCGAGGACCTCGGCGGTCAGCTTCTCGAACTTCACGTCGGCGGTAGCCTTGATCTCGCAGTAGCGGAAGCCGAAGAAGGTGAAGGTGGGACGGTAAGCCGTATCCTCGCCGCTCAGGATGTACTGCAGCTTGGCCTTGGCGGAGCGGTAGTTGATGGAGTAGATGGAGCCCTCGGGGTTATCGTTGCCGCGGGACTTGAGACCGGAGTCGTTGAGCATCTCACCGAAGCGGAACTGCACGGAGGTGCCGGCTTCGCCCTTGACGGTGAAGGTCGGCCAGCCGACCATGTTCTGACCGAAGTCGAGCACGGCAGCCTCGCCCGCCTTCAGCTCGAAGGTGTTGGACTTGCCCTTGCGGACGACGTGGATCTTGCCGTAGTCGCTGCCGTTGTCATCG
>JAKSPU010000204.1 GCA_024404505.1 Clostridia bacterium
CAACTGACTCTTAATCAGTGGGTCCGGGGTTCGAGTCCCCGAAGGTGCACCAGTCGGCATAGCTCAAAAGCTTTGCCGCAGCGACCGCCGATAACGGTCAATCAGTCAGTGTTTTTAACGCAGAGGGTCCACCTGTTCCCATTCCGAACACAGAAGTTAAGCTCTGCTGAGGCGAAAATACTTGCCTGGAGACGGGCCGGAAAAATAGCTCAATGCTGACACAGCGCTCTGCAGTTGCAGAGCGCTTTTCTTATGGGCGGCTCTAAATATTCAGCGTGCGATGAATTTTTAGAGCCGCCCTTATATCAAAAAAGGAAGGGTAAATGCTATGCAGCCTAAGAAAATCATCTTCGACACAGACCTCGGAGGCGACTGCGACGACGTCGTTGCGCTTGACCTTCTTCTCTCCGCACACAAGGCCGGTGAATGTGACCTGATCGGCGTCAGCTACTCCTACACCTGCAGGACCGCACCGGGCTGCATTTACGAGATCCTCCGGCAGCATGGGTGTGAAAATATTCCGATCGCCCGCATGGATATCCCCGCGGACAGCAAGCCGTATGCCGGGACGTACGCTACGGCCGTCGTGGAGAAGTTCGGAGACGAAAACACGCCGACGTACGAAAACGTTCCCGAGGCGGTGCGTTTCCTGCGGACGCTGCTGGCCGGCAATGAACACGTCACGCTGGTCGTGACCGGCTCCATGTCCAACCTCTGCGGCCTGATGGCCAGCCGGCCGGACGACGTATCCCCGCTTGACGGCATGGCGCTGATGGAAAAGTCTGTCGACGAGATCGCCGTCATGGGCTGCAATTTCTGGCACGAGAACGCAATGAATCCCGATCCCGGCTACATCGCCGCCGACGGCACGCTGATGCCCGTTTGTGAGTGGAACATCTTCTGTGACATCCCGGCGGCACGGTACGCGTTCCATAACTGCCCGGTCCCGCTGGTGTGCAGCCCGTTCGAGCTTGGCTTCAATATGTTCTCCGGGGGCGAGATGTGCAGGTACGGCAAGGGAGAAACGCCCGACTCGCTGTCGCTGCTGGTGCATGGCGCCGGTGAGTACGGACAGCACTCGTGGGATCCCGCGACCGCGCTCTACGGCATTTACGGTGCGCGTCCGTGGTTCTACAAGACCGTAAAGGGACAGATCGTCATTGACGAGCAGGGCGTGGCTCATTTCGATACGCTCCACGGCGGACGGCAGTGCCTCATCGAGTGTGCAAAGCCCCGTGAGCAGATCGGCGCGGACATCGACAGGCTGATCATGCGGCTGTTCGAGCAAAAGTGAATCAACAAGCAACGGCCCGGGTGCCTGTCAGGCACTGCGGGCCGCTTTTTTTGACCGGAAGACATCGCTTTTTTGAAGTTTTTCCTTTTCCCGTATTGATTTTCCGATTGGATTGTGTTATAATATACTATCTATGCGGGTAAGGCGGAACACGATCCCGTCTGCCCGGAAAGGAAGCATCTCATGGCAGCATCAAAAAAGAAAAAAGGTGTGGTCATCGGCATCGACGTTGGCGGCAGCACCACCAAGATCGTCGGCTTCAAGCCGCGAGCGGCAGGGGAGGGCAGCACCTCCGAGCCGACTCTGATCGCCCCTCTGTTCGTCAGGGCGACCGATCCCATTACCTCCATATACGGTGCGTTCGGCCGCTTTACGCTGGAAAACGGCCTTGCGCTGACAGACATCGACCGCGTCATGATGACGGGCGTCGGGTCCTCGTACATGACCGGCCCGATCTACTCGCTCGATTGCCGCTCCGTCCCCGAATTCTCCGGCGTCGGTCTCGGCGGTCTGTATCTCTCCGGGCTGAATGAAGCCATCGTCGTCAGCATGGGCACCGGCACGGCACTGGTCCACGCCAAACGGCGCGGAGACGGCAGCGTGGACGTCAACTACCTCGGCGGCACGGGCGTCGGCGGCGGTACGCTGCAGGGCCTCGCCCGGAAAATGCTCGGTGTGGACGACATTTCCCACCTTGAGCAGCTCTGCGAGGGCGGCGACCTCTCCATGGTCGACCTGACCGTCAAGGACATCTCCCGCGGCGGACAGCTGCAGGAGGTCAACTACGACCTGACCGCGGCTAACTTCGGCAAGCTGTCCGATCTGGCCACTCCGAACGACATCGCGCTCGGCATCACCAACCTCGTGGCGGAGACGATCTTCATGATCTCCGTGTTCGCGGCGCGCGGCTGCGGCGTAAAGGACATCGTCCTGACCGGCAATCTGGCCGACATCGCGCCTATCCGCCGGGTCTTCGAGACCCTGCAGGACACCTTCGGCGTCCGGTTCATCATCCCCGAAAACGCGCAGTTCGGGACCGTCATCGGCGCGGCACTCTACAAAGGCTTGAAGTAAAACAAAACATATTCGTATAAAAAGAAAGGCATACACATTATGGAATGGACAAGTCTGAACGATCTTCGTGAAAAATTCCTCTCGTTCTTTGAATCCAAGGGGCATCTCCGTCTGCCCTCCTTCCCCCTGATCCCGCACAACGACCCCTCCCTTCTGCTGATCAACTCCGGTATGGCGCCCATGAAGAAGTTCTTCACGGGTGAGGAGGAGCCGCCCCGCCATCGCGTCTGCACCTGCCAGAAGTGCATCCGCACGCCCGACCTTGAGCGCGTCGGCCACACCGCCCGCCACGGCACCTTCTTCGAGATGCTCGGCAACTTCTCCTTCGGCGATTACTTCAAGTACGAGGCCATCCCGTGGGCATGGGAATTCCTGACCGTGACGCTGGCTATCCCGACCGAAAAGCTCTGGCCCTCCATCTACGAGCAGGACGACGAGGCTTACGACATCTGGGCGAACAAGGTCGGCGTCGATCCGGCCCGCATCGTCCGTCTCGGCAAAGCCGACAACTTCTGGGAGCACGGCACCGGCCCCTGCGGCCCCTGCTCCGAGATCTACTTCGACCGCGGCGAGAAGTACGGCTGCGGCTCGCCCGACTGCAAGCCCGGCTGCGACTGCGACCGCTACATGGAGATCTGGAACAACGTCTTCTCCCAGTTCAACAACATGGGTGACGGCACCTACACCGAGCTGACCCACAAGAACATCGATACCGGCATGGGCCTTGAGCGTCTCGCCTGCGTCATGCAGGGCGTGGACAATATGTTCCTCGTCGACACCAACCGCGCCATCCTCGACAAGGTCTGCGAGATCGCCGGCAAGACCTACAACGCCGACAAGGACGACGATATTTCCATCCGCGTCTGCACCGACCATATCAAGTCCGCCATGTTCATGATCGCCGACGGCGTCATCCCCTCCAACGAGGGCCGCGGCTACGTCCTGCGCCGCATCATCCGCCGCGCCTGCCGTCACGGCAAGCTGCTCGGCATCGACCGCCCGTTCCTCGTGGAGCTGTGCGAGGTCGCCATGGCGCAGAACGACAAGGCCTATCCCGAGCTCAGCGAGAAGCACGACTACGTGCTGAAGGTGCTGGCTCTTGAGGAGCAGAAGTTCGACGCCACCATCGACGCCGGTCTGTCCATCCTGAACGACATGGCCGAGAAGGCCAAGGCCGCCG